>DATJYZ010000025.1:0-11265 GCA_035499355.1 Burkholderiaceae bacterium | reverse complement strand
GCCGGCCGCGCAGCGCGCACCACGCGGCCTCGTCGAGGCCGACCAGCTCGCGGCCGTCGAGGCGGATCGAGCCGCCGACGCGCGCGCCGTCGGGCAACAGCCCCATCAGCGCGAGCGCGGTGATCGACTTGCCGCAGCCCGACTCGCCGATCAGTCCCACCGTCTCGCCGCGGTCGATCGCAAACGACACGCCGCGCAGCGCGGCGCCGGGCCCGCGCGCGGTCTGCAGCGTGACCGACAGGTCGTCGACGGCCAGCAGGCTCACGGAGCGAACCTCCGCACTGCATGCACAGGGGTGAGCGCCTGGGAGCGGCCCGGCTGTCTCATGCGGCGGCGAGCAGGTCCAGGTACGCGCCGGCGATGCGTGGTGTGCTCGCGAGCCCGAGCTCGCGCATCAGCCGTTCGGCGATCGACACGCCGTCGTGCTCGCTCTGGCCGTCGCGCAGCACGACCTCGAGCTCGAGGAACTCGCCGAGGCCGGCGACGCGATCGAGGTGGATGCGCGTGGCGCCGGCCAGCAGCAACAAGCGCTGCTTGCGCACGCGACCGATGGTGCCCAGTGCGCGCTGCAGCGCCTCGCGCAGCGCGGCCGGTTGCGGCACCGGCGCGCGCACGTAGTCGGACAGTCTGGCGCCCTCGGTGTCCGGGCGCCGGTAGTGGATCAGCTCGGCGCTGCCGTCGGCGAACTCGCGCAGCTTCAGCCGGCCGTGCGGCACGCGGAAGAAGGTGTCGTCCTGGTCGATGCGCTGCGCATCGCCATCGGCCAGCGCGTGCGCGCGCGGCAGCAGCGCGTCGACGCTGGCGATGCGGGTCTTGATCTCGACGTTGCGTGCCATCGTGGTCAAGCCTCGGCCGCCGCGATCTGGCGCAGCGCCTGCTCGAACACCTCGGGGGGCTGGCCGCCTTGGATCAGGTGGCGGTCGTTGACGATGACCGACGGCACGGAGTGGATGCCGGCCTGCTGCCACTTCGCTTCGGCGGCGCGTACCTCGTCGGCGTAGCGGCCGCTCGCCAGCACCTCGCGCGCGGCCTCGATGTCGAGGCCCGCCGCGCCGGCCAGATCGAGCAACACGTCGTGCGCGCCGGGGTTGCGACCTTCGCCGTGGTAGGCCTTCAGCAGCGCGTGCTTCAGCTCGCGTTGCTTGCCGTGCAGACCGGCCCAGTGCAGCAGGCGATGCGCGTCGAAGGTGTTCCACACCCGCGCGCGCCGGCCGAACGCGAAGCCAACCTCGGCGCCGCGTGTGCGGATGGCCGCCTGGTTGCGCGCGATCTGTTCGGGCCCGATGCCGTACTTGCCCGCCAGGTACTGCACCGTGTCGGCACCGTCGGGACTCAGCGTCGGGTTGAGCTCGAACGGCTGGAAATGCAGCTCGGCCTCGATGTGGTCGGGCCGCACGCGCTCGAGCGCACGCTCCAGCGAGTTCAGCCCGATCGCGCACCACGGGCACGCGACGTCGGACACAAAGTCGATCTTCAGGGTCTTCATGTGGCTCCCGCATGCATATTCGATGGATAGGCAGCACCACACGCCCACCAAGCGGACGCCGCGGATCTGGCTCCGCCAGGCCGCCGGCGGCGCCCCCTCGAGGGGGAGGCGGCCGCGAGGCCGCTTCGGGGGTGGGTCATCTTTTCCGCGCCAGCTTCGGGTCGAGCAGGTCACGCAGGCCGTCGCCCATCAGGTTGAGGCCGAGCACCGCCAGCACGATGGCCAGGCCCGGGTACACCGCCAGCATCGGGGCCTGGAACATCTGCGTCTGAGCCTCGTTGAGCATGCGACCCCAGCTCGGCATCGGCGGCTGGGTGCCGAGCCCCAGGTAGCTCAGCGCGGCCTCGGCGATGATGGCGGTGGCGAACTGGTTGGTGGCCTGCACGATCAGCACGCTGGCGATGTTGGGCACCACGTGGTCCCAGGTGATCTGCCAGCGGTTCTTGCCCGCGGTGCGCGCCGCCAGCACGTACTCGCGCGCCCAGATCGCATTGGCCGCGGCGCGCGTGACGCGCGCGAACACCGGGACGTTGAAGACGCCGATCGCGACGATGCCGGTGACGAGCCCCGGCCCGTAGATCGCGCCCAGCAGGATCGCCGACAGCAGCGCCGGGAAGGCGAAGGTGAAGTCCGACAGACGCATCACGCCTTCGTCGACCCAGCCGCCGCGCGCCGCGGCCAGCAGGCCGAGCGCCACGCCGATCGAAAAGCCGATCAGCACCGCGAACACGCCCACCAGGATCGACGCACGCGCGCCCACGAGCAGCTGCGAGGCGATGTCGCGGCCGAGGCTGTCGGTGCCGAACCAATGCGCGGCGCTCGCCGCCTGCAGCTTGTGCGGGATGTCGATCTCGGCCGGTGCATAGGGCGACCACGCCAGCGACAGCGCGGCTGCTGCCACCAGGAGCAGCGTCAGCACGGCGCCGATCGCGAAGCTCGGGTGGCGCAGCGCGCGCGCGACGAAGCCGTTGGGCGCCGATGGTGCCGGCAACACTGCGCTCATGCCGCCCCCTTGGCGCTACGCGCTGTCCCCCCGAGGCGGAGTGACCGCCTTCGGTACGGCCCTGCGGCGCTCATGCGTCGCTCGCCTTCAGGCGCGGGTCGACCACCGCATAGAGCACGTCGACCACGAAGTTGACGATCACCACCATCGCCACCAGCAGCAGCACCACGTCGCGCACCACCACCAGGTCGCGGTTGGCGATGGCCTGGAACACGAGGCGGCCGATACCCGGCAGCACGAAGACGTTCTCCACCACCACCGTGCCGCTGATCAGGAACGCGAACTGCAAACCGAGGATGGTGAGCACCGGGATCATCGCGTTGCGCAGCACGTGCTTCCACAGCACCGCGCGGCGGCTCAAGCCCTTGGCACGCGCGGTGCGCACGTAGTCCTCGCGCAGCGTCTCGAGCACCGCTGAGCGCGTCCAGCGCGACAGCACCGCCGCCTGCACCACGGCCAGCGCGATCGCCGGCAGCAGCAGCGCCGCGAGGCCCGGCCACAGGCCGCCGCCGTCGTCCCCGCTCCAGCCGGGAAAGCCGCCGGCGTTGACCCACTGCAGCTTCACCGCGAACAGCAGGATCAGCAGGATCGCGAACCAGAAGTTCGGCACCGCGATGCCGAGCTGGCTCAAGGCCATCACGCCGACGTCGCCGGCCTTGTTCTGGCGCGCCGCGGCGTAGACGCCGGCGCTGATGCCGATCAGCACCGTGAAGGCCATCGCCAGCACCGCCAGCGGCAACGTCACCTGCAGCCGCTCGCCGATCAGCGTCGCGGTGGGCGTGTCGTATGAGTAGCTCTGTGCGGTGCGGCCCTGCAACAGTCCGCCCACCCAGTCGGCGTAGCGCACCGCCGCCGGGCGGTTGAGCCCCAGCTTGGCCTCCAGCGCGGCGATCGACTCCGGCGTGGCGGTGTCGCCGAGGATCACTTGCGCCACGTTGCCCGGCAGCACGTCGAGCACGGCGAACACCAGCACCGAGGCCACCGCCAGCGTGGCGAGAAAGGTGGCGAAGCGCTTGAGCAGGAAGACGCTCATCGTCCGCGCGCCGGGTTGCGGCGCCGGCACGACAACGCGGGCAACGACGGGCACTCGCTCGAGGGCATCGGACTATCATGCCCCAAAGCGACAAGCAGACCTCGTCGATGCGCCTTGCGGCGCACGCGGCGGCGGCCGTGGAGTGCGTGCCATGGAATCGATCGACTTCGACACCCGCTCCGTCTTCATCGACGGGCATTGGCTTGCCGCATCGTTCGGCCGCACGCTGCCGCTGCTCAACCCGTCCGACGGCTCCGAGCTGACGCAGATCGCGCGCGGCGGCCCGGCCGAGATCGACTCCGCGGTGCACGCGGCACAGGCCGCGCTCGAGGGCCCGTGGGGCCGCATGAGCGCCGCCGAGCGCGGCCGCATCCTCAGCCGCATGGGGCAGCGTGTGAGCGAGCTCGCCGATGTGCTGGCGCGCATGGAGGCGCTCGACGTCGGCAAGCCGGTCAAGCAGGGCCTGGCCGACGCCAACGCGCTGGCGCGCTACCTGGAGTTCTACGGCGGCGCCGCCGACAAGGTGATGGGCGAGACGATCCCGTTCACCACCGGGTACACCGCGCTCACGCTGCGCGAGCCGCACGGCGTCACCGGCCACATCGTGCCGTGGAACTACCCGATGCAGATCATCGGCCGCTCGGTCGGCGCCGCGCTGGCGATGGGCAACGCCTGCGTGCTCAAGCCGGCGGAAGAGGCCTGCCTCACCGCGCTGGCGTTTGCACGCATCGCGCACGACTGCGGGTTGCCCGCCGGCGCGCTCAACGTGGTGCCGGGCCTGGGCGAGGAGGCCGGTGCCGCGCTGGCGCGCCACCACGGCGTGGCGCACCTGTCGTTCACCGGCTCGGTGGCCGTCGGGCAGCAGGTGCAGGCGGCGGCCGCGAAGAACACGGTGCCGGTGACGCTCGAGCTCGGCGGCAAGAGCCCGCAGCTGGTGTTCGACGATGCCGACCTCGACGCCGCGCTGCCGTTCCTGGTCAACGCCGGCGTGCAGAACGCCGGCCAGACCTGCTCGGCGGCGTCGCGCATCCTGGTGCAGGCGAGCATCTTCGACGACGTGGTCGCGCGCATGGCCGAGCGCTACAAGAAGCTCGTGGTCGGTCCGGCGATCGCCGACCCCGACGTCGGCCCGCTGATCTCGGCGCGGCAGAAGGAGCTGGTGCAGAGCTACCTCGCCGCCGCGCGCGACAGCGGGCTGCGCGTGGCAGCGCAGGCAGAGCTCAAGAGCGACCTGCCACGCGACGGTTGCTACGTGGCGCCGACGCTGCTGGCACCGGTGCGCAACGACAACCGTCTGGCGCAGGAGGAGATTTTCGGCCCGGTGCAGGTGGTGATCTCGTTCGACGACGAGGCCGACGCCATCGCGCAGGCCAACGGCACCGACTTCGGGCTGGTGGCCGGCGTCTGGACGCGTGACGGCAGCCGCGCGCTGCGCGTCGCACGGGCGCTGAAGTGCGGCCAGGTGTTCGTCAACAACTATGGTGCCGGCGGCGGCGTCGAGCTGCCGTTCGGCGGCGTCAAGAGCTCGGGCCACGGCCGCGAGAAAGGCTTCGAGGCGCTGTACGGCTTCTCGACGCTGAAGACGATCGCCATCAAGCACGACTGACAGCGACCCTCGGGTCGCTGCGGTGAAGGCTCGCGCCGCACGGCGACGTGAAGGCGCGCCGGCGCCGGCCGGAACCAAAGCGTGGTCGCGTGGTCGCCTACCCCACGGCCCGGCGCAATCCCTCGGCCATCTCGAGCACCGGTTCGGGCGCGACGTCGCGTGAGTCGGCGCTGCGCCTGAGCGCGTCGTCGTTCAGCACCGCGCGCAGCGGCGCCAGCTGGCGCGCTGCGTCGAGCGGCTGCCAACCCTGCTCGCGGCGGATCAGCAGCCGCAGCACGTCGGGCCGCGCGTAGTGGCCCATGGTGTCGACGATCGCCTTGGTGGCCTTGATCATCCAGGCTTCGAGCTCGGCATAGACGATCGCCTCGCCGTAGGTCGGGCCGGCCAGCGCGATGCCCAATGGTGCGATCACTTCGCTGCCGCCGTTGGCGTAGCCGATGTTCATCTTGCCCTTGTAGGGAAACTCGGCGGCGACGTCGTCGTCGTTGATCGCCGCACACGCCGAGACCACGAAGGCGCCGGCCTCGAAGGCGTGCGCGCGCACTTCGAAGTGGCCCCAGAAGCAACCCATCTTCTCGGGCTCCTCGAGCTGCGGGCCGGTGTGCAGCTCGAAGGCGCCGGGGAACACCGCGACGTGGATGTCCTCGCCCTGCGCGATCATCGACGCGCGCACCAGCGTCATCAGGTGCTCGCCGCAGATCAGGCCGCCGAGGCGGCCGATGTCGGTGTCGAACACCACCAAGTCGTCGGCATCGCCGTGGCCCCAGAACATGCGCTCGGTGAAGGTCGGCATCAGCTTGCGGTGCCGGCCCATCACGCTGCCGTCGGGTGCGAAGAAGATCAGGCTGTTGTAGACCGTGCTGACGGCCGGCCGCGGATCCATCTCGTTGCAGCCGAGGACGACGTAGATGCCGGCCTTGCGCGCGGCATGCGCGATGCGCTCAGCGTGCTCGCCGGGCACCACCAGCGCGTTGTCGCGGAACAGGATGCGACCGCCCGCCCACTGCGGCAGCGTGGAGTCCCAACCCTCGGTCCAGTACGGGTAGCCCGCCAACCACGCTTCAGGGAACACCACCAGCTGCGCGCCGTTGCGGCCCGCCTCGGCGATCAGGCCTTCCGCGCGCTCGACGCTGGCGTCGAGGTTCATGAACACGGGTGACTTCTGCGCGATCGCCACCTTGACCTTGTCGCGGCCACCGAGGACCGGCTTTGCGGGTTTCGCGGGCATGACGTTTCCTTTCGATGGCAGTAGAGTGGGCCGGCCCCGATGCCGAACGCTGCGTCGGCAGGGGCCATGCTAGGTGCGCGACACGCCGCTGCGTGTGCAGCGCGCGTCAACCGGCTGTGCGCGCAGCGCCAAGGACGAGCGATGAACCTGCTGTTCGACACCACGCGCGTCACGCCGCGCGAACGGGCCGGCTTCTGGCGCGAGGTCGTGTGCTCGGTCTTCGTGCCGATGGACGCCGAACCGATCGCGCGCCAGGCCTTCCACGCGCGCATGGACGTACGAGCCGCACGCGGCCGCGTGCACTCGCAGGTGGACGCCGGCGCGCAGTGCGTGCGCCGCGACGCCGCGCAGATCTCGCGCACCAACGAGCGCGATATCTACACCTTCATGGTGCAGCACAGCGGCAATTGCGCCGTCGAGCAGGCGGGCGCCCACGCCCTGCTGCTGCCGGGCGACATGCTGCTGTTCCACAACTCACGGCCCTACCGCCTCGAATTCGACCGGCCGTTTCGACAGACCGTGATCCAGGCCCCGCGCAGCTGCGTCGGGCCCCTGGCGCGCGACCTCGACCGGTGTCTGGCGCAGCGCCTTCGGCCGACCCTCGGTGTGGGCCGCGTGCTGCACGGTTTCGCGCAGGGCCTGGGCGAGGCTCTGCCCGAGGTCGACGACACCGAGGCCGCGGTGCTGATCGACGAGTTGTTCCACCTGCTGGCGGCGCACAGCACGACGACCGACGACGCACCGATCGACGCGCGGCGCGCGCTGGTGGAGCGGGCGCAGTGCGACGCGCGTGAACGCATCGCCGACCCTGACTTGAGCGTCGAGGCCCTGGCGCGTGCGCAGCGCGTGTCGCCACGTTCGCTGCAGCGTGCCTTCGCTGGTCTGGGCACCGGCGTGATGCGCTGGCTGCGCGACGAACGGTTGGCGCGCTGCGCCGCTGCCCTGTCCGACCCCACCTGGCGGGCGCGCGGCGTGGCCGACATCGCGCTCGCGCACGGCTTTCGCGACGTGCCGGCATTCGGCCGCAGCTTCAAGGCGCGCTTCGGCCGCACACCGGGCGATTGGCGGCTGCGCGGTCGGCACGGGTAGCGCGATCGCGGATCCGAGGACCGCGGGGTGCGGGTTCTGGACAGTTGCGAACGCACATAACTCGCGCTAGTTTCGTGCCATGCCCCGTCCAGCGCCGGCGAGCTTCGAGCTCGATCAGCACGCCTTCTTCTGGTTGACCCAGGTCATCGGCAGCCGCGACCGCCGGCTGACGCAGGCCCTGCGCGACTTCGGCCTGCGCGTGCCAGAGTGGCGCGTGCTGGCGTCGCTGTGCGCGCGGCGGCGCTGCTCGATGAGCGAGCTGGCCGACCTGGCGACCATCGACCGTACGACGCTGACGCGCACGGTCGATCGCATGGAGCACGCCGGCTGGGTCACGCGCCTGGCCGACACCAGCGACCTGCGCGTGACCCGCCTGGCGCCCACCGCGAGCGGCGAACGCCTGTTTGCCCGCATCTGGCCCGCGGTCGACCGGCTCAACCGGGTGGCCATCGATGGGCTGCCCGCGGCCGCCGTCGACGCGCTGCGCGAGACGCTGGCACACATGAAGACCAACCTGGATCGGGGCTCCGCAGCCGCCCGCGAGCGGGCTGCCTGAGCCCCTTGGAGAGCGCCATGACCACAGACTCCGTGATCGACCTGTCCCGCCTGGTCGAGCCCGACCGCGTGCACAAGAGCGTGTACACCGACCAGCAGATCTTCGACCGCGAGATGGAGCGCATCTTCGAGCGCGTGTGGGTCTACTGCGGCCACGAGTCGCAGGTGCCGAACGCGGGCGACTATGTCGCGGTGACGATCGGCCGCCAGCCGATGGTGATGGTGCGCGCGGCCGACCGCCGCATCCACGTGGTGCACAACCGCTGCGCGCACCGCGGTGTGCAACTGGTGGGCAACTTGCAGGGCAACACCGGCGACGCGTTCGTCTGCTCGTACCACGCGTGGAGCTACCACCTCGACGGCAAGATCCGCGCGATCCCGCTGGCCAAGGGCTACGAAGGCACGCGCATGGACCGCAGCAACCCCGACTGCAACCTCAAGCCCGCTGCGCGGGTGGACAGCTACCGCGGCTTCGTGTTCGCCAGCCTGAGCGCAGACGGGCCGACGCTGCTGGAGTTTCTCGGTGAGGCCAAGGTCGCGTTCGACGACATGTGCGATCGCTCGCCCCTCGGCGAGGTGGAGATCGTGCCGGTGTGCCACCGCGTGATCCAGCAGTCGAACTGGAAGTTCTTCATGGAGAACCAGCTCGACGCGCTGCATCCGTCGGTGACGCACCAGTCCACCGGCATCGCGGCCACGCGCGTCGAGCGGCGGCTGAAGGAGCAGAAGGGTTCCGCACCGCTGCACTACCACATGCTGTCGGCATTCGCGTCGAGCTTCGAGCAGTGGGACAGCGTGCAGACGATCAACTACCCGCAGGGCCACGGCATCCTCAAGGCCTACATGGGGCTGCGTCCGCAGGACAAGGACACGCTGGAGTACGAGGCGTTGTTGAAGCAGGCGTACGGCGAACAGAAGACCGAGGAGTACCTCTCGCGCAGCATCCACCACGTGCTGGTGTACCCGTACCTGTCGGTGCAGTCGCCGCTGCAGCAGCTGCGCTGCCTGCGCCCGATCTCGCCGGACAAGACGCTGTCGGAGATCTGGCACTTCCGCCTCAAGGGCGCGCCTGAGGCGATCTACCGTCGCAGCCTGTGGTACTACAACCTGGTGAACTCGCCGGCCACGATGATCAATGCAGACGACCTGGAGAACTGGACAAAGGGGCAGTGGGGCCTGGCCTCCGACGGCGGCGACTGGGTGAGCTTTCACCGCCACCTGGGCGACGACCGCGTCGAGAACGGCGTGGCCTATTCGAACCACGGCACCTCCGAGGTCGTGATGCGCAGCCAGTTCGCCGCCTGGTCGCGCTACATGCAGGGAGCCGCGTGATGGGCACGACCACCGAGCGGGCGATCCCGAGCGCCGGACCCGACATGCGGCACCTGCTGGATCAGGACGTGGTCATCGCCGGCGACGACTCCAAGGGCGCCACCGGCGCGCAGGCGATCGAGCCGTCGCATTCGCCGCGCGGCAGGGCCGAAGCGGGCACGCCCCTGCCGGCGGCCGGCCTGGTGGCCGCCGCCGATCTGCAGCGCGAGGTCGAGCAGTTCCTCTACCGCCAGGCCGAACTGCTTGACGACAAGCACTGGCAGGCTTGGATCGACTGCTTCGCCGACGACGGCCTCTACTGGATGCCCGCGCGGCCCGAGCAGACCCACTGGGACGGCACGCCGTCGATCTTCATCGAGGACAAGCTGCTGATGGAGGTGCGCAAGGGCCGCGTGTCGCACCCCAACGCCTGGTCGCAGGCGCCGCTGTGGGAGACCAACCACATCGTCAGTCACGTGGCGATCGAATCGTCGAGCCCGCACGAGATCGTCGTGCGTTCGCGCTTCCACATGATGGAGCTGCGGCGCGATTCGATCCGCCACTTCGGCGGCCGCTACCGGCACACGCTGGCGCGACAGCCCGACGGTGCCCTGAAGATCCGCCTGCAACGCGTCGATCTGTTCAACGCGCAGGCACCGTTCGACTACGTGATCCAGATCTGGGTCTGACCCTTCCCACGAAAGGTACACACACCATGACCTTCGCATTCCCCCCGGCGCTGCGGCTGGCCGCGCTCGCCCTCGCGACCGCTCTGGCCGCCACCGGCGCAGCGGCCGCCGACAAGGTGAAGATCGGCTTCGTCAGCACGTTGTCGGGGCCGTCGTCGGCGCTCGGCGTCGACATCCGCGACGGCTTCCTGCTCGCGGTCAAGTTGAACGGCGGCAAGCTCGGTGGCCTGCCCGCCGAAGTGCTGGTGAGCGACGACCAGTTCAAGCCCGACGTCGCCAAGCAGCTGTTCGAGAAGAACATCAAGCGTGACCGCGTCGACTTCATGACCGGCGTGGTGTTCTCCAACATCATGCTGGCCGCGCTGCCCGAGGCGTTCGACAACAACACCATCTACATCAGCGCCAACGCCGCGCCCTCGTCGCTGGCCGGCAAGGATTGCAATCCGCTGTTCTACGCAGTGAGCTGGCCCAACGACGCCTACCACGAGGCGGCCGGCGCGTTCGCCAACCAGCGCGAGTTGAAGAGCGTCTACCTGGTGGCACCCAACTACCAAGCCGGCAAGGACTCGCTGGCCGGCTTCAAGCGCATGTTCAAGGGCCAGGTGGTGGGCGAGAACTACACCAAGCTCGGCCAGCTCGACTACGCGGCCGAGCTGGCCGAGATCCGCGCCGCCAAGCCGCAGGCGCTGTACATCTTCCTGCCCGGCGGCATGGGCATCAACTTCATCAAGCAGTTCGTCGGCGCCGGCCTCGGGCGCGAGATCACGCTGCTGCTGCCCGGTTTTTCGGCCGACCAGGACGTGATCAATCCGGTCGGCCCGGCGATGGCCGGCCTATTCAACACCGCCCACTGGTCGCCCGATTTTTCCAATCCGGCCAACCAGAAGTTCGTCGCCGAATTCGAGAAGGAATACCACCGCGTGCCGACGTTGTACGCGTCGCAGGGCTACGACGCCGCGCAGCTGATCAACGCCGCGGTGCGCGACCTCAAGGGCAAGCTCGACAACGTCGAGGCCACGCGCAAGGCCTTGAAGAACGCCAGGTTCGATTCGGTACGCGGTGCTTTCCGCTTCAACACCAATCAGTATCCGATCCAGAACTACTACGTGCGCACGATCGGCTCCGACGGGCACGGCGGGCTCGTCAACAAGTCGTTCAACGAACCGATCCTCAAGGATCACGGCGACGCCTACGTGCAGCAGTGTCCGATGAAGTGACGCGCTGCCCATGACCGGCGCCTACCTGCTCGAGCAGGCGCTGAACGG
>DATJYZ010000024.1:0-32039 GCA_035499355.1 Burkholderiaceae bacterium | reverse complement strand
CGCCACGCTGGCGCGGCGACGCCGTTCGCGGCTGTTGGCCAGGTGCGTGCGCATCGCCGCGCGCGCCGCATCCGGATCCTGGCCGGCGATGGCGTCGTAGATGCTCTCGTGCTCGGCGTGCACGCGCCGCAGGTAGGCGCGCCGCTCGTCGTCGAGCGCCTCCGACGGCTCGAGTCGGGCGCGCGGAATGATCTTGGCGCCCAGCGTGGTGAGCAGGCCGGCGAAGTGCGAGTTCTGGGTGGCGCGCGCGATCTCGCCGTGGAAGCGGAAGTCGGCGGCCACCGAATCGCGCCCGGCGTCGACCGCGCGCACGAAGTCGTCGAGCGCCTCGCGCATCGCCGCCAGATTGGCCTTGGTGCGCCGCAGCGCCGCCAGCGCCGCAGCCTCGGTCTCGACGCCGATGCGCAGCTCGAGCACCGCGATCACGTCGTTCAGCGTCGCCAGGTGCCGGGCCTCGATGCGAAAGCCGCGGCGCACCGGTGCGGCGTCGACCACGAAGGTGCCGACGCCGTGGCGCGTGTGCACCAGCCCGGACGCCTGCAGCTTGGAGATCGCCTCGCGCACCACGGTGCGGCTGACGCCGAACTCTTCCATCACCGCGGCCTCGCTGGGCAGCTTGTCGCCGGCGGCGAGCGTGCCGGCGCGGATGCGGCCGCCCAGCGCGTCGACAAGCTCGAGCGCCAGCGTGCGCGGACGCCGGGACGACAGATCGGTGTGCATCGTGCCTTCGGTGGAAACCCGCGACCGCGTTGACAGCCGGCCGCGCTTCGACCACCATGTTGTACGACAACAGACGACTGACGGCAACCCCGCCAACCCTGCCCGCCGCTGCCGCCATGACGACCCCGCTGTTCAACCGCCTGCTGCTCACCGGTGCTGCCGGCGGCCTCGGCCGCGTGCTGCGGCCGAGGCTCAAGCGTCTGTGCACCACGCTGCGCGTGTCGGACATCGCCGAGCTCGATGCTGCCGGGCCCGGCGAGGAGGTGCGCCCCGCCGCGCTCGAAGACGGCGCCGCGGTACACGGGCTGCTCGAAGGCGTCGACGCGGTGGTGCACCTGGGTGGCGTCAGCACCGAGCAGCCGTGGCCGCCGATCCTCGCGGCCAACGTGGTGGGCGTGGTCCACCTGTACGAGGCGGCGCGCAAGCACGGGGTCAAGCGCATCGTCTATGCGAGCTCGAACCACGTCACCGGGTTCTACCGCCAGGACGAGGTGATCTCGCCGCTCGACCCGGTGCGCCCCGACGGCCACTACGGCCTCAGCAAGGCGTGGGGCGAAAACGTCTCGCGCTTCTACTTCGACCGCCACGGCATCGAGACCGCATGCCTGCGCATCGGCTCGTCGTTCCCCGAGCCGAAGGACCGCCGCATGCTCGCCACCTGGCTGAGCTACGACGACCTCGAGCGGCTGGTGCGCGCGTGCCTCACCGCACCGGTGCTCGGCCACACCATCGTCTACGGCATGTCGGACAACACCACCATCTGGTGGGACAACGCCTCGGCGCGCCACCTCGGCTACCGCCCGCAGGACAGCTCCGAGCCGTTCCGCGCCGCGCTCGAGCAACGCCAGCCGGCGCTCGACCACGGCGACCCCGCAGTCATCTACCAGGGCGGCGCGTTCGTGCGCACCGGCCCGTTCGACTGACCTGCATCGATCCGCCATGACAGGGCCGTGTACCACGCGGCCCAGCCCAAGGAGACCGCCATGAGCCACCGATTCCGCCCCCTCTCGCGCCGCCTGCTGGTCGCACTGTTCGGCGCGGCTTGCGTCGCGCCCTCGCTGTCGCAGGCGCAGGACAAGCTGGTGTTCAAGGCCGCCGACGTCCATCCGCCGGGCTACCCGACGGTGGTGGCGGTGGAGAACATGGGCCACAAGCTTGCCGCGCAGACCAACGGCCGCATCACGTTCCAGATGTTCCCCAACAGCGTGCTCGGCGGCGAGAAGGAGATGATCGAGCAGACGCAGGTCGGCGCGATCCAGATCGCCCGCATCTCGCTCGGCCCCTTGGGCCCGGTGGTGCCGGACGTCAACGTGTTCAACATGCCGTTCGTGTTCCGCGACGTCAAGCACATGCGCGCGGTGATCGACGGCCCCGTGGGGCAGGAACTGCTCGACAAGGTCAGCGCGTCGCCGGCCCGGCTGATCGGCCTGGCGTGGATGGACGGCGGCTCGCGCAGCCTGATCACCAAGAAGCCGGTGCGCAAGCCCGAGGACCTCAAGGGGCAGAAGATCCGCGTCATCGGCAACCCGGTGTTCGTGGACATGATGAACGCGATGGGCGGCAACGGCATCAGCATGGGCTACAACGAGGTGTTCACCGCGCTGCAGACCGGGGTGATCGACGGCTGCGAGAACAACGCCCCCAGCTACTACACGCAGAACTACGCGAAGGCGGGCGCGAAGTCCTTCACCCTCACGCATCACCTGATCGTTCCGGAGATCCTCGTGATGTCGAAGGTCACCTGGGACAAGCTGAGTGCCGCCGACCAGGCGGCCGTGAAGAAGGCGGCGCGCGAGGCGCAGTTCGAACAGCGCGACCTGTGGGACAAGGCGGTGGCCGACTATTCGGCCAAGCTCAAGGCCGACGGCGTCGAGTTCATCGAGATCGACAACAAGCCCTTCTACGACGCGACGGTGCCGGTGCGCGCGAAGTACGGGGCGCAGTTCACCGACCTGATGAAGCGCATCGCCGACGTCAAGTGAGCGCGGCCGCCGACAACGGTGCGGCCGCGCACCCGCTGGCCGGCACCTTCGACGCGCTGTACCTGGGCTGCATCTGGGCCGCGGGCATCGCGATCGCGGTGATGTCGCTGATCATTCCGGTCGGCGTCGTGCTGCGCTACGTGTTCGGGTTCGGCGCGCAGTGGCCCGAGCCGATCGCGATCCTGCTGATGGTGGTGTTCACCTTCGTCGGCGCGGCCGCGGCCTACCGCGCCGGCGGCCACATCGCGGTGGCGATGCTGACCGACGCGCTGCCGGCGCCGCTGCGCCGCGGCGTGGCGCGCGGGGTCGACTTGTTGATGCTGCTGGTGTGCGCGTTCGTCGTCTGGTACGGCACCCGCCTGTGCCTCGAGACGATGGGCCAGTCGATCAGCGAGCTGCCGTGGCTGCCGGTGGGTATCACCTACGCCGCGATCCCGGTCGGCGCGCTGGCCACGCTGCTGTTCGTGCTCGAGCGCATCGTGTGGGGTCCGCAGGCGATGCGCGCCGTGGTGCGTTTCGGCGAGGCGCACTGAGCCGCGGCGCATGAACACGCTCGTCCTGCTCGGCAGCTTCTTCGTGCTGATGATGATCGGCGTGCCGGTGGCCTATTCGCTGGGCCTCGCGGCGCTGATCGGCGCGCTGTGGATCGACATCCCGCTCGACGCGGTGATGATCCAGCTCGCCTCGGGGGTCAACAAGTTCTCGCTGCTGGCGATTCCCTTCTTCGTGCTGGCCGGCGCGATCATGGCCGAAGGCGGCATGGCGCGGCGCCTGGTGGCGTTCGCCGGCGTGCTGGTCGGCTTCATCCGAGGCGGCCTGTCGCTGGTCAACATCATGGCCAGCACGTTCTTCGGCGCCATCTCCGGCTCTTCGGTGGCCGACACGGCGAGCATCGGCTCGGTGCTGATTCCCGAGATGGAGCGCAACGGCTATCCGCGCCCGTTCGCCACCGCGGTCACCTGCAGCGGCTCGGTGCAGGCGATCCTGATCCCGCCCAGCCACAACGCGGTGATCTACTCGCTGGCCGCCGGCGGCACCGTCAGCATCGCGGCCCTGTTCGTCGCCGGCGTGCTGCCGGGCCTGCTGCTCGGGCTGACGCTGGCGGTGCTGTGCCTGATCACCGCGCGCCGCGAGGGCTACCCCAAGGGCGAGGTCGTGCCGCTCAAGCAGGCGCTGAAGATCGCGCTCGACGCGCTGTGGGGCCTGATGACGATGGTGATCATCCTCGGCGGCATCCTCTCGGGCGTGTTCACCGCCAACGAGAGCGCGTCGATCGCGGTGGTGTGGGCCTTCTTCGTCACGATGTTCGTCTACCGCGACTACAAGTGGCGCGACCTGCCCAAGCTGATGCACCGCACCGTCAAGACGGTGACGATCGTGATGATCCTGATCGGCTTCGCGGCCTGCTTCGGCTACCTGATGACGCTGATGCAGATCCCGCTGAAGGTGACGACCTTCTTCACCAGCCTGTCGGACAACCGCTGGGTCATCCTGCTGCTGATCAATCTGATGCTGCTCGTGCTGGGCTGCCTGATGGACATGGCCCCGCTGATCCTGATCCTGACGCCGATCCTGCTGCCGGTGGTCAAGCTGCTGGGCGTCGATCCGGTGCATTTCGGCATGATCATGATGGTCAACCTCGGCATCGGGCTGATCACGCCGCCGGTGGGCACCGTGCTGTTCGTCGGCAGCGCGATCTCCAAGCTGCCGATGGGCGTGATCACGCGCGCGATGGCGCCGTTCTTCGTGGCGCTGTTCATCGTGCTGCTGATGGTGACCTATATTCCGTGGCTGAGCCTGTGGCTGCCACGCGCCATGGGCCTGTAGCGCGCCGTGACGCGCCGAGGTCGCCGATGCCCACACCGATCTACGCCCCCACTGCCGGCAGCGACGTCAGCGTCGCGTTCACCCCGAGCCCCCGTTACCCCGACCCGCTGGTCGAGGTGCTCGACGACTCGTTCCTCAAGCTGCGCCTGTTCAGCGCCAGCGTCGAGCAGCTCGCCACCGGGCTGCGCTGGGCCGAGGGCCCGGTGTGGTTCGGCGACGGGCGCTACCTGCTCTTGTCCGACATCCCGAACAACCGCATCCTGCGCTGGGACGAGACCACCGGCCTGACGAGCGTGTTCCGCGCGCCGTCGAACCACGCCAACGGCCATGCGCGCGACCGTCAAGGCCGCCTGATCGGCTGCGAGCACCTGACGCGGTGCGTCACGCGCACCGAGTACGACGGGGCGATCACCGTGCTGGCCGACCGCTGGCAGGGCAAGCGCCTCAATTCGCCCAACGACATCGTCTGCGCGCGCGACGGCGGCATCTGGTTCACCGACCCGCTGTTCGGCATCGCCGGCCACTGGGAGGGCGAGCCCGCGGCGAGCGAGACGCCGTGGGCGGTGTACCGCATCGATCCGCGCAGCGGCGAACTGCAACGCGTGATCGACGACCTCGCGGCGCCCAACGGCCTGGCGTTCTCGCCGGACGAGAAGATCCTCTACGTCGTCGAGAGCCGCGGCATGCCGCATCGCAAGATCTGGGCGTACGACGTCGGCGCAGCCGGCGCGCTCGCCAACAAGCGCCTGTTCGTCGATGCCAACGGCCCCGGCGCCTACGACGGCATCAAGGTCGACGTCAGCGGCCACGTCTGGTGCGGCTTCGGCAGCAGCAGCGGCGCCGATGCCGACCGGCTCGACGGCGTGCGTGTCTACGATGCTGCCGGCAAGCCGGTCGCACACATCCACCTTCCCGAGCGCTGCGCCAACCTCTGTTTCGGTGGAGCGAAGAACAACCGCCTGTTCATGGCGGCCAGCCACTCGCTGTACGCGCTGTACGTCAACACCACCGGCGCAGTCTGAGCGCGACGATCGGGTCGGAGCGCCGATACACGGCGCTTGCTGAAGCCGCACTGAAGCACCCCTGAAGCCGTGCTGAAGCGCGCACGCGCGCGCTGCAACGACGCCACATTCTTGCGATCCGGCAAGGCGCGGCGCCACGACGTCCGCACACTGTGCACCGACGCTGCCGACGGGCGCGAGGGTCGGAGGAACTGGTGCCACGGTCGAGTGGAGTGCAATGGCGCGCGGCACTGCGTGCGACCGGGTGCATCGGATTGGCAGCGTTGCTGCCGCTGGCCGCGCTTGCGCAAGCGTCGCCGATGATGGACCAGAACCACGGCCTGTTCGGGCTCGACCGCTACGACGAGAACGAAGCGCATGGCATCTTCACGCGCCCGAACCAGAAGCGCGTGGACTACCTGGTGATCGGCACCATGGCCGGCACCGCGCTGTGGGAAGGCACCGACTCGAAGCTCGGCAAGGCGATGTGGCAGTCGATCGACGCATCGATCGCCAGCGGCCTCTCGGCGCAAGCGCTCAAGATGATCACCACGCGGCCGCGCCCCGACCAGAACCCCGACCCGCGAGTCTGGTTCCAGGGCCCCGGACACTACAGCTTCCCGAGCGGCGAGACCGCGCTGATGAGCGCGTTCGCGACCCCGCTGATCCTCAACTACCAGGACGAGCACCCGGCGATCTGGGGTCTGGCGCTGCTGCCGGTGTACATGGGCAAGGCGCGCATGGCCTCGCAGGGCCACTGGCTCACCGACGTGCTGGCCGGCGCCGGGCTCGGCGCCACCATGGGCTACTTTGCCTACCGCGAGGAGCAGCCGGTGGTGCTGAGGATCACCGGCAACAACGGCGTCTACGTCGGCCTGAAGGTCAAATTCTGAGCGCGCAACGGCGCCACGCTCAATCGGCCAGCGCCCACAGCAGCCCGCCGAGGCCGAGACCGACGCCGGCGGGCAGCCCCCAGCGCTCGAGCCTCGACACCTCGCGGCCGACCACCACTTCCACCGGCACGGTGGCGTCCTCGAGCACGCGGTTGGTGACCGAATCCTCGAGCATGCGCGTGAGCGAGTTCTTGCGCGCGGTGCCGATCACGATGTGGTGGCACTGCAGGCGTTGCGCGGCGCGGCAGATCTCGCCGGCGCGGTCACCCATGCACCACGCGTCGGCAAACGGCACGCCGGCGCGGTGCAGCAGCTCGCGCGCGCCGGCCAGCGCGCCTTGCGCCCGCTCGCGATGCCACTCGGTGCGGTCATGGCGGCTGACGAAGCGCGCGATGTGGCGCGACAGGCGCGGCTGCACGTGCAGCAGGTGCAGCCGCAGGTCGTGGTCGCGCCGGTACTCGTCGACCGCGTGGCGCAGTGCGTTCAGGCTGTTGTCGGAGCCATCGATGGGCACCAGCACGTTGAGCATGGGCGGTTCTCCAGCGTCGTTGGACAAGTCGGTGCGTGAGCGTGGCCGCGCCATCGCCTGCAGCCGGGCATGGATGCGCGACTCGAGCCTGCGGTGGTTGTGCAGGAACGCGGCCACCAGCAGCAGCGGCACCAGCAGGTAGAGCACCTGCGGCGCCATCACCGACGCGAGCGCGCTGCGCAGCACCGGCTCGTTGAGCATCATCGTCACCGCGGTCCACACCAGCACCCCCGAGCCGAGGTAGACCACCGCCGGGAACCGTTCGACCACCTTCAGCACCAGCGTGCTGCCCCCCGTCACGATCGGCACGCTGATCGCCAGCCCGATCACCACCAGCAGCAGGTTGCCGTGCGCGGCGCCGGCCACGGCCAGCACGTTGTCGAGCCCCATCAGCGCGTCGGCCACGATGACGGTGCGCATGGCGCCCCAGAAGCCGGTGACCACCGGCGCATGGCCGTCCTCTCCACCGGGCGGCGACTCGTCGGGCTGCAGCAGCTTCCAGGCGATCCACAGCAGCAGCGCACCGCCGATCGCCAGCAGGCCCGGGATCTTCAGCAGCCACACCACGGCCGCGGTGAGCACGATGCGCACCGCCACCGCGCCGAGCGCACCCCACACGATGGCGCGGCGCTGCAGGTGCGGCGGCAGCTGGCGCGCGGCGAGCGCGATGACGATCGCGTTGTCGCCCGCGAGCACGATGTCGATCACCACGATCGCCATCAAGGCAGACAGGAACGGGCCGGCGTCCACGCGTGCATTCCTCCAACGCCGGCCGATTGTCGGCATGGTGCCGCGGCGGCGCCGCTGCGTTTCGCAAATGCTGTGGCTGCGCTTCGTGAGTGCTGACACTGCGCTTCGCGAAGAGCTGTTTCGCGCTTCGGCCCGAACAGCCATCGCAAGTCGCGATGGCCGGGTCCTCATGCGGTGCGGGGTCGCGCGAACGGTGGTACAAACGCGGCAGTGCCGGCCGTCGGCCGGCACGAGTCGCAAAGCGGGAGTAGTTCCGGCGTCGCATCCGCGGCGCTGCCGGCGCGCCGTCAGTTCGAGCCCTGTCCGGGCTCCGGTGCCCGAGCACTCGATGCCCTCGAGTCGCCGAACGAGACCTTTGCCACGGGAGTGGCATCGGTCGGGTTCGTACGCGCACCCAGCCAGCCACAGACAGACGCCACTGCGCCGCGCAGCGGCGTCGCTGGAACGAGAGGGTGCGACGATGGAACACAGACGACTGCGACGCTATCTGCGGCACGGCATGCTGCCGCAGCTGGCGGCGTTCGACGCCGTGATGCGGCTGGGCTCGGTGACGCGGGCCTCGGTGGCGCTGCACATGGCGCAGCCCACCGTGTCGGGCCACTTGCGCAAGCTTTCCGATGCGGTGGGTGTGCCGCTGTTCCGTTGCGACGGCCGCCGCATGCTGCCCACCGCACCGGCACGCGCGCTGCACGAGGGCACGCTCGAAGTGTTCGCCGCGCTGCACGATCTGGACTGCGCGCTCGAGCCGCTGCGCGCGCCGGCCGGCCGCACGGCAGCCGCGGCCGACGCGCCATCGCGGGGCACCGCGCCGTGACGAACAGCAGCCTCAGCGCACCAGCAACGCGCGGAAGTCGTTGACGTTGGTCAGCGTCGGGCCGGTCACCACCAGGTCGCCGAGCGGCTCGAAGAACGAGAAGGCGTCGTGGCGGTCCAGGTGGTCGGCCGCCTTCAGGCCGAGGGCCTCGGCGCGCGCGAGCGTGTCGGGCGTGACGATCGCACCCGCGTTGTGCTCGATGCCGTCGATGCCATCGGTGTCGGCCGCCAGCACCCACACGCCGGGCTCGCGCTGCAGCGCGATCGCGCAGCCGAGCAGGAACTCGGTGGCGCGGCCGCCGCGCCCACCGCGCGGTGTGTCGGGGCCCACGGTGACCGTGGTCTCGCCCCCGCTCAGGATCACGCACGGCGGCGCGAACGGCTGGCTGCGGCGGCGCACCGCTCGCGCCAGCGCGGCGTGCACCTTGCCGACCTCCCGCGACTCGCCTTCGATCTCGTCGCTCAGGACATGCGCCGCCAGCCCGCGCTCGCGCGCCACCGCCGCCGCCGCCTCGAGGCTCTGCTGCGGCGTGGCGATCAGGTGCACCTGGTGGCCGCGGAACGCGGCATCGCCCGGCTTGGGCGTCTCGAGCGTGCCATTCTCGAGGCCGGCGCGCGCCGCCGCGGGCACGGTGATGCGGTAGCGCCCGAGGATGCGCAGCGCGTCGGCGCAGGTGCTGGCGTCGGGCACGGTGGGGCCGCTGGCGATCACCGACGGATCGTCGCCGGGCACGTCGCTGATCAGCAGCGTCACCACGCGCGCCGGCGCGCAGCGCGCGGCGAGCCGTCCGCCCTTGATCGCCGACAGGTGCTTGCGCACGCAGTTCATCTCGTCGATCGCTGCGCCGCTGGCGAGCAGCGCCTGGTTGATGCGTTGCTTGTCGGCCAGCGTCAGGCCGGGCGCGGGCAGGCTCAGCAACGCGGAGCCGCCGCCGGAGATCAGGCACAGCACCAGATCGTCGGCGCTCAGGCCCTGCGTCATCCCGAGGATGCGTTGCGCGGCACGCCGCCCGGCCTCGTCGGGCACCGGGTGCGAGGCTTCCACCACTTCGATGCGCCCGGGCCGCGCGCGCAGCGCATCGGGCACGTGCCCATAGCGCGTGACCACCAGGCCGGACAGCGGCGCCTCGGGCGGCCACAGCGCGTCGAGCGCCGCCGCCATCGCACCGCCGGCCTTGCCGGCGCCGAGCACCAGCGTGCGGCCCCGCGGCGGCACCGGCAAAAAGCCCGCCATCACCTGTGCCGGCTGCGCGCGCGCCACCGCCGCGTCGTACAGCGCGCGCAGCAGGGCACGCGGGTCTTCGATCGGGGCTGGGCTCATCGGTCCTGCGCCGGCGGCGACGCGGCCGCGTCAGCCGACGAAGATGACGCGCATGCCGAGCACCTTGCCGCCGGCCCGGTCGAGCACCTGGATCGTCGCCTGCTTCGGGTTGAACGATTCGGGCAGCGTCACGCTGCCGCGCAGGCTCTGGGTCGCCGCCACCGACACGCTGATCGGGTCGAGCGTGATGTGGCGTTCGCTGCCGCCGGCCAGCCCCATGACGACGAACTGCAGCACCGCGGCCAGCGGCGCGTCGCCGCCCTTGGCGCGCGTGAGCAGCACCTCGTAGTTCAACGCGCCGCGCTGCTTGCTCAGGCGCGCCGCGCGCACCTCCACCACGCCGCCGCGCGGGTCGGGCGGCAGCGACGCCACCAGGAACTCGTGGTCGGCGCGGCTGTTCTTGGTGCGCTCGCGGTCGGCGGCCAGTTCGTCGGCGATCGCCTTGCGCTCGCCGATCACCGCCTCCAGCCGCTGCGTGGTGGCCGCGAGGTCGTTGCGCGCGCGGTCGCGCTCCTGCTCGGTCTGCACCAGACGGTCGCGCAGCGCCGCGCCTTCGGCGGCCGACAGCCGCGGCGGCAGCATGCGCTCCTGCAGGATCACTACGCCGGCCGCGCCAGCGACGACGCCGGCCAGCAGCCACAGCAGCCAGGTCGGCAGCCGCCATGCCGAGTGCTTGCGGCCGTAGGGGTTGAAGGCAACGGGTTTGAAGTTCTGCATGCTCGAAACGCGCTTCGACGGCGACGCGGCGGCCACGTTCTACCACAGCCTCGCGCGCCAGCCGGCGCAGCCTCCCGTTCAGCGCGAGACCACCGCGATGCCGCGCAGCTGGCCGGCCTGGGGCGCCGCCGCAGGACGCGGGTAGCGCTGCGGATCCAGCCGGTGCAGCAGCTCGGCCTCGCGCGCGCGCGCCAGCGCGACGTTGGCGATCTTCACGTGACCGTAGCCCCGCATGGACAGCGGCAACCGCGCGATCTCGCCGGCCAGCGCCAGCGTGGCCAGCTGCAGCTGCGGCAGCAACTCGTCGACGCGCGCCTCGAACTGCCGGATCAGCTCGCGCTCCATGCGGCGCTCGCCGCTGTGCCCGAACAGGTCGAGCGCGCCGCCGCGCAGACGCTTGCCCTTGGCCAGCACGTGCAGCAGCGGCATCAACCAGCCGCCGATGCGCAGCTTGCGCGGCGCCTGGCCGTGCTTCGCACGGCTGAGCAGCGGCGGCGCCATGTAGAACTCGAGCCGGACGTCGCCGTCGAACTGCTGCGCCAGCGCGTGCCGGAAGCGGCCGTCGGTGTAGAGCCGCGCCACCTCGTACTCGTCCTTGTACGCCATCAGCTTCAGCAGGCTCGCGGCGACCGCGCGCGTGAACGGCAGGCTGGCGTCGGCTCCGAGCCGGGCCTCGGCCGCCTGCACGCGGCGCACACGCTCGGCGTAGCGCTGCGCGTAGGCCGCATCCTGGTAGCCCGTGAGGTGCTCGACGCCGCGCGCGAGCAGCGATTCGACGGTCTCGACACCGCCGGGCCGCTCGGCGGCCGCGGCGTCGCCGCGCAGCGCGTCGCAGGCCGCCGGGTCGGCCGCGGCCAGGCGGCCGAGCGCGAACGCGAGCAGGTTGTTCTGCACCGCGACGCCGTTGAGCTCGATCGCGCGCGTGAGCGCCGCCAGGCTCAGCGGCACCAGAGCGCGCTGCCACGCGTAGCCGAGCGCGAGGATGTTGGCGACGATGGTGTCGCCGAGAAAGTCCTGCGCCAGCGTCTGCGCGTCGAAGGTCTCGACCCGCTCCTTGCCGGCGGCGAAGTGCAGCTTGTCCAGCAGCGCACCGACACGCAGGCTGGCGTCCGGGTTGTGCAGCGATTCGGCGACCGGCACCTCGTGCACGTTGGCCAGCACGCGCGTGCGGCCATGGCGCACCGTCTGCAACGCCTCGGGCGAGGCACCGACCACCAGGTCGCAGGCGAGCACCGCATCGGCCTGCTGCGTGTCGATGCGCACCTGGTTCAGCCGCTCCGGCTTGTCGGCCCAGCGCACGAAGCTCAGCACCGAGCCGCCTTTCTGCGCGAAACCCATGAAGTCGAGCACGCTGGCGCTCTTGCCCTCCAGGTGCGCGGCCATCGCGATCACCGCGCCGACGGTGACGACACCGGTGCCGCCGACGCCGGTGACCAGCAGGTCGTACGGGCCGGTCCATGCGTGCGCTGCCGGCTGCGGCAGTGCGGCGACGCGGCGCTCGAACGCCTCGCGGCCGCTTTCCAGTGCGCCGGCTTGTCTGCGCAGCGTGCCGCCGAGCACGCCGACGAAGCTCGGGCAGAAGCCCTTCACGCACGAGTAGTCCTTGTTGCAGCTGCTCTGGTCGATCTGCCGCTTGCGGCCGAGCGGCGTCTCCAGCGGCAGCACGGCGACGCAATTGCTCTGCACCGAGCAGTCGCCACAGCCCTCGCAGACGCGCTCGTTGATGAAGATCCTGCGCGCCGGGTCGACCAGCTCGCCCTTCTTGCGGCGGCGGCGCTTCTCGGCGGCGCAGGTCTGCTCGTAGATCAGCACGGTGACGCCTTCGATCTCGCGCAGCCGCCGCTGCACGGCGTCGAGCGCCTCGCGCGGGTGGAATTCGGTGCCCGCAGGATAGAGGTGGTGCAGGCTGTCGTACTTGGCGATGTCGTCGCTGACGACGACGACCTTCTTGACGCCCTCGCTCTCGACCTGACGCGCCACGCGGTCGACCGTGATCACGCCGTCGACCGGCTGCCCGCCGGTCATCGCCACCGCGTCGTTGAACAGGATCTTGTAGGTGATGGTGGCCTTGGACGCCACCGCCTGGCGGATCGCCAGGTAGCCCGAGTGCCAGTAGGTGCCGTCGCCGAGGTTCTGGAACACGTGCGGCACCTTGGTGAACATCGAGTGGCTGACCCAGTCGACGCCCTCGCCGCCCATCTGGATCACGCCCTCGGTCTCGCGGCCCATCCAGGCCGCCATGAAGTGACAGCCGATGCCGGCCTGCGCACGCGAGCCCTCGGGCACCTTGGTGCTGGTGTTGTGCGGGCAGCCGGCGCAGAAGTACGGCACGCGCTTGACCGCGTCGGCCGCGTTGGCCAGCAGCTCCGGCGGCGTGAAGTCGCGCACGTGCTGCAGGTGGTCGCCGAGCGTCCTGTCGTTCGGGAAGTGGCGCGCGATCCAGTGCGCAACCAGTTCGATCAAGCGCGACGGCCGCAGCTCGCCGAGCGCCGACACCAGCGGCGCGCCCGACGCGTCGTGCTTGCCGACGATCACCGGGCGCGCGCCGGCCGGCGCGTTGTAGAACAGGTCGCGCAGCTGCGCCTCGACCACCGGCGCCTTCTCCTCGACGACGAGGATCTCGGTCAACCCGCGTGCGAACGCGCGCAACCGCGTCGGCTCGACCGGGAACGACAGCCCCACCTTGTACAGGCGCACGCCGGCCGCCGCCAGCATCGCGGGCGTGATCTCCAGGCGGCGCAGCACCTCCATCAGGTCGTAGTGCGCCTTGCCGCAGGTGACGATGCCCACGCGCGCCTCGGGCGACACGATGACGTCGCGATCGATCGAATTCACGCGTGCGAAGGCGCGCACCGCGGCCAGCTTGTCGTGCAGGCGCGACTCGATGCGCAGGCTCGGCAGGTCGGGCCAACGGTAGTGCAGGCCGTCGGCCGGGCTCGCGTGCCCGGTGGCGGCACGCACCGCGTCGGCGTCGCGCCACGCGTCGACACGCGCGCGAACCGCATCGAGGTCGACCGTGGCGCCGCTTTCCACCACCTCGGACAGCGCGGTGAAGCCGACCCAGTTGCCCGAGTAGCGCGACAGCGCCCAGCCGTAGAGGCCGAACTCGAGGTACTCGGCCACGTTGGCCGGCGCCACGACCGGCATGTGGAACGCCTGGAACAACAGATCGCTCTGGTGCGGCATCGACGACGACACGCAGCCGTGGTCGTCGCCCGCCACCACCAGCACGCCGCCGTGCGGCGAGCTGCCGTACGCGTTGCCGTGCTTGATGGCGTCGCCCGCGCGGTCGACGCCCGGGCCCTTGCCGTACCACAGCGCGAACACGCCGTCGACCGTGCGCTCGGGGTCGGACTCGACGCGCTGGGTGCCGAGCACCTGCGTCGCCGCCAGCTCCTCGTTGATCGCCGGCACGAAGCGGATGCCGGCTTCGGTGAACTTGGGTCCCGCCTTCCAGATCGCCTGGTCGACCATGCCGAGCGGCGAGCCGCGATAGCCGCTGACGAAGCCGCGCGTGTTCAGCCCGGCCATCGCGTCGCGGGCACGCTGCATCAGCAGCAAGCGCACCAGCGCCTGCGTGCCGGTGAGGAACACGGCGCCCGAGTCGGCCCACAAGTTGTGCTGCAACTGGTAGTGCGGCCGCGCGAGCGGCGCGGCGGTGTCGGCTGGGGCCACGGCGGACATGGATGCGCTCCTTCGGTACCGACGCACGGAAGATCCGCAGCTTACGCGCCACGCGGCCGGGGCGCCTCGGACCGCGCGCGATTCGGGAATACTTGCGGCGACTCACACCGCCGGAGCCCCCATGCACCGCAGGCGCCTCGTGCAACTGACCCTGGCCTCTCTCGGCGCCCACGCCACCGGGGCTGGCGCCGCCAACGGAGCGGGCGCGGACATCGACCTCGAAGAGGTCACCCTCGACCAGCTCGGCGCGGCGCTGCGCGACGGACGCACGAGCGCGCTGGCCCTGGTGCGCGCCTACGGTGCGCGAATCGCCGCGATCGACCGCGCCGGGCCGACGCTGAAGAGCGTGATCGAGCTCAACCCCGACGCCGAGGCGATCGCACAGCGCCTCGACGACGAGGCGCGTGCGGGCCGCTGGCGCGGGCCGCTGCACGGCGTGCCGATCCTGGTGAAGGACAACATCGCCAGCGCCGACCGCATGCAGACCAGCGCCGGCTCGCCGGCACTCGCCGATGCCAAGGCGCCGCGCGATGCGTTCGTCGTGCAGCGGCTGCGCAGCGCGGGCGCGGTGCTGCTGGGCAAGACCAACCTGTCCGAGTGGGCCAACATCCGCGGCGCCCATTCGATCAGCGGCTGGAGCACGCGCGGCGGGCAGACGCTCAATCCCTATGCGCTCGACCGCAGCCCGAGCGGCTCCTCGTCGGGCACGGCCTCGGCGGTCGCGGCCAGCCTTTGTGCCGCCGGCGTCGGCACCGAGACCGACGGTTCGATCACTTCGCCGGCGTCGATCCAGGCGCTGGTGGGCATCAAGCCGACCGTCGGTCTGCTCAGCCGCGACGGCATCGTCCCGATCTCGTTCACGCAGGACACGCCGGGCCCGATGGGCCGCAGCGTGCGCGACACGGCGCTGCTGCTGGCGGCCATGGCGGGCAGCGATGGCCGCGATACGGCCACGCGCGGCGCTGACCAGCGGCTGCGCACGATGCCCTTCGCGCCGCTCGACGCGCAGTCGCTGCGCGGCGTGCGGCTCGGCATCGCCGGCAACCTGGCGGGCACGCAGCGCGACGTCGTCGCGTTGTTCGAACAGGCCAAGGCCGCCCTCGCCGCGCTGGGCGCCGAATTGGTCGACGCGCCGATCCCGAACGCCGACAAATACCAGCAGAGCGAGCTCGACGTGCTGCTCACCGAGCTGAAGCACGCGATGCCGCTGTACCTGCACGAGTACGCGGCCAACCTGCCGCATCGCACGCTGGCCGACCTGATCGCCTACAACCGTGCGCACGCCGCCGACGTGCTGGCGCTGTTCGGCCAGGAGCTGTTCGAGCAGGCCCAGGCCAAGGGCGCGATCTCGGGCGCCGCCTATCGCAAGGCGTTCGACGATTGTCGGCGCTACGCGCGCGCGCTCGGCATCGACGCCGCGCTGCGCGGCAAGCGCGTCAGCGCGCTGATCGCGCCCACCGGCGACCCCGCGTGGCTGATCGACGGCATCAACGGCGATGCGCCCGGCGCGTCGGCCACGTCGCCACCGGCGGTGGCGGGGTATCCGCATGTCACGGTGCCGATGGGCCAATCGGCAGGGGGCCTGCCGGTGGGGCTGAGTTTCATCGGCCCCGCGTGGAGCGACGCGCGGCTGCTGCAGTACGCCTACGCCTACGAGCAGGCCACGCGGCATCGCAAGCCGCCGACCTACCAGGCGAGCAGCGCCAGGCGCTGAGCGGGCGGCTCAGGCGCGCGGCGGGACCGCCACGGTGCCGCCGAGGTGGCGGCCGCCGTCGAGCATCAGCAGCTCGCCGGTGGTGGTGCGCGCGCCGTCGATCAGCCACACCACCGCGTCGGCCACGTCTTCGGCGCTGGCCGCGGTCTGCAGCGGCGTGGTCTGCTCGTAGCCGGCCTTGATCTTCTCGAACCCCTCCTGGCCGACGCCGTCGACGAACCAGCGCGTGGTGATCAACCCCGGGCACACCGCGTTGACCCGCACCTGTGGCGCCAGCGCACGCGCGAAGTGCAGCGTCATCGCGTTGACGGCGCCCTTGGAGGCGATGTACGGCACCGACGAGCCGATGCCGAGCGCGCCGGCGATCGACGACACGTTGACGACCGCGCCGCGCGCCGTGCGCAGGTGCGGTGCCGCTGCCCGCACCATCTGGAACGTGCCGAGCACGTTGACGTCGACGATGCGGTGGAACACGTCGGCATCCATCGCGTCCCAATGGCCGCCGCCCTTGAAGGTGGTGATGCCGGCGTTGTTGACCAGCGCATCGAGGCGTTGCCAGCGCCCGATGGCGGCCTCGACCAGCGCGCGGCAGGCCGCGTCGTCGGCGACGTCACCCTGCACCAGCAGCGTGTCGGCGCCCGCGGCGCGGCAAGCGGCCTCGGCCTCGCGCGCCTCGCGCTCGCTCTTCGAGTAGTTGATCAGCACGTCGTAGCCGCGCTGCGCCAGCAGCAGCGCCGTGGCTGCGCCAACGCCGGTGGCCGAGCCGGTGACGATCGCGCACTTGCGCTGTGCCATGCGAACCTCCAAGCCGGGGCAGCGACGATAGCAAGGTTGCGCGACCGCCGCCACGCGTGCGCGCAGGCCGTCGCGGCCGCGGGCACACCCCTTGCGGACAACCCCGGCAGCGGCCACGGTGGCTTTGCGGCATCATCGCCGGCGAACCCTCGGGGAACGGGATGTTTTCGGCCACCACGCGCCTGGCGCTGGGCTACAGCTCGATGCTCATGCACGCGTTCTCGCGCCGCGCGCTGCTGCGCGTGCCGACGGTGCGCTCGGCGTTGATGCGGCAGATCCAGGTCACGGGCGTGCAGGCCCTGCCCTACGTGCTGGTGGTGGCGCTGCTGTTCGGCGCGGTGGTGGTGACGCGGGCGCTCGAGCTGCTCGGCCCCGACGACGACACCGCACTGAAAGCCGTCGTGTGGGGCGGCATCCGCGAGCTGGGGCCGCTGATCACGGCGCTGATCATCATCGTGCGCTCCAGCGTCGCCATCGCCGCCGAGGTGGCCCTGATGGGCCTGCGCGGCGCCATCGCCGACAGCCACTGGCGCGACATCGAGCAGGAAGAAGAGGTCGTGCTGCCGCGCGTGCTCGGGGCGGCGCTGTCGGCCGCGGCGCTGGTGAGCTGCTTCCAGTTCGTCGCCATCGGCGCCGCGCTGGTCGCCTCGGCGCTGACGCTGGGCACCGCGATCGAGTTCGAGCTCGATTCGTTCCTCACCACGGCCTCCCCGCTGCAGGTGCCGCTGTCGATCGCCAAGGGGGCGCTGTTCGGTGCCGGCATCGGTGCCATCGCCTGCTACCACGGGCTGCAGGTGCGCGACGAGGTCGGCGCGCTGCCGAAGGCGGTGGTCGCCGCCGGCGCCGGCAGCCTGACCTTCGTGCTGATCGTCGACCTGATGGCCATCGTGCTGCTGGTCACATGAGCGAAGGGGGACCCATGAGCACCGGACCCGCCGCCGAGCCGCCGCGCACGCAGTCGCAGCGCCGCCAGATCGCCGCGCTGCTGATCCTGGCGCTGCTGTTGGCGATCACGCTGGCCGGCGGCATCGCCTACCAGCACGGCGCGCTGACCACGCGCTCGCACGTGTACTTCCTGGCCGACGACGCCACCGGGCTGTCGCCGGGCACGCCGGTGCGCATGAGCGGCTTTCGCATCGGCAAGGTGGCGGCGATGCAGCTGCAGCCCGATCTCAGCGTCAAGGTCGTGCTGGCGATCGAAAGCGAGCCGTTCTCGCACCTGAAGACCGACGCGCGTGCCGAGGTCGTGCGCGAACAGCTGCGCCCGGCGGCGATCGATCTGCGGCCCGGCAGTGACGAGAAGCCCCTCAGCGAGGACGATCCGCAAGTGGCGTTCCGCAAGCGCGGCACGCTGACCGAGATCGCCGAGGACCTGCGCACGCGCCTGGCGCCGATCCTCGACGACGTGAAGCAGCTCACCGGCACCGCGCGCGCGCGCAAGGACGACGTCGACGCGATCCTGCAGAACCTGCACGCGCTGTCGCGCGACATGGCCGGCACCGCGCAGCACATGAATGCGCTGACGCAGGAGTTGCGCGGCCGCGTCGAGCGCATCGGCGCGCAGGGCGAGGGCGTGATGACCGAGGCCAACCGCTCGCTGGTGCGCGTCGGCAACCTGATCGGCCAGGCCGACCGCAGCCTGGAGGCCGTCAACGCACGGCTGCCGGGCATGCTGAACAAGGCCGACAGCGCGCTGACGAGCCTCGATGCGGTGCTGCGCGACACACGCGCGATCTCGTCGGCCGCAGCCCAGGGGGTGCCCGGGCTGATGCGCAGCGCCGGGCCGCTGATCGACGACTCGCGCGACACCCTGCAGGGCATGCGCGAGTCGTGGCCGCTGCGCTCGATGTTGCCCGCGCCGCCGCCGGCCGCGCTGCCGATCGACAGCCATGACCCCGCGGCGCTGCACACGTCGGCTCCGCGCTGACGGCGCGCGCGTCGTCGCGACGGCAACGCTGGCGTTGCTGCTGGCGGCGTGCGGCAGCCCGCCACGGCCGCCGCAGAACCCCGCGCAGCACAGCGCCAGCACGCTGGCGCAGGCGGGTGCGCGGGCCTGGGCGCGCGGCGACGCCGCGCAGGCACGCGTGCTCTACGAGCGTGCGCTGGCCGCCGCCGAGTCGGTGGAAGACTTCGACCTCGCCGGGGCGATGCTGCTGAACCTCGCGCTCGTGCAAGGCGCCGGCGGCGACCTCGCCGGCGCGCAGGCCCGCGTCGACCGCATCGTCGCCGCGCCGCAGCGCTACGGCGATGCCCTGGTGGCGCGCGCGGCGACGCGCAAGGCGCTGCTGTACCTCGACGCGCCCGACCCCGACGCCGCGCTCGCATGGGCCACGCGCGCGCAGGCCGCGTGCGCCGCGCCGTGCGCACTCGATGCCACGCTGGCCAACCTGCGCGCGCACGTCGCGCTGCAGCGAGGCGACGCGCGCGCGGCGCTGCAATGGGCCGCGCAGGGCGGCGCGCGCTCCGAAGACGGCACCGCCGAGCGCGCCAACGCGCTGCGCCTGAGCGGCCGTGCCCAGCGCGCCCTGGGCGACCATGCCGCCGCCGCCAGCGCGCTGGCGCAGGCATTGACGATCGACCGCACGCTGGGCTTGAGCGATCGCGTCGCGCTCGACCTCGTCGCCGCCGCCGAGAACGAATCCGCGCGCGGCGACGCGGCGGCCGCGCGCGAGTTCTACCAGCGCGCGATCGACGTCTACCTGGCGGCCGGCAACGCCGCGGCGGCCGACGCGCTGCGTCCGCGGCTGGCCACGCAGCGTTGAAGCCGGGCGCGCCGCGGCGGCGTGCTGCTCACGGGCTCGCAGGCTCCCGGGCCCGGATCCAGCGCGTCAACCGCACGACGGTGTGCCGCCGGACGCCGCCGTCCTGATCGCCTGGCCGATCACGTCGCCGAGCTGCTCCACCAGCGCGCGGTGCCCCGCGGCGAGCGCGTTGACCCCGGAGTCCACCGGCTGTTCGTACGTGGCGTGGCAACGCAGCGACGGGCCGCCGCCGGTGGCGCGCAGCGACCATTGCAGTTGCATGCTGGCGGCGCGCCCGAGCATCGAATCGAAGCGCTGCACGTCGATGCGCACCCGCCAGACGTGATCGGACGCAAGCTGCGTCGCCGGCACGCCCTGCGCCAGCACCTGCTCGATGCGCAGCGTGACCGCGCCGCGGATCTCGTCGCCGAGCGGCGCGATCCAGCGCTCGTGCTCGAGCACCGACAGCGAGTCGTCGGCGTTGCGAATCACGATCTGCGGCACGTCGACCTGCGCCGGCACCGCCACCGGCAGCACCTGCACCTGCAGGCTCGGTGTCGGCAGCGCGCGCGCGCCGGCACCGCTCGGCGCCAGCGCCGCGACCAGGCTGTGGTAGTGGGTGGGCGGGCTGGTCGCGCTGCAGCCGCACAGCAGCGCCAACCCGGCAACGGCAATCCCATGGACGAAGGGCTTCATCGCTTCTCGGCGCCGGCAGGCACCGGCTCGTCGGGTTTGCCGCGCAGGATCGTCTCGGGATGGCGCTGCAGGTAGTCGGCCAGCACGCGCAACGCCTGCGCGGCGCGCTGCAGTTCGGCCAGCGCCTGGTTGGCCTGGCGCTGCAGCGGCGCCTGCGTGTCGGTGATGTTCGCCTCGGCGCTGCGCAGCATCGTCTGCGCGCTGGTCAGCGTCTCGTTGGCACTGGCCAGTGCCTGCCGCATGTCGGCGATCGCCGCCTGCGCATCGGGCGTCAGCTGCTTGATGCTGGTATCGGCGCTGGCCAGCGTGGCCTGCAGCGACGCCGTCGCCTGGCTCACCGACTTCAGCGCGTCCTGCAGGTCGGTGCCGATCTCGTCGAAGCGCACGCGCGACAGCCGCGCCACGATTTCGGCCACCTGCGGTTGCACGTCGGCCAGCGCGCCGGGCACGCTCGGCAGCGTCGGCACGGCCGCGGCGACGTCGAATGCCGCCGCCGCCGGCTTGGGCATGAACTCCAGCGCGATGTACAGGCGGCCGGTCAGCAGGCTGCCGGTGCGCACCTGCGCGCGCAAGCCGTGGTCGACCAGCTGCTTCAGCATCAGGCGGTCGCCGCGCGCCGCATCCTGCGCCACGAAGCGGTTGCGCATCGCGCCGAGGCGGCGCGGATAGACGTCGGCCAGCACCTCGACCGGCAAGCCCTGCGCCGACGACGTGGCTTGCAGCGAGACGCTGCGCACGGTGCCGAACTCGACGCCGAGCAGATCGATCGGCGCGCCGTCGACCAGGCCGCGCAGCGATTGCTTGAACACCATGCGCACGCGCAGCGGCTCGCCGTCGTCGGGGGCCAGCGCCTGGCGCTGCTGCTCGAACAGCCTGAAGCGGCTGCCGCTGGGTGCGGCCGCGCCGGGCTCGACGTCGGGCGGCGTCGCGAAGGCGATGCCGCCGGCGATCACCGATGCCAGCGACTGCGTGTTCAGCGTCACGCCGCCGGCGTTGAGCTGCACCTCGACGCCGCTGGCGTGCCAGAAGCGCGTGTCCTGCGTCACCAGGTTCTCGAACGGCGACTCGATGAACACCTGGATGTCGAGGCCGCGGCCATCTTTCGACAGCGTGTAGCCGACCACGCGGCCGACGCGCACCCGCCGTTGGTACACGGGCGAGCCGACGTCGAGCGAGCCGAGGTCGTCGGCCTGCAGCACGAAGCTGCGCCCGGGCTCGCCGCGCAGCACCAGCGGCGGCTGGTCGAGGCCGACGAAGTCGGTGCGCGTCTGCTCGGCGGCGCCGGCGTCGACCGCGATGTAGGCCCCCGACAGCAGCGTGCCCAGGCCGCTCACGCCGGCGGTGCCGATGCGTGGCCGCACGACCCAGAACCGCGTGTCGTCGACCGCCAGCGAGCGCACGCTGCGCTCGAGCGTGGCGGTGACCAGCACGCGGTCGCGCCGCGGCCCGAGCGACACCGTCCTGACGCGACCGACCACCACCTCCTTGTAGCGCACCTCGGTGCGGCCCGGCTCGATGCCATCGCCGCTGCGGAACTCGATGGTGATCTCGGGCCCGGCCTCGAGCAGCGAACGCACCACGAGCACCGCGCCGACCACCAGCGCCACGATCGGCACGATCCACACCAGCGACAGGTGCAGCCGGTTCTGCCGCGCAAGCACCGGCTCGGGCAACGCGGGCGACAACGTCGAATCGGGCTCAGCCATGCGCATCCTGGCGCGGCCAGATCAAGCGCGGATCGAAGCTCGCCGAGGCCAGCATGGTCGCCACCACCACCGCACCGAAGGCGAGCAGGCCGGCCTCGGGCTGCACGCTGGCGACGACGCCGAAGTGCACCATGCCGACCAGCAACACCACCACGAACACGTCCAGCATCGACCAGTGTCCCACCGTCTCGACCAGGCGATACAGCGCAGCGCGGTCGCGCTGGCGCCATCGCGAGCGCCGCTGCGCGCTGAGCGCCAGCAGCGTCAGCGCCGCGATCTTCAGCAGCGGCACCGCGATGCTGGCGATGAACACGATGATCGCCAATTCGCGCGAACCCGTCGACCACAGTTCGAGGATGCCGCCGACGATGGTGTGGCTCTCGCGCCCGAGCACGCTGGCGGTGGTCATCACCGGCAACAGGTTCGCGGGCAGGTACAGCACCACCGCGGTCAGCAGCCAGGCCAGCGTGCGCTGCACGCTGTCGGGCTTGCGCGCATGCAGCGCGTGCCCACAGCGCGGGCAGCGCCACGCACCCGCCCCGTCGCGCGGGCGGCGCGACACCAGCGCGCACACCTCGCAGCCGATGAGGCCGAGGTCGGCGGCGTCCGGGAAGTCGGGCCTGGTGGTCATTGCGTTCCCTTGGCGCGTCGCGCCCACAGCGGCCGGCCGCCGCCCCGCCGCTTCGGCACCGCCTGCGCCCACAACGCCTGCAGCCCGGCGGCGTGGATCGCCGTCAGCAGCACGGTCAGCCCCATGTAGGCGAAGATGCCGGCGCCGAGCACCACGTGCGTGACGCCGGCCGATCGCACCACCGCGATCAGCACGCCGAGCATGAACACCTCGACCATGCTCCAGCGCAGCACCCAGCGCAGCAGCCGCATCACCGGCGCCAGGAACAGCACCGGCCGCCGCATCACCAACGGCACCAGGACCCACAGCCGCAGCGCGATCACCAGCAGCGGAAAGGCGAACGCGGTGGCGAAGCTGAGCGCCGCCACCAGGTGCGCGCCGGTACGCCAGGTCTCGCGTGTGGCCTCCAGCAGCGTGGCCTGCGAGTGGATGCCCTGCAGCTCGAGCGTGACGATCGGCGACAGGCTGCCGATCAGGAACACCGCCAATGCGCCCAGTGTCAACGCGAGCTGGCCATCGAGCGGCAGGCCGTGCCCGCGCGCCAGCACCGCACCGCAGCGACGGCAGCGCAACAGGTCGTCGCGGCCGATCGGTCGCGCGGGGTAGGCCGCATCGCACTCCTCGCACAGCATGTATCGGCCATGCGGCGCCGGCAGCGATTCGACAGCGGGCGACACCGTGCCCATCGCCCCTCAGGTCGACCGGATCGGCACGTCGGTGGCCACCGGCGCGCCGGCGGCGCGCTGCGCTTCGAGCGTGGCCTCGAGGCGGCGGATGTCGGCGCCCAGGCGGTCGGCGACCAGCCCGATCATCTGGTAGCCGAAGGCGGGGTTCTGGTAGTAGAGCTGGTTCACCGTGCTCTCGTTGATCGCCAGCACCTCGCTGTCCTCGATGCAGCGGGCGGTCAGCGTGCGCCGCCGGTCGGGCGCGAAGAATGCGATCTCGCCGAACACGCGGCCCGCCGGCAGCTCGGTGCCGATCTCCACCAGCTCGATGCGGCCACGGGTCAGCATGTAGAGCTCTCGAGCAAGCTCGCCCTTGCGGAACAGCACCGTGCCGGCCTTCAGGTTGCGCCGCTTCATGTAGGGACGCAGCCAGAGACCCGACGTGTCCTGCGATCGGGTGACCGCCTTGACGCGCCGGGTGAGCCGGACCATCTCGACCAGGCGGTACAGGTTGATCGGCACCAGCAGCAAGTGGAGCAGCAGCACCGGAAACGACGGCAGCAACGCGCCATAGACGACGAATCCGACGTTGCTGCCGAGCGCGAGGACGCGCAGCGGGATCATCGTCTTGACCAGGGTGCTGACGCCTTGCAGCACCGCCGCCACGGTGGCGAAGACCAAGGCGAACGTCCCCTGGGGGGTGGCCAGTGCGCCGCGCGCGATGGCGACGGCCAGGTCGATCAGGTCGGACAGGTACGCGAACACGGCACTGAGCATCCTCGGATCGTAACGGCCGCAGGGATCCCCCGCGACCCTTGCCGCTGCCGCACCCCGTGGCCCCGGTGCGGACTGACGCGCTCCGGCGACAGCGGCCGAGCGTCCTCTAGACTTCGACACCGATGATTCGATGTCCTGGTTGCGGCGAAGAGAACCCGCCCAAGTTCCGTTTGTGTGGTTACTGCGGCACGCCACTGGTCGCCGCGCCGCCGCCACTGCCGGTGCACGAGGTCCGCAAGACGGTCACCATCGTGTTCAGCGACTTGAAGGGCTCGACGGCGCTGGGCGAGGCGCTCGACGCCGAGGCGCTGCACGAGGTCAAGGAGCGCTACTTCGACGCGATGGCCGCCGAGATCGCGCGCCACGGCGGCAAGGTGGAGAAGTACATCGGCGACGCCATCATGGCGGTGTTCGGCCTGCCGCGTGCGCATGAGGATGACGCGCTGCGCGCGGTGCGCGCGGCGGCGGGGATGCGCAGCGCGCTGGCCCGGGTCAACGAGGATCTACGCGCCCGCTACGGCGTCACGCTGGCCAACCGCACCGGCGTCAACACCGGCGAGGTGGTGGCCAACGACGACCCGGGCGCCAGCCAGAAGCTCGCCACCGGCGACGCGGTCAACGTGGCTGCCCGCCTGGAGCAGGCTGCGCCGGAGAACCAGATCTACCTCGGCGACGTCACCTACCGATTGGTACGCGACGCGGTCGAGGCCGAGCCGGTCGAGCCCTTGGAGCTCAAGGGCAAGGCGCAGCGCGTAAGCGCCTACCGGCTGGTCAGCGCGCCGGGCCTGGACGGCAACGTGCGCCGCAGCGACACGCCGATCGTCGGCCGCGACGCCGAGCTGGCGCAGATCGCGCGCGCCTACCGTGAAGCGGTAGACGGCGCGTGCACCCGCATGGTCACGGTGGTCGGCGACGCCGGAGTCGGCAAGTCGCGGCTGGCGCATGAGGTGGTCACGCGCGTCGCCGCCGGTGCGACGGTGTTGCGAGGGCGTTGCCTGCCGTACGGCGACGGCATCACGTTCTGGCCGCTGCGGGTGATGCTCGGTGCCGCCGGCATCTCGGACGACGACAAGCCCGCCGTGGCGCACGCCAAGCTGCTGGGCTTCCTCGGTGACCGCGACGTCGTCGACCGGGTGGCAGCGGCCACCGGCCTGAGCAGCGCAGCCTTTCCGCTGCACGAGGTCTATTGGGCTGCGCGCAAGGTGCTGGAGATCCTGGCCGCACGGGCGCCCGTGGTCGCGCTGATCGACGACATCCACTGGGCGGAGCCGGCGTTCTTCGACCTGCTGGAACACGTGCTGTCGACGTCCACGGACGCGCCGGTCTTGCTGCTGGCGACCGCGCGCCACGATCTGCTGGAGGAACGCCCGCACTGGGGCGAGCAGGCGGGCGCGGCACGCGTGGTGCTGCGGCCGTTGAGCGACGATGCGGCGGTACAGGTGGCGACCAACCTGCTCGGCGGCGCCGGGCTGCCGCCGGACGTGCTGAGGCGCATCGTGCAGACCGCCGAGGGCAACCCGCTGTACGTCGAGCAGCTGCTGTCGATGCTGATCGATCGCGGCACGCTGATCGAGGCCGGCGGGCGCTGGGTGCGCACGCAGGCGGCCGTCGACATCGACGTGCCGCCCACCATCCATGCGCTGCTCGAAGCGCGGCTCGATCAGCTCGACCGCGCGGAACGCGCGACGGTCGAGCCGGCGTCGGTGATGGGCCTGGAGTTTCCGCAGATCGGGCTGGCCGAGCTCGCGCCCGAAGCCGTTCGAGGTTCACTCGACGAGCATCTGGCCTCGTTGACGCGCAAGCAGTTCGTCCATCTGTCGTTCAGCGTCGATGCCAGTGCGCGTTATCGCTTCCACCACCAGCTGGTGCGCGATACCGTCTACAACGCTTTGCTCAAGCGTACACGCGCGCAGCTGCACATCGATTTCGTGCGCTGGGGTGACAAGGTCAATGCCAACCGCGATCGTGCGCTCGAGTTCCAGGAAATTCTCGGCTACCACCTCGAGCAGGCACACCGGTACCTGTGCGAGCTCGGGCCGCTGGACGAGTCGGGCGTCGCCATCGGAATCGACGGCGCGCAGCGGCTCTCAGCCGCAGCCCGGCGCGCGTCAGCACGCGGTGACATGCACGCCGCCGCCAACCTCTACCGGCGCGCGATCGACCTGCTCGGTCGCGGGAGCCCGATGCGCCTGCAGCTGTTGCCCGAGTTCGGCGAGGTCTTGATCGATCTGGGCAACTTCGCCCGAGCGCGCACGGTGCTCAGCGAAGCGCAGGCCGGTGCCGAGAGCGCGGGCAACCGGCGCATCGCGATGTTCGCGGAGCTGTTGCGCGTCCGTGTCGGACTGGGCAGCGCCGAACCGGGCTACTCGAGCGACGACGCGCTGCGCATCGCGAAGAAGTCCATACCCTGGTTCGAGGCCGAGGGCGCCCAGCTCGAACTGGCGCGGGCCTGGCGGCTGATCGGGGTGGTCTACGGAATGGCGGCGCAGTACCAGCAATCCACCGATGCGGTGAGCCGCGCGATGACCCATGCGCGGTTGGTCGGCGATGAACGCATCATCGCGCGCAACGCAGTCGGGCTCTCGAGCAGCACCTTGCTCGGTCCGACGCCGGTGCCTGACGCCATCCGCTTGTGTGAGCAACTGATCTCCGACGGCGTGAGCGATCGGCAGGCGGAGAGCAAGATCCTGTGCACGCTGGCGCAATTGCATGCCATGCGTGGCGAATTCGAGCGGGCGCGGGGCCTCTATCGACGCGGCCGCTCGTTGCTGCGCGAACTCGGTCAGGGCGTCAATGCCGCATCGACGGCGATCGACATGCTGCTGGTCGAGCTTCTGGCCGGGGACCTTGCCGCCGCGGAGCGCGACGCCATGCCCGACTATGCGTTCCTCGCTCGCTCCGGTGAGACCTTCTTCCTGTCGACGATGGCTGCGCTGTTGTCGCGCGTCGTCCGCGACCAGGGCCGCGACGAAGAGGCGCTCGCCTTCTCGCGCGTCGCCGAGGACGCCACCGCGGACGACGACATGGAGTCGCAGGCCCTGTGGCGCTCGATCCGCGCGCCGATCATCGCCCGCGGCGGCGATCTGCAGGCAGCCGAAGCGCTGGCGCAGTCGGCCGTCGAGATGTCACAGCACAGCGACGCGCCGCAGATGCAGGCCGACTGCCTGTCCGAGCTCGCCGCTGTCCTGTTGCAAGCCGGGCGGCGTGGCGAAGCTCGCCGCGCAATCGAGACGGCAATCGGAATCTACGACGCCAAAGGCGACGTGGTGTCCACTGGCCGTGCAACCGCCTGGGCCGCGTCGCGATTGGCCGACGCGACCTAGTACCTAGTAGTTCGCGTATTTGCCGTTGTCGTTGGCCCAGATGGTCCACTCGTGGTCGCCGAGGTAGTCCCATTTGTTGGGCACATCCGGCAGATTGAAGATCGTGTAGACCTTGCGGGAGGCGACGCAGGGTCTGCCCGGCGCAGTGGCGGTCGCCGCCACCGGTCCGCCCGTGATCCGGCAGGGGAGGACCTTCACGTACTGCGAGTCCTCGACGCCTGCGGTCGTCGCGCCCCGGTACAGGACGTTCTCGTCGAGGATCTGCAGCGCCTTGCCGATGATGCCGCGGCCCTCGATCGTGCAACGGTCGCGACGCAGCGTGATGACCAGCAGCTCCGAGGGCGGTGAGGTGGTGGTCCCGAACGTGCCCGGTATCTTGAGCGCCGCAAAGAACTCGCAACTGCCGGAGGCGCAGATCGGCTTCTCGGCCGTCAACGTCGTCAAGTCCAGATTGACGATGGCCGCCTTGGGCACCTGGGTGATGCTCACCCATGGCTGGTCACACGTCGCGGCGCCGCCCTCCGTGCCGGTGTACACCGTGCCACCGGTGGCCTCCGGCAGCACGGTCGAAACCGTGGTCGGGTTCGGATCGGTCAGTGCCGTCGAGACCGTCGCGGCCGGCGTTGAGACGACGGGGTCGTCGGCGTCGAAGTCGTTGTCCTTGTTGAAGCGTGCGCTGCCCTGGTAGGTGAAGTCAATCTGCCCGCCGCTCGGTGTCGTCGTGGACGGCGGCGCCGCAACCGTCACCGTGAAGGGCGTGATGCTGGCCCCGGGCAGCAGGTCGGGCACGGTGCAGGTGATCGTGACCGACGTCGGCGCGATGGTGCACAGCGTGTTGTCAGACGAGAAGAAGGCTGCCGCGCCGGTTCCCGTGGGCAGCACGTTCGTCGACGCCGTGAACTGGCCCTGAACCAGGCCGAGCCCCCAAGTGTTGGGATTCCTGATGCTGACCGTGTACTGGGCAAACGTCGTCAGGCTGGTTTGCGCACGGGTCACGCTGGACAGCGTCGGCGTGACGACGACTTCGAGCGGCAGCGGCGGCGGATTGGGCGGTGGTGGCGGATAGTGCTTGCCGCCAGCGATGGTCGACCCCGTGCCCATGACCGCGACGATCGCGAAGGCGACCGCCCGACTCGAGTTGCTCATGCTTCCCTCCGGTGGATCGTCGCCAGTATCGCCGACGCGTCTCGACCGCCGCCCTGCGGGAGCCCGCCCGCGCAGGCCGCGCAAACCCTTAGTCGACCCGGATCAGACCGCCGATCCACACCGCGCCCGGCCTGGGCAGCCCGACCTTGCAGATCGACACCGGCTGGCCGATGCCAGCCAGCAGCAGGCCGAGGGCGATCAGGTCGACCAGCGTGCCCTGCTGCCGCACGGTGAGGGCGGCCCCACGTCGGACGGCGGGCCGCCTATGGCGTGAACGGCACGCGCGGGCGTGTGAAGTCGAACAGCTCGTCGAGCTCGTCGATGCGCAACTGCGCCTCCCAGCGGTCGTAGGTCTGCCTGACCAGCGCATAGATGTCGGCGCGCAGATGCCACAGATCCTGCTTGTGGCGCACGGCGCGGATGCGCGCACACAACGCCTGCGCCGGGGCCGGCGGCGTGCCGCGCAGCGCGCGCTCGAAGGCGCCGATCATCTGCACCAGGCGCGGCGACACCGCGGCCAGCCCGGTGACCAGGCGCTGCCCGTGTTCCTTCCACAGCGGCAGCGTGGTGTTGATGTCGCGCACGTACACGAGAGCGCCCTTCTCCTCGGCGGGCCTGTTCGAGCGGGGTGCCGGCCGTTGCCTGAGCACCGTTCGCAGACGGCGATTGTGGGCTCACTTCGCGCCGCGAGGCCAGCCGGATTCGGTGGCCTCGCAACACCGGACAAGCCCGCAGGGGATTCCCCCAAGGCCACCGGCTCGGCCATCGATGACAGCGCTGTCGCGGGGTCGTCAAGCCGCGCGTACGTGCGGCCGCCGTGCGGCCCAGCCCCAGGCTGCGGTCGTGACGCCGACCGTGCCCCCGGTCAAGTGCGCGGCGCAGCGCGCATGGTGTCGACGCCCCACGCACCGGCACCGGCTGCGGCGAAGAACAGGAAGACGAAGCAGAACAGCACGGCGCTCTCGCCCTGGTTGAGCATCGGCACCAGCACGTGGCCCTGCACCGCGTGGGCCATGAAATACGCCGCCGCCATCTCGCCCGAGAGGATGAACGCCACCGGCCGCGTGAACAGGCCGATCAGCAGCAGCACGCTGCCCACGACCTCGATGACGCCGGCCAGGCCGATCAGCGACATCAGCTGCAGGTTGTCGAACATCGCGACGTGCGGCACCTTGAACAGCTTGGCCGACCCGTGCAGCAGGAACAGGTAGCCGACCACGATGCGCAGCAGCCCTTGTGCGCGCGGCACCCAGACGTTGAGCCATGCGGTGGCGGAATCGGCCATGCGCGTCTCCCGAAGTCGTTGCGGTGTGCGCGCGAGTGTAAGGACAAGCCGGCGTCGGTGCTGCTCACAACCCGGCCAGCGACCACACGCCCAGGCTCTTGTCGCGCCAGCCACCGCCGGCCTCGTCGCAGCGCTCGTCGACCAGCGCCAGCGGCGCGGGCCAGCCGAACGGCGGCCGACAGAGGTTGAGCGCGCGCCAGTCGCCGTCGTCGCAGTCGCGGTTGACCTGCCAGTCCGCAAAGGTGGTGGTGATCAGCCAGCTCGCGCCGGAGCGGCGTAGGTTGTCGACCGCGCGCTCGATGTGCGCGAACGACAGGTGCACCAGGCAGTCGCGGCACAGCACGGCGTCGGCGCGGGGCAGCGGGTCGCGCGTGATGTCGGCCAGCAGGTAGCGACCGCTCAGCGCGCCGGCGGCGGCACGGCGCTGCAGGTCTTCGACGATGGCCGGCACGATGTCGACGCCGGTGTACTCGACGTCCAGACCGATGCGATGGATCCACGACGCGTCGCCGCACGGCGCATCGAGCAGCGACCCCACCCCCAGCCGGCGCAGCAGCGCGGGCAGCGCCGCCACCAGCGGCGCCGTGGCGGCCTGCTCCGAGCCGAGGCCCGACACCGAGGTCGGCGCGCCCCACAGGTTGGTGGCATGGATGCGTTCGAAGCGCGCCCGCAGGTCGAGCCCTTCGAACGCCTTGCGGTCGGCCACGAAACGCTGGTGCGCCAGCACGGGCGGTCGATCGGCGTCGTTCATCGTGCCCGGCATTGTCAGTCCAGCCCGACCACCACCGGCGCGCGGCGCAGCCAGGTGGGGCTGCCGATCTGCGCCAGCATGAAGGCCGCCACGTCGGCGCGCGCGATCTTGCCCATGCCGCGGATCGAGCCGTCGTCGGCCGCGCGCCAGCCGCCGCGCGGCGGCGCGTCGCTGAGCAGGCCGACGCGCACGATGGTCCACTCGAGCGCACTGGCGCGCAGTTGCGCCTCCATCGCCTCCTTGTCGGCCACCTCGCTGCGCAGCACCAGGCCGAACAGCAGATGGCGCACCAGCCAGCCCACCTGCGCCCGCGAGTCGCCGGCACCGAAGGTCGACAGCGCGAGCACCCGGCGGATGCCCAGGCGCGTCATCGCCGGCACGATCCGACTCATCGCGCTGGCGCACACCTGCTCGCGCCGGCGCAGTGGATGGCCGCCGAGTGCGCTCAGCACGGCGTCGCAGCCTTCCAGCGCCCGCTCGACGGCGTTCGCGTCACGCGTGCTGCCAACGGCGACGGTGAGCCCCTGGCGCATTGCCACCGCATCGGGCCGGCGCGTGAATGCCGTCACCCGATGGCCGGCGGCGAGGCCCTGGGCCACCAGCTGCTGGCCCGTGCCTCCGGCCGCGCCGAAGACGACGATCTTCACTGCGGCATTCACCGCCCGCGGCGGGCCGCTTGTCAAACAAGCCCCGCGATCCCACTGCTGCCACCCGAGGTTTTACAGTTCGCCCACCCGCGGTTCGAACGAGGAGCAGCGATGACCCGCCGACGCTTTCTGTTCTCGGGCGTGGCGCTGCTCTGGTCCGGCGCCGAAGCAGCGGCCGACCCGGCAGCGGCCGCCAAGCTGGGGCGACGCGCGCCCGCGTTCAGCACGCCCGACGTGACCGGACGGCAGCGCACGCTGGCCGAGTTCAAGGGCAAGGTCGTGGTGTTGGAGTGGACGAGCTCGTCGTGCCCGTTCGCGGCCGCGCAGTACGCCAGCGGCCGCATGCCCGAGCTGCAGCGCTGGGCCACCGGCAAGGGCGTGGTCTGGCTGAGCGTGCTGTCGACACACCCGTCGCGCGGCGACTACCTGCCGCCCGCGCAGGCCGATGCGTTCAACCGGCAGCGCGGCGGCGCGCCGACCGCCTTGCTGATGGACGACCCCGGCACCATGGGCCACACCTACGGCGCCACCACCGCCGACCACATGTTCATCGTCGCCGCCAACGGCACGCTGGTGTACGCGGGTGGCATCGACGACAGCGAGTCGCGCGACCCGAAGGAGGTGGCGGAGTCGCACAACCACGTGCGCGCCGCGCTGGAAGACCTGCTCGCCGGACGCAAGGTCGCGGTGCCGAGCACCGAGCCGTTCGGCTGCGCGGTGAGCTACGCCGGGTGACGCGCGGCCGCGCTTCGCGCGTGCGCGCTGGCACGCTGCGACGCCGGGCTCAGGGGCTGGCCGGGTGGTAGTAGCGCGCCTCGAGCGACTTGGCGTTGGTGAGGTGCAGCCGCACCATCACGCGCTCGAGCCAGTTCAGCCGTTTGAAAGTGCCGTCGGGCATCGCGAGCACCGGACCCAGGATGGGCTC
>DATJYZ010000023.1:0-3954 GCA_035499355.1 Burkholderiaceae bacterium | reverse complement strand
GTGATCCTCGCCGACTACTACCTCATCCGCAAAGGCGCGATCGACGTCGAAGGGCTCTACCGCGAGGACGGCCCCTACCGCTACCAGGGCGGCTGGAACGTCGCCGCGTTCATCGCAGCCGGCGTCGGGGCGTTGTTCTCGAGCATCCTGCCCAACTTCACGACGCTGTTGCCGAGCTGGTGGGGCGTCTGGGGCTGGTTCTTCGGCGTGGCGATCGGCGGCGCGGTGTACCTGGCGATCTTCCGCATCGCACCGCAGTCAGCGCACAAGGCGGCGTAGCGGTAGCCCGGGGCCGGTGCTGCCGGCCCCGATGCAACGGTGCTGCCTACTTCGCGCCGGCGCAGGTGAGCCGCAGAGGGCCGTAGAAGCCCTCGGCGGTCTCGCCGGTGTTGTCGGTGTCGGTCATCAGCGCGAAGCCGAGCACCTTGCCCGGCTTCTCGCCGAACGCCCGCTCGAAGTCCTGCGCCACGTTGCGCTGGTAGCTGCGCCAGGCACCGACGCCGGTGCCGCCGCTCTCGGCGACGATCATCTTCACGCGCGTGGTGTGTGCGCTCGGCACCACCATCTCCACCGGATTCTTGTTGTCCCAGATGTACATCAGCATCGCGTACGGCATGTCGCGCCCGGTCAGCCGCTTGATGCGCGCGAAATAGCGCTGCTCTTCATCCGGCAGCTTGGACTTGTCGCCGCCGAAGCCGATGATCACGCGCGCCGGCGCGTCCTCGCGCTTGGGGTCTTCGTTGGCGGCGCTCTTGATCAGCGCCGGCACGCGCCAGCGCCATTGCAGCACCGGCGTGGCCGCAAGGTCGGCGCCCTTCAGCAGCACCCAGGCCGAGGCCGAGCCCGCGGCCGTGGCGTGCAGCACCGATTGCCCGCCCTCCGCGAGCACCTCGTACTGGGTGTCGCGCTTGAGCTTGGACAGCGGCCCGTGCTGCCACGTGCCCGCCGCGTCGAACGCCGGCAGGTCTTGCGCGGCGCAATCGGCGGCGCGGGCGGCACCCGTGGCCGCCAGGGCGAACGCCAGCGCGAGCCAGCGGCAAGTCGAGGATCGGCGCATGTTTGACGTGAATCAGCCGGCGATGCTAGCAGCGCCGGCGTCGAGGCGGCCAACGGCTATCATCGCGCGCGTTCATGCCAGGCCGCAGGAGGGCGCGAGTGGGCGACGACATCGTCGACGATCGCCGGTTCAGTCAATCGACCACGCTGCGCGACGGCACGCCGGCGACGATCCGCGCGATGCGCGCCGACGACCGCGAGCGGCTGGTGGCCGCGTTTCACAAGCTCGATCCCGGCACGATCTACACGCGCTTCTTCTCGTTCGTGAAGGAGATCCCCGCGCAGTCGCTGGGCCTGCTCGACGACATCGACTTCAACCACGTCGGCGCGCTGGTGGTCACGCTCGGCCCGCCCGGCGACGAGACGGTGATCGGCGGCGCCAGCTACGTCGCCTGCGCGCCGCGCGCCGAAGGCAAGGCCGCCGAAGTCGCTTTCACGATCGAAGAGGACTACCAGGGCCAGGGCCTGGCGAGCAAGCTGCTCGCGCTGCTGACCGCGATCGCCCGGCGCCACGGCTTCACCCACTTCGAGGCCGACGTGCTGCCCGCCAATGCGGCGATGCTCGGGGTGTTCCAGCGCTGCGGCCTGCCGATGCAGCGACGCCATCTGGACGGCGTGGTCCACATCACCTTCGACCTCGCCACGCCGGGAGGTTGACGATGCCCGAGATCGACCCTTCGCACGGTGCTCCGCCAGGCGGCACGCTCGCCGACACCGACGGCCTCGTCCTCGATCCGATCGATCGCGTGTCGGAGATCCTGTTCGGCCTCTTCATGGTGCTCACCTTCACCGGCACGCTCAGCGTCGCCACCGCCGGCCGCGAGGACGTGCGCACGATGCTGATCGCGGCGATCGGCTGCAACACCGCATGGGGCTTCGTCGACGCGGTGATGTATGTGCTGCGCAACCTGGTCGAGCGCGGCCGCCGCGCCACGCTGCTGCAGGCCGTGCGCGACGGCGGCGGCACGGAACGCGCGCGCGCGGTGATCGCCGACCACATCGGACCGCTGGCGGGCGGCATCGACGCCGATGGCCTCGAGCGCGTGCGCCAGTGGTTGATCGCGCAGCCAGCGCACGAGCTGCCCCGAATGACGGTGACCGGCCACGATCTCAAGGCCGCGCTCGCCGTGTTCGTGCTCGTCTTCGCGTCGACCTTCCCGGTGGTCTTGCCGTTCGTGTTCGGCAGCGACCTCAAGTCGGCAATGCGGCTGTCGGCCGTCATCGCGATGGCCATGATGTTCTATTGCGGCGTCGTCTGGGGCCGCTACTCGGGCATGCGGCCGTGGAAGGCCGGGCTGTCGCTGGTGCTGCTGGGCGTCGCCGTCGAGGCCGTGATCATCGCGCTCGGCGGCTGAGCGCGGCCGTCGACGGCGGCGTCCTACACTGGGCGCCGAGCCGAGAGCGATGACCGACGAGCAAGCGATCCGCCATTTGCGCCGCGCCAACGCGGTGGCACGCGCGGCGATGGACGCCGGCCACCATCCGTTCGGCGCGCTGCTGGTCGCGCCCGACGGCGACGCGGTGTGGCTCGAGCAGCGCAACGTCGACAGCGTCGACCATGCCGAGTCGGTGCTGGCGCGCGACGCGGCGCGTCGCTTCACGCCGGCGCAGCTCTGGGGTTGCACGCTGGTGACCACGGTCGAACCGTGCGCGATGTGCGCCGGCACCATCTACTGGGCCCACATCGGCAGCGTGGTCTATGGCCTGAGCGAGCGCATGCTGCTGCAGCATACCGGCGCCCACCCCGAGAATCCGACGCTCGACCTGCCGTGCCGCGACGTCTTCGCGCGCGGCCAGAAGTCGATCGCGGTGGTCGGGCCGGTGCCCGCGGTCGAGGACGAGATCGCGGCGCTGCATCGCGGCTTCTGGGCGCGGCGTTGAACCCGCGCGACGTCGCCGCGGCGACCTGGCAGGCGCGCCTGCGCCTCGACGTGCGCCGCGACGGCGACGGCCGCTGCGTCGTGCATGCCGCCCACGAGGGCCCGCTGCGCGTGCTGAAGACCCTGTACCCCGAGGGCGACGCGGTCGCGCACCAGGTGATCGTTCACCCGCCCGGCGGCATCGTGGGCGGCGACCGGCTCGAGATCGCGCTGCGCCTGCAGCCGCGCGCGCACGCACTGGTCACGACACCGGGCGCGACGCGCTTCTATCGCAGCGCCGGCGGCAGCGGCACGCAGCGGGTCGACGCCGCGCTCGAAGAAGGCGCGCGGCTCGAGTGGCTGGCGCTGGAGGCGATCGCGCACAGCGGATGCCTGGGTGAAAACCACGCGTGCTTCCGGCTGGCTGCCGACGCCGAGATGATCGGCTGGGACCTGGTGGCGCTCGGCCTGCCGGCCTCCGGCGAGCCGTTCGCGGCCGGCCGCTTCACGCAGCATCTCGAGCTGCCAGGCGTGTGGCTCGAGCGGGGCGTGATCGACAGCGCCGACACGACGCTGCTGCGCTCGCCGCTCGGGCTGGCCGGGCGCAGCACGCTGCTGACGCTGTGGTTCGCGGCCGGCCAGGTGCTGGCCGATGCGCGCGTCGACGCGCTGGTCGATGCGGCGCGCGAGTGCGTCGATGCGCACGGCCACGACGACGAGCGCCTGATCGCCGGCGTCACCGCGTTGCAGCAGCGCGTGGTGGTGCTGCGCGCGCTGGCGCATCGCGTCGAGCCGGCGATGGTGCTCGCGCAGGCGGTTCGCGCCGCGTGGCGACGCGTCGCCTGGCAGCTCGACGCGCCGCCACCGCGTGTCTGGCGCACGTGAGTCCGCTCGACGCCGCCGCCTAACGCAGGATCGTGTACGCCCCGCCGCGCTGCAGCGCGGCCTGGTACGCGGGCCGTGCGTGGATGCGTGCCAGCCATTCGGTCAGCTTGGGGTAGCCGGCGGCGTCGAGGCCGCCGCGCACCACCGCCACCTC
>DATJYZ010000022.1:0-22587 GCA_035499355.1 Burkholderiaceae bacterium | reverse complement strand
CGGCCGTGCGCGATGCGCCCTCGCAGCGCTTGCTCGAAATCGCGCACGTCGCGGCGCTCGCGCGCCGCCGCGCGCACCGAGGCCAGGTCACGCGCGGACTTCGCGCGCGCCACCTCCTCGCGCTTGACCGCGACGATGCGCCGCAGGATGTCGCTCATCGAACGACCCTGCGCGCTACGCGCTCCGCGATGCGGGCTTGGGACCGGCCGCGCGCATTCATGCCGCCGGCTTGAAGCGCTGCGTGACCTTGACGAACTGCTCGAGCTTGGCCGCCGCCGCGCCCGCGGCAACGACTTCTCGCGCGTGGCGCACGCCCTCGGCCACCGAACCCGCGGCACCCGCGCAGTAGAGGGCCGCGCCGGCATTGAGCAGCACCACGTCGCGCACCGGCCCGTCCTCGTTGGCCAGTGCGCGCTGGATGCACTGCACCGACTCGGCCGTGTTGGCCACCTTGAGCACGCGCGAGTCGTACACCGGCAGGCCGAAGTCGCTCGGGTGGACCATGTACTCGCGCACCTCGCCGTTCTTCAGCTCGCCGATCATCGTCTCGCCGGACAGCGAGATCTCGTCCATGCCGTTCATCCCGTACACCACCATCACGTGCTCGGAGCGCAGCCGCTGCAGCACGCGCACCTGGATGCCGACCAGATCGGGGTGGAACACGCCGAGCAGCTGGTTGGGCGCGCTCGCTGGGTTGGTGAGCGGCCCCAGGATGTTGAAGATCGTGCGCACGCCGAGCTCCTTGCGCACCGGTGCAGCGTGCTTCATCGACGCGTGGTGATTGGGCGCGAACATGAACCCGATGCCGGTCTCGGCCAGACACTGCGACACTTGATCTGGCTTCAGGCCGATGTAGGCACCCAGCGCCTCCAGCACGTCGGCACTGCCCGAGGTGCTCGACACGCTGCGCCCGCCGTGCTTGGCCACGCGCGCACCGGCCGCCGCGGCGACGAAGGTGGAGGCGGTGGAGATGTTGAAGCTGTGCGAGCCGTCGCCCCCGGTGCCGACGATGTCGACCAGCCGGGTCTTGTCAGGCACGTCGACCTGCAGCGCGAACTCGCGCATCACCGTCGCGGCAGCGGCGATCTCGCCGATGGTTTCCTTCTTGACGCGCAACCCGATGGTGATCGCCGCGATCATGAGCGGAGACATCTCGCCGCTCATGATGCGGCGCATCAGCGCCAGCATCTCGTCGTGGAAGATCTCGCGGTGCTCGATGACGCGGGTCAGCGCCTCGGTGTTGGTGATGGTCATGGACGGCCTCCCTTGCCTGTCAGAGCGTCTCGCGCAGGATGTTCACCGCGCGGTCGATGTCGGCCGCGGACACATCGAGGTGTGCCACCAGCCGCAACTTGTAGATGCCGGTGCACAGCAGGCCGCGCTCGCGCAACTTGCCGACGGTGTCGGCACGGGACCCGCGGCCAGGCGCCAACTCGACGAACACCATGTTGGTCTGCGCCGGCGCGCTCGCCACCGCGTCGAGCCCTCGAAGGCCGTCCGCCAGCCGCTTCGCATTGGCATGGTCCTGCGCCAAGCGGTCGATGTGGTGATCCAGCGCGTACAGCGCGGCCGCGGCGAGCACGCCGGCCTGCCGCAGGCCACCGCCGAGCATCTTGCGCACGCGGTGCGCACGGGCGATCAGCTCACGGCTGCCGACCAGCGCCGAGCCCACCGGCGCTCCGAGGCCTTTGCTGAAGCACACCGATACGCTGTCGAACAGCTGCGCCATCTCGCGTGCCTTGGCGCGCGCATCGCCGCCACCTGCAGGCTGCTGGGCCAGCGCCACCGCCGCATTGAACAGCCGCGCGCCGTCGAGGTGGGTGGCCAGGCCGTGGCGGCGGGCCAGGTCGGTCGACTGCCGCAGGTAGTCCATGCCCAGCACACCACCACCGAAGGTGTTCTCCAGACACAGCAGCCGCGTTCGCGCGAAGTGCGCGTCGTCGGGTTTGATCGCCGCTTCGATGTCGGCCAGCGCCAGCGAGCCATCGGGCTGATTGGCGATCGGCTGCGGCTGCACGCTGCCGAGCACGGCCCCACCACCGCCTTCGTAGCGATAGGTGTGGGCGCCCTGGCCGACGATGTACTCGTCGCCGCGCTGGCAGTGGCTCATCAGCGCCGCCAGATTGCTCTGCGTGCCCGACGGCATGAACAGCGCCGCTTCCTTGCCGAGCATCGCGGCGATGCGTTCCTGCAGCGCGTTGACCGTGGGGTCGTCGCCGAACACGTCGTCGCCGAGCGGCGCCGACTGCATCGCGTCACGCATTGCCGGCGTCGGCCGGGTCACGGTGTCGCTGCGCAGGTCGATCGGGGTTGCCGCGGCCATCAATGCACCTCGATCGCCAGGAAGTTGCGCAGCATCGCATGCCCGTGCTCCGACAGGATCGACTCCGGGTGGAACTGCACGCCTTCGAGTGCGGCCTCGCGGTGACGCACGCCCATGATCTCGCCGTCTTCCGACGTGGCGGTCACTTCGAGCTCGGCGGGACAGGTCTCGCGCTCGATCGCCAGCGAGTGGTAGCGGATCACGCTGAACTGTTGCGGCAGCCCGGTGAAGAGACCGCGGCCGTCGGTGGCGATCGTGCTGGCCTTGCCATGCATCAGTCGCTGCGCGCGCACGATGCGCCCGCCCAGCGCCGCCCCGATGCTCTGGTGGCCGAGGCAGACGCCGAGGATCGGCAAACGCCCTTTCAGCGCCGCGATCGCCGGCACGCACACTCCGGCCTCGGCGGGGGTGCGGGGCCCTGGCGACAGCACCAGGCGTTCGGGCTTGAGTGCGACGATGCCTGCGACATCGATCTCGTCGTTGCGAAAGACCCGCACCTGCTGGCCCAACTCGCCGAGGTACTGCACCAGGTTGTAGGTGAACGAGTCGTAGTTGTCGATCATCAGCAGCATGGCTGCGCCCTCCCGGCAGCCCATGTCGCCGCGGCACGACCCGACGCCGCGGCGCGCGGCGGGTCGCAGCCCGCCGCCAACATCGACGGCGCGGCTACTTGGTGGCCGCCTTGGCCGTTGACCAGTCCTTCAGCGCGCGCAGCGTCTTCTCGACGTGCCGCTCCGGGTTCAGGCTGACGTAGTTGTAGACCACCGAGCCATTGGGCGCGATGACGTACGAGATGCGGTTGGCCCACTCCGGGCGCGCCTTCCAGACCGCGTCGTACGACGTGACCACCTTCTTGGATTCGTCGGAGGCCACCGGGAACCTGCTCTGGCAGGCCTGGGTCGAGAACTTCGACAACGTGCCGATGTCGTCGGTCGACACGCCGACCACGCTCGCACCGAGCTCCTGGAACTGCGCAATCGCCTCGGCGAACTGGTGCGCCTCGAGTGAGCAGCCCTCGGAGAACGCCAGCGGGAAGAAGTACAGCACCACCGGTCCCTTGGCCAGCGACTCCTGCAGCGAAAAGGTGAACACCTGGCCGCCGAGCGCCGCCGGGACGCTGAAATTCGGCGCGCGGTCGCCCACGTCGAGTGCCGCCCACGATGAAGACGCCAAGCTCGACAAAGCCAGAGCGAGCGCCACACACATACTTCTCTTCATGCCGACCTCCAGAGATGCTCGCCGCGGCCGATCTTGCCAGAGCGCGCGACAACGCAATATACGCAGGGCTTTGGCTGGCGGATCCGCAACTCTTCGAAGGCTGCATTCAGAAGCCCTCCTCGACGAGCTCGGCGGCGCGGATCAGCGCGCGCGCCTTGGCCTCGGTCTCGCGCCACTCCATCTCGGGCACCGAATCGGCCACCACGCCGGCGGCAGCCTGCACGTACAGCGTCTGGTTCTGCACGATGCCGGTGCGGATGGCGATCGCCACGTCCATGTCGCCCGCATAGCTGAGATACCCGCAGGCACCGCCGTAGATGCCGCGCTTGACCGGCTCGAGCTCGTCGATGATCTCCATCGCGCGGATCTTCGGCGCGCCGGTCAGCGTGCCGGCCGGGAAGGTGGCCTTGAGCACGTCCGTGTTGGTCATGCCGTCGACCAGCAGGCCCTCGACGTTGCTGACGATGTGCATCACGTGCGAGTAGCGTTCGACGGCGAATGCCTCGGTGACCTTGACGCTGCCGACCTTCGCGATGCGGCCGATGTCGTTGCGCGCCAGGTCGATCAGCATCAGGTGCTCGGCGCGCTCCTTGGGGTCGGCCAGCAGTTCGGCCTCGGTGGCCTTGTCGCGCTCGGGCGTGGTGCCGCGCGGTCGCGTGCCGGCCAACGGGCGGATGGTGATCTTGTCGCCGTCGGGCGTGTGCTCGTGCCGCACCAGGATCTCCGGCGACGCACCGACGATCTGAAAGGCCCCCATGTCGTAGAAGTACATGTAGGGGCTCGGATTCAGCGAGCGCAGCGCCCGGTACAGCGACAGGGGCGACTCGGTGAAGCGCTTGCGCAACCGCTGCCCCACCTGCACCTGCATCATGTCACCGGCGGCGATGTACTCCTTGGCCCTGATCACAGCGGCCAGGTAGTCGTCCTTTGCGAACTCGCGCTCCACCGCGTACGACGGGCCGCGCCTGACCGGCGGCGCGGTGACCGAATAGCGCAGCTTGTCGACCAGTTCCGACAGCCGCCGCTTGGCGCTGAAGTAGGCCTCGGCTTGCGACGGGTCGGCATAGACGATCAGATAGAGCCGACCCGACAGATTGTCGATCACCGCCAGCTCCTCGCAATGCAGCAGCAGGAGGTCGGGTGTGTCGAGGCCGCCGGTCTTGTGCGTCTTCGCCAGCTTGGCCTCGATGTAGCGCACGGTGTCGTAGCCGAAATAGCCGGCCAACCCGCCGCAAAAGCGGGGCAGTCCCGGCCGCAGCGCGACCTTGAAGCGGGCCTGGTACTGCGCGGTGAACTCCAGCGGGTTGCCGTCGTGGGTTTCGACCACCGCGCCGTCGGTCACGACCTCGGTGCGCCAGCCGCTGGCGCGCAGCAGCGTGCGCGCCGGCAGGCCGATGAACGAATAGCGGCCGAAGCGCTCGCCGCCCACCACCGACTCGAGCAGGAAGCTGTGCTTCTGGCCGCCGGCCAGCTTGAGGTACAGCGACAGCGGGGTTTCGAGGTCGGCGAAGGCCTCGGCGATGAGCGGGATGCGGTTGTAGCCGTCGGCCGCCAGGCTCTTGAATTCGAGTTCGGTGATCACAGCGACTCAGTCCTTGCGATGGCACCGCGCCTGATGCAGGCACGCGGTGAATCGGGAGGCGGGCCGGTGTCAGCCCGCGGATCGGCCGGCGTCGGCCGGCGCTAGGCGCAAGCGATCAGGCCCGCCAGGGCCATGCTCCCCGGTCGGCTGACCTGTGGGAAGTGCGTGCGCGCGCTGTGAACATGCGCCGCAGTGTATCAGCGCCGACCCGGCCGAATCAATCGCGGTACGACGGGTCGATGCGGTCCACCAGCCGAACCATGGCGTCGAAGGCGTCGCGCCCGCCCGCATGCCCGGGGTGGAACTGGAACGAGTCGACGGCGCACTTGCGTTGAACGGCCTCGGAAATCGGAATCGTCGGCCCGAGGGCGGCACCGGCCGTCTGGATGTCGCAGGCGCGCTGCAACGTCCACAGCACGACGAACGCCTGCTCGATGGTGCGGCCCCAGCTCAGCAGCCCGTGGTTGCGCAGGATCACCGCCGGCCGGTCGCCGATCGAGCGCAGCAGGCGCGGCCCTTCGTCGGCATGCACCGTGATGCCCTCGAAGTCGTGATAGGCCACGCGGCCGTGCAGTTGCGCCGAATAGAAGTTGTCCATCGACAGCCCGCCCTGCGCGCCGGCCACCGCGCAGCCGGCGGTGGTGTGCGTGTGCATCACGCAATGCGCGTCGGGCAGGCCACGGTGGATCGCCGCGTGCACCGTGAAGCCCGCCGGGTTGACCGGCCAACGCGATTCGCCGATCACGCGGCCGTCGATGTCGATCTTCACCAGGTTCGACGCGGTCACCTCGGTGTAGTGCAGCCCGAACGGGTTGATCAGGAAGTGCCCGTCGGTGCCCGGCAACCGCACCGTGATGTGGTTGTAGATCATCTCGACCCAGCCAAGCATCGCGAACACGCGGTAGCAGGCGGCCAGGCGCACGCGCAGCGCATGCTCGTCGGTGGCGCGCGACGCATTGGTTTCCGAAGCGCTGGTCATGTTCATCGTGATACTCCTGACAAGGCGGCGCGCATCGCATCGATCACCGCGCGATAGTCGCGCTGGCCGAAGATCGCACTGCCGGCCACGAAGGTGTCGGCGCCGGCATCGGCGGCGCGCCGGATGTTGTCGACCTTGATGCCGCCGTCGACTTCGAGGCGGATGTCGCGCCCGCTGTCGTCGACCAGGCGCCGCAGCCGTTCGATCTTGCGCAGTGCCGACGCGATGAAGCTTTGGCCGCCGAAGCCCGGGTTGACGCTCATCACCAGCAGCAGGTCGACCTTGTCGAGCACCCACTCCAGGCCGTCGATCGAGGCGGCCGGGTTGAACACCAGCCCGGCCTTGCAGCCGGCCTCGCGGATCAACTGCAGCGTGCGGTCGACGTGCGTGCTGGCGTCGGGATGGAAGCTGATCCAGTCGGCACCGGCCTTGGCAAAGGCCTGGGCCAACGCGTCGACGGGCTGCACCATCAGATGCACGTCGATCGGCACGCGCGCGCCGTCGGCCTTCGCCGCGTGCTTGCGCAGCGCCTCGCACACCATCGGGCCGAATGTCAGGTTCGGCACGTAGTGGTTGTCCATCACGTCGAAGTGGATCCAGTCGGCGCCCGCGGCGACGACCGAACGCACCTCCTCGCCGAGCCTGGCGAAGTCGGCCGAAAGGATGCTGGGCGCGATGCGATGGTGGCGGCTCATGCGGGCGGAAGACGGTACGCGGCGAGATCCATTGTCGCAGGCCGTGCGTGCGCCGCGTCGCTGCCTAGAATGCCGCATGTCCAAGCCGGAGCTGACGTGCAAGGTGGTGGTGCGGCCGTTGCCGGAACAGACCGATGCAGCGAAGGATCAATACGCCTTCGCGTACACCATCACCATCACCAACAGCGGAGACACCGCGGCGCAGCTGATCGCGCGGCAATGGTGGATCACCGATCACGGCGGCCACGTGCAGGAGGTACGCGGCCTAGGTCTGGTCGGGCACCAGCCGCTGCTCAACCCGCGCGAGAGCTTCGAGTACTCGAGCTGGGCCCAGATCGCCACGCCGATGGGCACGATGCGCGGCAGCTACATCTGCATCACCGACGATGCCCGGTGGTTCGAGGCGCCGGTGCCGGAGTTCCTGCTCGCCGATCCGGCGGCGCTTCATTGAGTGTCGCGGTGGTCGTCACGCCGCTCGCCGCGCCGGCGGCCGGCGAACATGGTCCACCAGACGATGAACAGCAGCAGCCCCAGTGCTGCCAGCATCTCGAGAACGATGACCCACATGCGTAGAGGTCGGCTGCCGGGCCTTCGTTGCTGGTGTGCGCGTTGCGTGCGCGGCGTTGCCGTCGCGGCCATTCTAGGCATCGCGGTCGGCTGCGCCGAGCCGGCGGCGCCCCCGGGCGCCGCGTCGCCGCGGGCCGGCGTTGCGACCGAACGACCGGCGGCGCCGATCATGCGCGAACGTGCGCGCTGGGTGCCGGTGCCGTGGAGCGAACTGCCCGGCTTCGACGAGGACCGCACGCGCGAGCTGTGGCCGGCGCTCCTCGCCGGCTGCGTCAAGCCCGCCGATGGCTGGGCATCGCTGTGCTCGCTGGCGAGGGCCCTGCGGCCGGCCGATGACGAGCAGGCGCGCGACTTCCTGCTGCGCACGCTGCAACCCTATCGCGTGGAAGCGCTCGACGGCCAGAGCGTCGGGCTCGCGACCGGCTACTTCGAGCCGTTGCTGGCGGCCAGCCGCGTGCCGCGCGGCGCACAGCAGGTCGCGCTGCTGCGGCCGCCGGCCGATCTGGCCACGCGCAGGCCCTGGTGGACGCGGGCGCAGCTCGACACCGTGCCGGCGGCGCGTGCCAGCGTGCGTGGCTACGAGATCGCCTTCGTCGCCGACCCGCTCGATGCGCTGCTGGTGCAGGTGCAGGGTTCGGGCCGCTTGCGCCTCACCGAGCCCGACGGGCGCGAGCGCATGATGCGCATCTCGTACGCGGCGGCCAACGACCATGCCTACAAGTCGGTCGGCCGCTGGCTGATCGACCAGGGCGAACTGCGCAGCGACGACGCATCGTGGCCGGCCATCCGCGACTGGGCACGGCGCTATCCCCAGCGCGTCAACGAGCTGGTGTGGAGCAACCCGCGCGTGGTGTTCTTCCGCGAGGAGCCGCTGCCCGACGAGTCGGTCGGCCCGCGCGGCGCGCAGGGCGTGCCGCTGACGCCGGCCCGCTCGGTGGCGGTGGATCCGCTGGCGGTGCCGTATGGCACCGTGCTGTGGCTCGACACCACCGAGCCGCTGGCGGCGCAGCCGCTGCGCCGCGTGGTGATGGCGCAGGACACCGGCAGCGCCATCAGCGGCGCGGTGCGCGTCGACTACTTCTGGGGCTGGGGCGCGCAGGCCGAGGCGATGGCAGGCCGCATGAAGCAGCCTTTGCGGGTGTGGGCGCTGTGGCCCAGGATGTGACCATCCGTCCAGGCGGCCCAGCACCCCGATCAGCCCGCCGTGATGCGGTCGCGGCCTGACTGCTTGGCCTGATAGAGCGCGCGGTCGGCGCGGTCGGTCGCCGCGTCCTGCGACTCGCCTTCGCGCACCTCCACCACGCCGGCGGAGAAACTGACTCTCAGCTGCGGCGCGATGGCGTCGAAGCCGCCGGCGGCGATGGCGCTGCGCAGCCGCTCGAGCACGACGCGCGCGTCGCCCAGCTCGGTGCCGGGCATCAGCAGCAGGAACTCCTCGCCGCCCCAGCGCGCCAGCGCGTCGGCGGCGCGCAACTCGCTCTTGAGGACCGCGGCAAATCGGCGCAGCACCTCGTCGCCGGCGCCGTGGCCGAGGCTGTCGTTGATGCGCTTGAACCAGTCGATGTCGAGCAGCGCCACCGCCAGTGGCCCTTGGCCGCGCTCGATGCGCGGATGCTCGCGCGCCAGCAGTTCGACCATCGCGCGCCGGTTCAGCAGGCCGGTCAGCGCGTCACGCGTCGCGAGCTCGCGATTCAGCGCCAGCGCGTCGGCCAGCTCGTTCTTCTGCGCCGCCAGACGCGCACGCAGGCCACCGAGCCGGATCGCCAGGCTCGAAGTGCCGCCCAGCACGATGGCCGCGAACAGGAAGTGAATCGCCTCGACGCGCGGCGGATAGCGCGCGGCCGACGTCTGTGCACGCCACAGCATCACGCCGGCCAGCAGCACCAGCGCCAGCAGCGCCAGCGAGCGGGCCTGGCGCGGCTGCAGGATGAACATGCCGAACATGATCACCAGGATCATGATCGAGATGACGGCGCCGCGCGCCGGCCCGGTGATGGCATACGACCAGCTGGTGCTGACGATCGCGAACACCATTTGCGGCATCGTCAGCGATGGCTCGCGCGGCGCCCAGCGCAGCGAGGCTCCGCTGCGCACCAACGCGTAGAAGCCGAGGCCTCCGGCGAGGTTGAACAACGTCAGCCAGTTCGACTCGACGAGGTCGATCAGGCCCATCACCACCTCGCCGTGCTGCAGCAGTGCGAACAGGGCGTATACCACCAGCGCCGTCAGCGCCATCGACGAACGCAGGCGCAGCGCCCCGGCCGGCCCCAACAGCCACGCGGCGAGCCTGCCGGGCACGGTGCTTGTCTCCATCCGCCCTCGTATCGACGCGATGCAGCTCGACCTTGAGGCGCACAGCCGCCGCGCAACGGCTTCCACGCGTGCATTTGTGCAGCGCCAGGGCTGCCCGCCCCGACGCAACCCCGCAGCTCAAGCGCTCAGGTGCGACAGCGGCAGCGCGGCGCCGGACTTGACCTCGCCCAGCGAAAAGCTGGTGTGGATGTCCTTGACGTCGGGCAGCTTGAACAGCGTGTCGCGCGCCCAGCGCGAATAGGCGTCGAGATCGGTGACCACCACCTGCAGCTCGAAGGTGCCGGCGCCGCTGATGTAGTGGCAGGTCACCACCTCGGGGAGCGCGCGGATCGCCTCTTCGAGCGCGCGCGTGGCGCTGGCGTTGTTGCGCTCGGCGTCGACGCGCACGAACGCGAGCACTCCGAGGCCGACGCGGCGGCGGTCGAGCTCGGCCCGGTAGCCGGTGATGTAGCGCTGCTGCTCGAGCCGCTTGACACGCCGCCAGGTCGGCGCGGCCGACAGCCCGATGCGCGAGGCGAGTTCGGCGTTGGACAGTCGGGCGTCGCGCTGCAGCTCGGCGAGGATCGCGATGTCGTAGCGATCGAGGCCGGGGCCGTGCGCCGGGTCGTCGCCGGGGACAGCGCCGCGCGCGGCGTCGCCCGACCCGGGGCGGACGCTCGAACGGCGCTTCGCAGCGCCGGCATTGCGCGTATTTCTTTCTTTGTTGTGCATGGTCGGAGAAAGATCGTTGCGCAAAGTATCGCCCCGCGGGCATCAAAAGAAAAGACTTCCGCGCGCGCGGCGCCTACACTGCCGCTTTGGCCCTGCCGCCCGCCGCACCGAAGGAGACGCGCCCCGTGAACGCCCCGTTGCCCGAGTCGATCCGCAAGGCTTTGGAGACCGTGAGCCTCGACGACAAGTACGCGCTCGAGAGCGGCCGCGCCTTCATGAGCGGCATCCAGGCACTGGTGCGGTTGCCGATGCTGCAGCGGCTGCGCGACGCCAGGGGCGGGCTCAACACGGCGGGCTTCGTCAGCGGCTATCGCGGCTCGCCGCTCGGCGGCTACGACCAGGCCCTGTGGTCGGCCAAGAAGCATCTGGCGGCCAACCACGTGGTGTTCCAACCTGGCGTCAACGAGGAGCTCGCGGCCACGGCGCTGTGGGGCACGCAGCAGCTCGAGTTCGACAAGGCCAACAACAAGTACGACGGCGTGTTTGGCATCTGGTACGGCAAGGGCCCGGGCGTCGACCGCTGCTCCGACGTGTTCAAGCACGCCAACCTCGCGGGCACCGCGCCGCACGGCGGCGTGATCGCGGTGGCCGGTGACGACCACGTCGCCAAGAGCAGCACCGCTGCGCACCAGAGCGACCACATCTTCAAGGCCTGCGGGCTGCCGGTGTTCTTTCCGTCGAGCGCGCAGGACATCCTCGACCTGGGGCTGCACGCATTCGCGATGAGCCGCTTCGCCGGCGTGTGGACGTCGATGAAGACGATCCAGGAGGTGGTGGAGTCCGCCGCCAGCATCGACGTCAGCCCCGACCGCGTGAACATCGTGCTGCCGGGCGACTTCGTGATGCCGCCGGGCGGTGTGCACATCCGCTGGCCCGACAACGCGCTCGTCCAGGAGGCGCGGCTGTTCGACTACAAGTGGTACGCGGCGCTGGCCTACGTGCGCGCCAACCGGCTGAATCACAACGTGATCGCCGGGCCGAACGACCGCTTCGGCATCATCGCCAGCGGCAAGGCGTTCAACGACACGCGGCAGGCGCTGGCCGACCTGGGGCTGGACGACGACACCTGCCGCACGCTCGGCATCCGGCTGCACAAGGTGAACGTGGTGTGGCCGCTCGAGGCGACGATCACGCGCGACTTCGCGCAGGGCCTGCACGAGATCCTCGTGGTCGAGGAGAAGCGCCAGGTCATCGAGTACCAGCTGAAGGAAGAGCTCTACAACTGGCGCCCCGACGTGCGGCCCAACGTGCTGGGCAAGTTCGACCAGCCCGACGGCGACGAGGGCGGCGAGTGGAGCCAGCCCAACCCGAGCGGCAACTGGCTGCTGCGCGCCAACGCCGACCTGACGCCGGCGATCATCGCGCAGGCGATTGCCAAGCGGCTGAAGAAGCTCGGCGTGCCGGCCGACATCGCGGCGCGCATGGATGCGCGCCTCAGCGTCCTCTCGGCCAAGGAGCGCGCGCTGGCCACGGGCATCACCGGCGGCGCCGAGCGCCAGCCGTGGTTCTGCTCGGGCTGCCCGCACAACACCAGCACCCGCGTGCCCGAAGGCTCGCTGGCCATGGCCGGCATCGGCTGCCACTTCATGGCGGTGTGGATGGACCGCGCCACCGTGGGCTTCACGCAGATGGGCGGCGAGGGCGTGCCGTGGGTCGGCCAGGCGCCGTTCACGAAGCGGCCGCACATGTTCGCCAACTTGGGCGATGGCACCTACTACCACTCGGGCTTCCTGGCGGTGCGACAGGCGATCGCCTCGGGCGTCAACATCACCTACAAGATCCTCTACAACGACGCGGTGGCGATGACCGGCGGCCAGCCGATCGACGGCGTGCTGACGGTGCCGCAGATCACCCGCGAGCTCGAGGCCGAAGGCGCCAAGCGCATCGTGGTGGTGACCGACCAGCCCGAGAAGTACAAGGCGCCGCTGAACCTGGCGCCCGGCGTCACCGTGCGCCACCGCGACGAGCTCGACGCGGTGCAGCGCGAGCTGCGCGAGGTCGAAGGCTGCACGATCCTCGTCTACGACCAGACCTGCGCCACCGAGAAGCGCCGCCGCCGCAAGCGCGGCAAGATGGAGGACCCGCCCAAGCGCGTGGTGATCAACGAGCTGGTGTGCGAAGGCTGCGGCGACTGTTCCGTCCAGAGCAACTGCCTGAGCGTGGAGCCGGTGGAAACCGAGTTCGGCCGCAAGCGCCGCATCAACCAGAACACCTGCAACAAGGACTACTCCTGCCTGAAGGGCTTCTGCCCCAGCTTCGTCACCGTCGAAGGCGGCCAGCTGAAGAAGCCGAAGAAGGAGGCCAGCCGCACCGACCCGAGCACGCTGCCCGAGATTCCGGAGCCGGCGCTGCCGCTGGCCGAAACGGCGTGGGGCATCGTAGTGGCCGGCATCGGCGGCACCGGCGTGATCACCATCGGCCAGCTGCTCGGCATGGCGGCGCACATCGAAGGCAAGGGCGTGGTCACGCAGGACAGCGCCGGGCTGGCGCAGAAGGGCGGCGCCACCTGGAGCCACATCCAGATCGCCAACCGGCCCGAGGCGATCTACACCACCAAGGTCGACACCGCGAAGGCGAACCTGGTGATCGCCTGCGATGGCATCGTCGCCGCCGGCAAGAGCACGCTCTCGCTGATGCGCGAGGGCCACACCTACGTGGCGCTGAACTCGCATGCCACGCCGACCGCGGCGTTCGTCGGCAACCCGAATTGGGAGTTCCCGACCGGCGGCTGCGAGGCCGCGCTGCAGGCCGCCGTGGGCAAGGACAAGCTCGGCCTGCTCGACGCCGACCAGGTGGCCGTGCAGCTGCTCGGCGACTCGATCTACAGCAACCCGCTGTTGCTGGGCTATGCGTGGCAGCAGGGCCAGGTGCCGGTGAGCCGCGCCGCGCTGCTGCGCGCGATAGAGCTCAACGGCGTGCAGGTGGAGAACAACAAGGCTGCCTTCGAGTGGGGCCGGCGTTGCGCGCACGACTTCGCTGCCGTGAGTGCGCTGTTCAAGACCGCGCAGGTGATCGAGTTCATCAAGCGGCCGTCGCTCGACGAGATGATCACCCGGCGCGTGGAGTTCCTCACCGCGTACCAGGACACCGACTACGCCGCGCAGTACCGCGCCTACGTGGCCAAGGTGCGCGCGGCCGAGGCCGGTGCGAGCGCGGACGGCACCAAGCTCACCGAGGCGGTGGCGCGCTATCTGTTCAAGCTGATGGCGTACAAGGACGAGTACGAGGTCGCGCGGCTGCACACCGACGCGGCGTTCGTCGCCAAGATCGAATCGATGTTCGAAGGCGACTACAAGCTGGTGCATCACCTGGCGCCGCCGCTCACGGCCAAGCGCAATGCCAAGGGCGAGCTGATCAAGCGGCCGTTCGGTCCGTGGATGCGCAAGGGCTTCGAACGGCTGGCCAAGATGAAGGGCTTGCGCGGCACGCCGCTGGACATCTTCGGCTACAGCACGGAGCGCAGGACCGAGCGCAGGCTGATCGACGAATACAAGGCCAGCATCGACGAACTGCTGCGCAGCGGCATCGCCTCGCCGGAGCGGCTGGCGCTGGCCACCGAGATCGCGCGCATCCCGGAAGACATCCGCGGCTATGGGCATGTGAAGGAGCGCCACCTCGCCGCGGCACGCGCCAAGTGGGAGCGCCTGATGATGCAGTGGCGGACGGGCAGCGCGACACCGGCGGCGTCGAGAGCCGACGCAGCGGCTGCAAGGACGGCCGCCTGAGCGTCGAGCCCGCCGGCCGACCACCGAACGGGGTCGACGCAACGACAGGATAGGAGCGGCGATGCAGATCGATGGCACTTGCCACTGTGGACGGGTGTCGTTCACCGCGCAGGTCGACCCTGCGCGCGTGATGGTGTGCCACTGCACCGACTGCCAGGTGCTGTCGGGAGCACCGCTGCGCGCGGTGGTCGCGGCGCCGATCGAACAGTTCGAGGTGCGCGGCCCGACCAAGAGCTACGTCAAGGTCGCGCAAAGCGGCAACCGGCGCGCCCAGGTGTTCTGTCCGGAATGCGGCACCCCGTTGTACGCCACGGCACCGGAGAACCCGACCTCGGTGGTCATCCGTCTGGGCTGCGTGCGGCAGCGCGCGCAGCTGCGGCCATCGGTGCAGATCTGGCAACACTCCGCCCTGCCATGGCTGCATGAGTTGCCGCACGTGGCGGGATCGCCCGAGCAACAGGGCTTCCTGCCGCCTCGAGCCTAGGCCGCCTCGCGCGACGCCGGTCGGCGGACAGCCACCTCGCCTCGATTGGGAGCCTGCATGCTCGTTGCCACCTGTCACTGCGGAGCCGTTCGCGTCGAGTTGCCCCGGCGCCCGGGCAGCCTGACCAACTGCAATTGCTCGATCTGCCGCCGCTACGGCGCGCTGTGGGCGTACTACAAGGCCGACACCGTGCGCGTCAGCACGCCACCGGACGGCCTGCACGACTATGCCTGGGGCGACCGCAACCTCAGGTTCGTGCGCTGCGCCACCTGCGGCTGCGTGATGTACTGGGAGCCGATTCGGCGCACACCGGCCAGCCGCATGGGCGTCAACGCGCGCAACGTCGCACCCGAGGCGCTCGGCCCGGTGAAGATCCGCCGCCTCGACGGCGCGTCGACCTGGAAATACCTCGACGATTGACCCTGGCCCGGCGCGGCGCCCCTTGACCGCGCGCCACGGGCTCGACAGGATCGCCGCCATGGAACTGCACACGTGGCTCATCTACCTGCTGGCTGCCACCGGCCTGTCGCTGTCACCCGGGCCCAACGGGATGCTGGCGTTGACCCACGGCGCGCTGCACGGGCGGCGCAAGGCGCTGTACACGGTGGCCGGCGGCGCCTGCGGCTTCGTGATCGTGATCGCGCTGTCGATGTTCGGCATCGGCGCGCTGCTGCAGGCTTCGCTGACGTGGCTGACGGTGATGAAGTGGGTCGGCGGGCTGTACCTGGTGTGGCTCGGCATCCAGGTCTGGCGCTCGCCGCCGATCGGCTTCGACGTGCGTGGCGCGCCGGCTCCGCGGGCGCCGTGGTCGCTGTTTCGCCAGGGTGCGCTGTCTGCGCTGACCAACCCCAAGGGGCTGCTGTTCTTCGCCGCATTCCTGCCGCAGTTCATCGACCCGCACCGCAGCCTGTGGCTGCAGTTCGTGATCATGGCGTCGACGTTCGCGGCGATCGAAATCGCCACCGAGCTGTTCATCGCCAGCATGGCGCACCGCATCAGCCCATGGCTCAAGCGCGTGGGCCGGCGCTTCAACCAGGCGTGCGGCGGTGTGTTCGTGGCCATCGGCGCGGCACTGCCCTTGCGCGGCTGAGGCCACGCTGCGCATCACAGCTGAAACGCCGCCGTTGCAGGCGTGCGCCGCGAGGCGGGTCGGTCACACGTTGGCATCACGCGGCGACAGCAGCATCGCAACCGCATCGCCCGAAGGAGCCCGCCATGCCGATCGTCACCCTCACCGTCCGCAAGCCCAAGACCCGCGCATTCAAGACGCTGGTGCTCGACGCCGTGCATGCTGCGCTGGTGTCGTCGGGCGTCCCCGCGACCGACAAGTTCCAGCGCGTCATCGAGCTCGATGGCGACGACTTCCGCTTCGATGCCAGCTACCCCGACCTGAAGTCGCTGCGCAACGACGACTTCGTGCTGATCGAGATCGTGTGGTCGGCCGGCCGCAGCGTGAAGGTCAAGCGCAAGCTGCTGGAGGAGCTGATGGGCACGCTGCAGCGTGGTGGGCTCGACCCCGAGAACGTGATGGTCTGCTTCAAGGAGACCACCTGGGAGAACTGGGCGTTCGGCGGCGGCCGCCTGATCCACGCCTGAACACGCCCGCCGCGGCCCGCACCCCAGCATCCGGCCCATGAGCACCCACATCGCAATCCTCACCTTTGATGGCTTCAACGAGCTCGACTCGCTGATCGCGTTTGCGCTGCTGCAGCGCGTCCGGCAACCCGGCTGGCGCGTGACGCTGTGCAGCCCGACGCCGAGCGTCACCTCGATGAACGGGCTCACGGTGGGCGCGCAATCGGGCCTCGCCGACGCGTGCGACGCCGACGCCGTCATCGTCGGCAGCGGCGTGCGCACGCGCGAGATCGCCAACGACGCCTCGATTCTCGGCGCGTTGCGGCTCGACCCGGCGCGCCAGTTGATCGCCGCGCAGTGTTCGGGAACGCTGCTGCTGGCCAGGCTCGGCCTGCTCGGCAACGCGCCGGCCTGCACCGACCTGACCACCAAGCCCTGGGTCCTCGAAGCCGGCGTGCGCGTACTCGACCAGCCGATCCACGCCAGCGGCAACGTCGCCACCGCCGGTGGCTGCATGGCGTCCGCCTATCTCGCCGGGTGGGTCATCGCCCGTCTGGCCGGCAAGGCGGCGGCGATCGGGGCGCTGCACTACGTGGCGCCGGTCGGCGAGAAGGACGACTACGTCGCGCGCGCCATGGGTCACATCGCGCCGCTCCTGCCAGCCGCCCATGCCAGCCCCTAGGCAACCCGGGCGGCACGTCGCGTTCGTGCACACGTCGCCGGCTCACGTGGCGACGTTCGATCGCCTGGTCAAGGTGGCGGACCCGTCGGCGCGCGTCGATCACGTCGTCGCCGAGCCGTTGCTCGCCGAGGCGCGCCGCCTCGGCGTCGACCACCCGGCACTCGTTCGCCAGGTGCAGCAGACGATGTTCCAGGCCGCCGGAGACGGCGCCACCGTCGTGGCCTGCACCTGCTCGACCATCGGCGGCATCGCCGAGCGCACGCCGCCGCGTGCGGGGCAGCGCTTCGCCCGCATCGACCGCGCCATGGCCGACCGCGCGGTGCGGCAAGGGCCGCGGGTGCTGGTGGTCGCCGCGCTGCGCAGCACGCTGCAGCCAACCGCGCGGCTGATCGCCGAGTCCGCGGTCGCGCTGGGCAGTCCGGCCACCCTCGACACCCTGTGCGTCGACGACGCGTGGCCGCACTTCGAGCGCGGCGACCATGACGCCTACATCGCCGCCATCGTGGCGGCCGTGCGCGCCGCTCCGCGCGCCGCCGACGTGGTGGTGCTCGCCCAGGCGTCGATGGCCGACGCCGCCGATGCGCTGGGCGACCTCGGCGTCGACGTGCTCAGCAGCCCGGCGCTCGGCGTGCAGGCGATGCTGCTGACGAACTGACGGCCGCCCGACCCGTGGACCGTACTGCAACGGCTGCGCATCGACAGCGTCATCCCCGGTAGATCTTGCTGGTGCGCGCCGCCGCCTCGGCGCAGCGCAAGGCCTGACGGTCAGTGCTCGCGCAGACGCTGCAGCAGCGCCATCGCGGCCGCCGGTGCCTTCTCCTTGTCGGCGCTGATGAAGAACAGGAACACGTCGCGCGGCGGCGAACGCGTCGCCGGAACAGCTTCGATGCGCGGCAATGCCGCCGGCTCACCGCCGTCGCGCCACGCCCGCGCACACGCCGCCAGTTGCGCCAGTGCCTGCGGCGCGACGCCGTCGGGCAGCGACTTGTCCGCGCGCATCGTGCGCACGTAGACGAAGTCACCGGTGAGGTCGGCGAACGACGGGTAGTCGGGCGAGTCGGTGAACACGGTGGCCACCCGGTGCCGTCGCGCCAGCGCCAGGTAGTCGGCGCTCTCGAAGCTCTGGTGGCGCACCTCGACGGCGTGGCGCAGCGGCACGCCGTCGACGGCCGCGGGCAGCTGCTGCAGGAAGGCGCCGAAATCGAGGGCGTCGAAGCGCTTGGTCGGCGCGAACTGCCAGACGATCGGCCCGAGCTTCGAACCCAGCTCGACGATGCCGCTGCGCACGAAGCGCTCGATCGACTCGCCGGCCTCGGCCAGCACGCGGCGATGGGTCGCGTAGCGGGTGGCCTTCAACGTGAAGACGAAGTCCTCCGGTGTCTGCTCGCGCCACTTGGCGAACGTGGCCGCGCTCTGCAGGCTGTAGTAGGTGCCGTTGACCTCGATCACCGTGAGCTTGCGACTCGCATACTCGAGCTCGCGCGCGATCGGCCAGTCGGCCGGATAGAAATTGTTGCGCCAGGGCTCGAACGTCCAGCCGCCGACGCCGACGCGGATCGCCGCCGCTGCATTGGCATTCATCGCTGCGATGCTATCAATGCCGCGCAGCGACCGCCCCGGTTGCCGCAACATCGTGATGCACACGGCCCGTCGCGCAAGGCGCCGAGGCATCCGACAATTGTCACGCGGCCCCGCGGCAGCATGCTGTGCGCGCACGCTACGATGGGCTCGCTGATCGACGAGGAACGACGATGCGGATCGCGAAATCCCTGCTGAGCGGCGCCGTGCTGGCAGCCTGGGCCTGCCTGGCCACCGCGGGTGTCAACGAGGTGGTTCACAGCGCGGCGTCCGGAGCATCGTCGGTGGCCACCAAGGCCGAGCGCGCGGTCAAGCGCGGCGTCAGCGCAGGCATCTCCGGCGTCGAGCGCGGCACCAAGGCGGCCGGACACGCGGTCGAAGGCGGCGCCAGGAAGATGGGCATCCCGAGCAACGCACCGCCGACGGGCGCTACCGCCCCGCGCGGCGAACTGCCCCCCGCCCGCTGACGCATCCGGCCGCGCGGCAAGGCGTCACGCAACGCGCCGCGTGCGACGCAGCAGTCACGTTCGCTACGACTAAGATGCCGGCTCCGGCAGCAGGGTCAACGAGCGAGTGAGTGCATCCCAATACACGGCCAGTTGCCTGTGCGGCGGCGTCAAGCTCGCGTTGAACGCCGAACCCGGCCCGATCCAGATCTGCCACTGCGCGATGTGCCGCAAGGCGCAAGGCGGGCCGTTCGCAACGCATGCGAGCATGCCGGCCTCGGCGCTCGACGTGACCGAAGGCACCGAGCTGCTCGGCAACTACGAGTCGTCGCCGGGTGTCCACCGCATGTTCTGCAAGCGCTGCGGCTCGCCGCTGTTCAGCACCAACGCCGACCACCCGGAGGTGGTGCGCATCCGCGTCGGCATCGTCGACGGCGCGCTGCGCACGCGGCCGAGCGCGCATTACTACGTCGGCCAGATGGCCAACTGGTGGCGCATCGACGACCAGTTGCTGCGCTTCGAAACCGAATAGGCGCGCCTGCCGCGGGCCCTTCGCGCAGCGCCGCTCTGGCGTGATCCGTTGCGGGCACAATCGGCGCTCGATCGACGAGGGGCCGCCGCATGCTCGACCTGCCTGCCTTGCAGAAGATCCTCGATCCGCTGTTCCCGGGGCTGTTGGGGTTGCGCCTGCGCGAGGTCGCGCCGGAACGTGTGCTGGCCGAGCTCACCGTGCGGCCCGACCTGTGCACCACCGGCGGCGTGATGCACGGCGGCGCGATCATGGCGTTCGCCGACACGCTGGGCGCGGTCGGCACCGTGCTCAACATGGCGGCGGGCAAGCGCACGACGACCACCGATTCGAGCACCAAGTTCATCGCCGGCGCGCGCGTCGACACGGTGGTCACTGCCGAGTGCTTGGCGTTGCACCGCGGCCGCACCACGCAGGTGTGGCAGACGTCGATCCGCAACGCCGACGGCAAGCTCTGCGCCGTGGTCACGCAGACGCAGCTGGTGATGGACGCCGCTTGAGTTCGGTGACGACGCTGCAGTTGGCGCTGGTGGGGGATCGCGACGAGCGCATCGTTGCGCATCGCGCGATCGAGCGCACCGACCATTCCTTGTTCGTCGCTACGCTGCTTCAGCCCGAGCGCGCGGGGTTGCGTGGCGAGGTGCCGCAGCTGCTGCTGGCGTTCGCACCGGCCGCGCACGCCGCGGCGCGTTGACGGCGATGCCGCCCGGCTGGCCGGCGATCGCCGCGGCACGGGCGCACGATGCCGCGACCCGGGTGCCGTTCTTCGTGGCGCAGCCCGGCTCGCCGCCGCTGCACTTGGGCTCGGTGGCGCCCGGCCATCTGCGCGCGCTGCAACGTTGGCCGCATTGGGTGCACGTCGACGCGCACGCCGTCACGCTGAGCTGCGCGCCGCATGCGCGCGCCGATGCGCTGGCCGCGATGCACGCGGTGCTGCGTTCCGACGGACTCATCGTGGCCTGGCGCGATGAGGCATTCCCGCTCTTCACGACGAAAGGCGAACCGGTCGGCGTGTCGATCGAGCGCGCGGCGTCGCGCTTCTGGGGATCGTTGACACTCGGCGCGCACTGCAACGGCTACGTCGCCGACGCCCGCGGGCAACCGGCCCGGCTGTGGATCGCACGCCGTTCGTTCACCAAGGCCACCGACCCCGGCAAGCTCGACAACCTGGTCGGCGGTGGCGTGCCGGCCGGACAGTCGCCGCGCGACACCGTGATCCGCGAGGCGTGGGAGGAAGCCGGGCTCGCGCCACCACAGCTGCAAGGGCTGGCGCGCGGGCGCGTGATCGCACTGCTGCGCGACATTCCGGAAGGCCTGCAGCGCGAGTGGATCCACGTCTACGACCTCGCGCTGCCCGCGGACGTGACGCCGCGCAACCAGGACGGCGAGGTGGCCGAGCTCGCGCTGCACCCGCTGCCGCAGGCGCTCGCGCTGGCCGCCGGCGTCGAGATGACCGTCGACGCATCGCTGGTGACGCTGGACTTCGCGCTGCGCCATCGCCTGCTCGATGGCGACGCGTCGCTCGCCGCCGCCGCGGCGCCGCTGTTCGCGGGGCTGGCGGCATGACGCCGGCCACCGCGCCAGCGGGCAACCGCGCGGCCCGCTACGACCCGGTGGCCATCGCTGCGCACTGGCTGCTGGCGATCCTCATCCTGCTCAACCTCATGCTCGGTGTGACCATGCACGACCTGCCGATGTCGCCGCTGCGGCTGCGCCTGTTCAACTGGCACAAGTGGGCCGGCATCACGATCCTCGTGCTGTCGGCGCTGCGGCTGCTGTGGCGGTTGTCGCACCGACCGCCGCCGGACGTGCCCATGCCGCGCTGGCAGCGCGCGGCGGCCCGCGCAGTGCACCGGGCGCTGTACGCGCTGTTCTTCATCGTGCCGCTGGCGGGCTGGGGCTACAGCTCGGCCACGGGCTTTCCGGTGGTGTGGTTCGGCATGCTGCCGCTGCCCGATTGGGTACCGGTCGACCGCGCCTGGGCCGACGCGCTGAAGGCCTTGCACCAGGCCGCTGCGCTGGCGCTGGCGCTGCTCGTCGCGTTGCACGTGGCGGCAGCGCTGAAACATCACGTGGTCGATCGCGACAGCCTGTTGCAGCGCATGCATCCGTTTCGGCGTTGAACTTCGTATGTCGGCGCAGGATCGGACAGAGCACACCATGAGCAAGACCGCGCGTTCCTTGATCGCCGCATTGGCGCTGGCCGCAACCGCCGCCGCGCAGGCGCAGACCGTCGACCCCGGCGCGAGCGAACTGGTGTTCGTCACCCGGCAGATGGGTGTGCCGGTCGAGGGCCGCTTCTTGCGCTGGAGCGCGCAGGTGGCGCTCGATCCGCGCAAGCCGGAGTCCGGCCAGGTGGTGCTGCGCATCCAGATGGACAGCGTGTCGTTCGCGGCGCCCGAGGTCACCGCCGAAGCGCAGCGCGCGGTGTGGCTCGACACCGGCAAGTATCCGCAGGCGGAGTTCCGCTCCAGCGGTATTCGCGCAGCCGGCGGTGGGCGCTACGAGATGACGGGCCGCCTGACCCTGAAGGGCGAGACGCGCGACATGACCGTGCCGGTGACGCTGACGCAGGCCGGCACCAGCGGCACCGCCACCGGCAGCTTCAGCGTCAAGCGCAGCGACTACCGCATCGGCGAGGGCGAGTGGACCGACGCCAGCCTGGTGGCCCACGAGGTGCAGGTGCGCTTTCGCATCGCGCTGTCGGGCCTGCCGACGTCGTGACTGCGGGCGCGCATCGGCGAGCCGCGGTGCACCGCCTGTTGCGCACCCTGTGCGCCGGATTCGCGGTGCTCGCGCCATTGGGCAGCGCGCGCGCTGAACCGGTGACCTATCGCTTCGACCCGACCCACACCTCCGTCACGTTCGAGCTGGTGCACTTCGGCACCTCGACGATTCGGGGGCGCTTCGGCCCGCTGAACGGCGAGGCGACGATCGACCGCACCGCCCGTAAGGGCCGCGTGCAAGTGGAGATCGACACCACCCAGGTGAGCACCGGCGTGCCGGTGCTCGACGCGCGTCTGAAGGAGGGCGACATGCTCGCGGTGCAGTCCAACCCGCGCGCGTACCTGGTGGCCGAGCGCGTGGAGTTCGACGATGCCGGCCGCGTCACGGCCTTGCGTGGCGAACTCACGCTGCGGGGCATCGGCCAGCCGCTGACGCTGAACGCGCTGCGCTTCA
>DATJYZ010000021.1:0-6321 GCA_035499355.1 Burkholderiaceae bacterium | reverse complement strand
CTGTCCCGGGGGACAGGCCTTCGTAGCGAACGCACGTGACTCTTTCGACATTCCTGGTCCAGTGCCTCAACAGCCTGCAGTACGGGCTGCTGCTGTTCCTTGTCGCGTCGGGGCTGACGCTGATCTTCGGCATCATGGGCGTCATCAACCTGGCGCACGGCAGCTTCTACATGATCGGCGCCTACATGGCGTACGCGTTGGCGCCGCTCGTCGCCGGCACCGTCGGCGGCGGCTTCTTCACCACCCTGTGCGTCGGCCTCGTGCTCGCGGTGCTGCTGGGCTACGTGCTCGAGTGGGCGTTCTTCAGCTTCCTGTACGAGCGCGAACACCTGCAGCAGGTGCTGATGACCTACGGCCTGATCCTGGTGTTCGAGGAGTTGCGCAGCATCCTCGTCGGCGACGACGTCCACGGCGTGCAGCCGCCGGCCTGGCTGGCCGGCTCGGTGCCGCTGGGCGACCTGATGACGTATCCGGTGTACCGCCTGTTCATGTCGGCCGTCTGCCTGCTCATCGCGCTCGGCATGTGGTTCGTGCTGGCGCGCACGCGGCTGGGCATGACCATCCGCGCCGGCTCGACCAACCGCGAGATGGTGCAGTCGCTCGGCATCGACATCCAGTTCCTCTACCGCGTGGTGTTCGCCGCCGGCGTGGCGCTGGCGGTGTTCGCCGGCATGGTGGCCGCGCCGGCCTCGTCGGTGTACCCCGGCATGGGCAACCAGGTGCTGATCGTCTGCTTCGTGGTGGTGGTGATCGGCGGCATCGGCTCGATCCGCGGCGCGCTGCTGGCGGCGTTGCTGATCGGCTTCGTCGACACCTTCGGCAAGGTGCTGTTCCAGGAGGCCGCCGGCGTGCTGGTGTACGTGCTGATGGCGCTGATCCTGCTGTGGAAGCCCGACGGGCTGTTCAAGGCTGGATGAGATGACCCACCCCCGAAGCCGCCTGGCGGCGGCCTTCCGCGCCCTCGCAGAGCTCGGGCGGTTCGCGAGGCGTTCGGGCCTGCGCAGGCAGGCCCTCACGTCCACGCTCATCCCCCCAAGGGAGCGACACCAGCGGCCCGGCAGAGCCGGATCCGCGGTGTCCACTTGAATGGCCATGCAGCATCGCAAGCTTGCATCCGTGCTGCTGGGGGCCATCGGGCTCGCGATCTGGCCGCTGTTCGCCGGCAGTTTCGGCGTCGACCTCGTGACCAAGACGATGATCTACGCCATCGTCGCGCTGAGCCTGGAGCTGCTGGTGGGCACCACCGGGCTGGTGTGCTTCGGGCAGGCGGCGTTCTTCGGGCTCGCGGGCTATGCCACGGTGAAGCTGTCGCCGCAGGGTGCGGCACCGTCGCTGCTGTGGCTGTTGCCGGCCTCGGTGGCGGTGGCCGCGGCGTACGCGGCGTTCATGGGCGGGTTGTCGCTGCGCACCAAGGGTGTCTACTTCATCATGGTGACGCTGGCGTTCGCGCAGATGGCGTACTACGTGGTGCACGACACGCCGCTGGGCGGCGGCACCGACGGCATCTACCTCTACGTGAAGCCGCTGCTCGAGCTCGGCGGCGTCACGCTGCTCGACCTCGAGCGGCCGCTCACGATGTACTACGTCGTGCTCGCATCGCTGGCGCTGGCGTTCGGCGCGCTGGCGCTGATCGCGCGCTCGCGCTTCGGCCGCGCGCTGGCCGGCATCAAGGCCAACGAGCAGCGCATGCGCGCGGCCGGCTACTCGACCTACCCGTACAAGCTCGCCGCCTTCGTGCTGTCGGGCGCGATCGCCGGCCTCGGCGGCTTCCTGTTCGCGGTGAAGGACGGCTTCGTCAACCCCGAGCTGCTGAGCTGGCACTTCTCCGGCGCGGTGCTGATCATGATCATCCTCGGGGGCCTCGGTCACCTGCGCGGCGCGGTGCTCGGCGCGTTCGCGTTCACGCTGCTGCAGGAGCTGTTCAAGTCCGAGGCGGTGTTCGGCGCCTTCGCCAAGCACTGGCTGCTCGGTCTGGGCCTCACCATCATCGTCAGCGTGGCCTGGCTGCCGCGCGGCCTGATCGGCATTGCCGACACCTGGCGCCGCCGCGCGCAACGCCGAGCCGTGGCGGCCGCGTCATGAGCCACGCCGAACCGGTGCTGCGTGCCCGCGAGCTGACGCGCCGCTTCGGCGGCCTGGTGGCGGTGGACCGCGTGTCGCTCGACGTGCACCGCGGCAGCGTGCACGCGGTGATCGGCACCAACGGCGCCGGCAAGTCGACGCTGGTCAACGTGCTGGCCGGCGAGATCCCCGCCAGCGGCGGCAGCGTGGCCTTGCGCGGGCACGACGTCACGCGCTGGCCGCAGCCGCGGCGCGCGCGCGCCGGTATCGGCCGCAGCTACCAGCGCACGACGCTGTTCATGCAGTTCAGCGTGCTCGAGAACTGCCGCCTCGCCGCGCAGGCGCACCACCAGAAGCCGTGGTCGCTGTGGACCGACGCGGCGGCATGCCCGCTGGCCGTGCCGGCCGCGCGCGAGGCGGCCGCGCGCGCCGGCCTGGCCGGCGTGCTCGACACGCCGGCGTTCGCGCTGTCGCACGGGCAGCGCCGCCAGCTCGAGATCGCGATGTGTCTGGCCACCGGGCCCGAGGTGCTGCTGCTCGACGAGCCGCTGGCCGGCATGGGCGCCGAGGAGACCGAGCGCATGCTCGCGCTGCTGGGTGAGCTGAAGGCGGGGCATGCGATCGTGCTGGTCGAGCACGACATGGACGCCGTCTTCCGCATCGCCGACACCATCACGGTGATGGTCAACGGCGCGGTGCTCGCCAGCGGCGCACCGTCGGCGGTGCGCGCCAATGCCGACGTGCAGGCCGCGTACCTCGGGGAGACGGCTTGAGCGCGCACGGCCGCTCCGAAGCACGAATCCCGCGGCGCGCAGCGCGGAGGGCAGTCCGATGAGCGCCGACTTGCTGATCGACGCCAGCGACCTCCACGCCTGGTACGACACCAGCCACGTGCTGCACGGCGTGTCGCTGCGCATCGCGCGCGGCCAGACCGTGGGCCTGCTCGGTCGCAACGGCATGGGCAAGACCACGCTGATCCGCACGCTGCTCGGCCACGTGCGCCAGCGCTCGGGACGCATCGCGATCGGCGGCCGCGACTGCTCGCGCGCGCGGCCGCACGAGGTGGCGCGCGCCGGCATCGGCTACGTGCCCGAGGGGCGCGGCATCTTCCCGAACCTGAGCGTGCTCGAGAACCTGACGATGGCCGCGCGCCCGGCGCGCGACGGCCGGCGCGACTGGACGCTGGCGCGCGTGTTCGACACCTTCCCGCGCCTGGCCGAGCGGCAGCGCCACCTCGGCGGGCAACTGTCCGGCGGCGAGCAGCAGATGCTGTCGATCGGCCGCGTGCTGATGACCCACCCCGACGTCGTCATCCTCGACGAGGCCACCGAGGGCCTGGCGCCGCTGGTGGTGGCCGAGATCTGGCGCGTCATCGCGCGCATCCGCGAGGCCGGCATCGCGACGCTGATCGTCGACCGCGACCACCGCAAGGTGGCCGCGCACGCCGACGCGCTGGTGGTGCTGCAGAAGGGCCAGGTGGTCGCCAGCGGCCCTGCGGAGGCGCTGCGCGACAGCGAGCAACTGCATCAATACCTCGGTGTGTGAGGAGGCAACCCTTGTCGACGGTCACCTTGTTCGATGACCCGGGCGCGCTGGCGCCGCCGCGCTGCACGCGCACGCCGCTGCCCGGCGGAGGCTTCGTACTGCGCCACCCCGAGCCGCTGCAACCGCACGCGCGCTGCGTCGGCGACTGGCTCGAGCACTGGGCGCACACCACGCCCGACGCGCCGTTCCTGGCCGAGCGCGCCGCCGACAGCGCGTGGCGCCGCCTGACGTATGCGCAGGCGCGGCGCGACGTCGGCGCGATCGCGCAGACGCTGCTCGACCTCGCACTGCCGCGCGCGCAGCCGGTGGTGGTGCTGTCGGACAATTCGATCGACCACGCCCTGCTCGCGCTGGCCGCGATGCACGTCGGCATGGCGATCTGCACGGTGTCCAGCGCCTACTGCCGGTTGACCAAGGACACGGCCAAGGTCAAGGGCATCCTCGACGCGCTGCGGCCGGCGCTGGTCTATGCCGTCGAGCCCGGCGTCTACGGCCCCGCCATCCGCGCCTGGGGCGGCCGTGCGCCGGTGGTGTTCAGCGAACGTGCGGCGCAGTTCGAGAGCGCGCTGCCGTTCGAGCGGCTGCTGCAGGGCCGGGAGACGCCGGCGGTGATCCGCGCGCTCTCCGCGGTCGAGCCCGCCACCACCGCCAAGCTGCTGCTGACCAGCGGCTCCACCGGAACGCCGAAGGTGGTGATCAACACGCACCGCATGCTCACCGCCAACCAGCAGCAGATGACGCAGGTGTGGCCGTTTCTGCAGCGGCACCCTCTGCACCTGCTCGACTGGCTGCCGTGGAGCCACACCTTCGGTGCCAACCACAACTTCAACATGGTGCTCGCGCACGGCGGCAGCCTCACCGTCGACGAGGGCCGCCCGGTGCCCGGCCTGGTCGACAAGACGGTGCGCAACCTGCGCGAGGTGAAGCCCAACTTCTACTTCAATGTGCCGCGCGGCTTCGACATGCTGCTGCCTCACCTGGAGCAGGACGAGGCGTTCGCGCGCGACTTCTTCGAGCGCCTGCAGGGCGTGTTCTACGCCGGGGCCGCGCTGCCGCAGAGCCTGTGGGAGCGGCTCGAAGGCGTGGCGCGCCGCGTGCGCGCCAACCACGAGCACCGGCCGCTGTGGTTCACCTCGTCGTGGGGCGCCACCGAGACCGCGCCCGCGGTCACCAGCGTGCACTGGCGCATCGAACGCGCCGGCTGCATCGGCACGCCGCTGCCCGGGGTCGAGTTGAAGTTCGTCCCCAGCGGCGGCAAGCTCGAGATGCGCGTGCGCGGGCCCAACGTCTTCCCGGGCTATCGCGACGCGCCGGAAATCACCGCCCAGGCGTTCGACGACGAGGGCTACTACCGCATCGGCGACGCCGGCCGCCTGGTCGACGACGCGCGGCCCGAGTGCGGCGTGATGTTCGACGGCCGCGTCGCCGAGGACTTCAAGCTGCTGTCGGGCACCTGGGTGTCGGTGGGCACGCTGCGGCTGCGCGCGATCAGTGCGCTGTCGCCACTGGCCGCCGACGTGGTGATCACCGGCCATGACCGCGAGCAGATTGGCCTGCTGGTGTTCCCATCGCCGCAGGCGGGCACGATGACGCCCGAGCAGAAGACGCAGCGCCTGCGCGATGGGTTGCTGGCGATGGCGGCGGCCGGCGGCGGTTCGTCGCAGACGCCGACGCGCGCGATGCTGCTGACCGAGCCGCCCAACGCCGACGCCGGCGAGATCACCGACAAGGGCTATCTCAACCAGCGTCGGGTACTCGAGCGTCGCGCCGGCGAGGTGCTGGCGCTCTACGCACCGGTGGCCGACCCGCGGGTGGTGCGCGTCTAGCGCTGCCGCCCAGCTGGACCCCGCGGGTGTCAGCCGGCGCGCTGTCGCTCGGGCGCGTAGCGCAGCACGCGGTCGGCCAGCGTCGGCACGTCGAGCGGCTTGACCCAGTAGTCGTCGAAGCCGGCGGCGCGTGCGCGGCTGATCTGCTGCGGCATCGCGTCGGCCGATACGGCCACGCACGGGAGGTCGGCGAGGCCGGGCTGGGCGCGCAGGCGGCGCAGCGTTTCGTGGCCGTCGATGCCGGGCAGGCTCATGTCGAGCAGCACCACGTCGGGACGCCACGACGCCAGCACCTCGAGGCCGCGCTCGCCGCTGTCGGCCAGGCGCAGGTCGATCTCGCCAGGTCGCAACGCCAGCGCCTCGCGCATGAGCAGCGCGTTGACCGGGTTGTCCTCGACGCACAGCACGCGCACCGCGGACGCCGACTGCACGCGCACGGCATCTTCCACCACCGCGGCCGCCGCTGCGGCTGCGGCCGCGGCCGCGTCGTGCGCCGCCAGCGGCAGGCGCAACACCGCCTCGGTGCCGACGCGCGGCGTCGAGCGCAGCTCGAGCTCGCCGTGCATCGCTTCGGCGAGCTGGCGCGAAATCACGAGGCCGAGGCCATGCCCGGGCACCTCGCCGGTCTGCGCGCCGAGGCGGTTGAACGGCTGGAACAGCTGGTGCTGTCGCTCCGGTGCGATGCCGGGGCCGTCGTCGCGCACCACCACGCCGACCAGCGTGCCGTTGCCCGCGGGCGGCTCGAGCAGCACTTCGACGCGGCCGTGGCTGCCGTTGTACTTGATCGCGTTGCCCACCAGGTTGAGCAGCACCTGGCGCACGCGGGTGGCATCGGCCTGCACGGCGAGGCCGCAGCGCGACCAGCGGCCGAGCCGCACACCGGCCGTCT
>DATJYZ010000020.1:0-4066 GCA_035499355.1 Burkholderiaceae bacterium | reverse complement strand
TCAGCTTGGTCGGCCTGGTCGTGGTGGTGGCGGTGATCGCCATGCTGATGAAGAAGCAGCTGCAGGCCGTGGCCCCGGCGGTCGTGCCGGCGGCACCCGCGACCGCCGGCGTCCCGGCGCCCACCGTGCCCGAGCAGTCGCGTGCCGCGCAGCAGAAGGTGCTGCAGGACGTGAACCGTGCGCTCGAGCAGGGCGCCTCCCGCGCGTCCGATTGAGCTGCGGCGCGATCGCAGTTTCCGCATCCGTGCCGCTGCCGAGATGACGCCCGACGTGTTCGACGAGACCGCGATGCGGCTCGCGCTCGACCAGGCGCTGAACGCGCAGCTCGCCGGCGAGGTGCCCGTGGGCGCCGTGATCGTGCGGCGCACCGAAGGCGGCCCGCAGGTGGTGGCCACCGGCTACAACCGGCCGATCACCACGCACGACCCCAGCGCGCACGCCGAAGTGGTGGCGCTTCGCCATGCTGCCCAGTTGGCCGAAAACTATCGGCTGCCCGACCTCGAGCTCTACGTGACGCTCGAGCCGTGCCCGATGTGCGCGATGGCGGTGCTGCATGCGCGGCTGCGCCGGGTGGTGTTCGCCGCCGCCGACCCCAAGACCGGCGCCGCGGGCTCGGTGGTCGACCTGTTCGCCAATCGGGCGCTGAACCATCAGACCGAGGTCGCCGCCGGCGTGCTCGCGGAGCCGGCGGCAGCGCTGCTGCGTGGCTTCTTCGCCGAGCGCCGGGAACAGATGCGCTCCGAGCGCGCGGGCGCCGACGACGACGACGCGCCGATCCCGACCGGTGAAGTGATCGAGTCGGTGCCGTCCGACGATCCGCCGGCGCGATGAAGGCCAGTATCGTTCAGGTCTTTACATCGGCCGGCGTCGAGCTGCGCGGCGATGCGCTGCGCCGTGCGGCGGCGCGCTTGCGCGCCCTCGGCTATGCGGTCGAGCTCGATGCCAGCGTCGCGTTGCGCCACCAGCGCTTTGCCGGCAGCGACGAGCAGCGCCTGGCCACGCTGCACCGCGTGGCCGACGCGGCGCCGTCGATTGCCATGGCCTGCCGTGGCGGCTACGGCATGACGCGGCTGCTCGACGCGATCGACTGGAAGCGCGTCGCTCGCAGCATCTCCAAGGGCACACGATGGGTCGGCTACAGCGACATGACGGCGCTGCAGATGGGCGTGCTGGCGCATCGCGGTGCGCCGTCGTGGGCCGGACCGATGGCGTGCGACGACTTCGGCCGTCCAGATGCCGAAGGCGGGGTCGACGATGTCACGCGCGATTGCTTCGTCGAGGCGATGAGCGGCGCGCTGCACGCCGTGGGCTTTCGCACCGAAGCCGGCTTCGACGGCCTGCACGCCAAGGGCGTGCTGTGGGGTGGCAACCTGGCCATGCTGTGCTCGATGCTCGGCACGTCGCATTTTCCCCGGGTCAAGGGCGGCATCCTGTTCGTCGAGGACGTCAACGAACATCCGTATCGCGTCGAGCGCTGCCTGCTGCAGCTGCAGCAGGCCGGCGTGCTGAAGCAGCAGAAGGCGGTGCTGCTCGGCGCGGTGAGCGACTACCGGGTGTCGCCGCTGGACCGCGGCTACACGCTGAAGTCGATGGTGGCCTACTTGCGCTCGACGATGCGGGTGCCACTGGTCACCGGGTTCCCGTTCGGCCACGTGCGCACCAAGGTGACGTTCCCGCTCGGGCAACGGGTCGAGCTCGTGGTGCAGGGCCGCGACGTGCTGGTGGGGTGGGCCTGATGCGCGGCCGTCGCTGGATCGGCAGCGTGGCGCTGCTGCTCGCTGCGTGCAGCAACAACCCCTACCCGGCCGAGCTGATGAAGAGCAACACGCTCGTCTACACCTTCGACGAACGCTCGCCGCGCTACCTCGATCCGACCGCGTCCTACGCCAATCCGGAGTCGGCCTACACCTACCAGATCTACGAGCCGCCGTACGGCTATCACTACCTGAAGCGGCCGTACGAGCTGATCCCGAAGGTGGCCACGCAGGTGGTGACGCCGGTGTACCTGGATGCCAACGGCCAGCGCCTGCCCGACGATGCGAGTGCCGATCGCATCGCGGAGAGCGTGTACGACATCCCGATCCGCCATGGCGTGCTGTACCAGCCGCACCCCGCGTTCGCCACCGACGACAAGGGACGCTATCGCTACCACACCGACCACGCATTGACGCGCGGCGAGCTCGGCGACAAGCGCTCGCCGTGGGATTTCGCGCAACAAGGCACGCGCGAGCTGGTGGCGGACGACTTCGTCTACGCGCTGAAGCGGCACGCCACCACGCGCATCGAGGCGCCGGTGTTCGCGGTGTTCGCCGAGTACGTGATCGGGCTCAAGGAATATGCCGCGCTGATCAAGCGCGAAGATGCCAAGCTGCTGGCGGGGCTGCCCGAAGACCTGCAGGACAAACCGTTTCTCGACTTCCGGCGCTGGCCGTTGGCCGGGGCGCAGGCGATCGACCGCTACACGTTTCGCCTCCGGCTCAAAGGCAAGTACCCGCAGTGGCGCTACTGGATGGCGATGCCGTTCACCGCGCCGGTACCCTGGGAGGCGGACGCGTTCTACGCGCAACCCGGCATGGCGCAGGCCGGGCTCTCGCTGAACCAGTGGCCCGTGGGCACCGGTCCGTTCATGATGCGCACCTTCGAGCGCGACCGCCTGCACGTGCTCGAACGAAATCCCAATTACCGCGGCGGCACCTACCCCTGCGAGGGCGAGCCCGGCGACAAGGCCGCGGGGCTGCTGGACGACTGCGGCAAGCGCACGCCGTTCGTCGACCGCTTGTACGTGACGATCGAGAAGGAGCGCACGCCGCGCAAGGAGAAGTTCCGCCAGGGCTACCTCGACGTGCCGGAGATCGAGCGCCCCGAGTGGGGCGTGGGCTTCAAGGCCGACAGCGACGACTCCGACGAGGTGCGGCGCCTGTTCGAAGAGCGCAAGTTCAAGTTTCCGCTCACGGCCGACATCTCCAACTGGTACTTCGGCTTCAACATGCTCGACCCGGTGGTCGGCAACGTTGGCACGCCCGATGAACGCGAGCGCCATCGCAAGCTGCGCCAGGCGATCTCGATCGCGATCGATTGGGAGGAGGGCTACGGCCGCATCTTCCGCTACAAAGGTGGCGATGCCGCGCACGGCCCGCTGCCACCGGGCCTGTTCGGCTCGCGCGAGCAGACGCCGGGCTTCTACAACCCGGTGACCCACCATCTGGTCGACGGCAAGATCGAGCGCAGGCCGCTCGACGACGCGAAGAAGCTGCTCGCCGAAGCGGGCTATCCCGATGGCCGCGACGCCACCAGCGGCAAGCCCCTGGTGTTGAACTACGACTTCCAGCGCGCGATCACGCCGGAGTTCAAGGCCGAGAACGATTGGATGATCAAGCAGTTCGCCAAGATCGGCATCCAGCTCGAGGTGCGCGCTACCGACTTCAATCAGTTCCAGGACAAGACGCTCAAGGGCAAGCACCAGGTCTTCTGGGCCGGCTGGCTCGCCGATTACCCGGATGCCGAGAACTTCCTGTTCCTGCTGTACGGCCCCAACGCGAAGAGCAAGAGCAACGGCGAGAACATCGCCAACTACGAGAACCCGCGTTTCGACGCGCTGTTCCGCGAGCTGCAGACGCTCGACGACACGCCGCGCAAGCAGCAGGTGATCGACGAGATGGTCGCGATCCTGCAGCGCGACGCGCCCTGGTCGTTCGGCTACATCGCCTGGGGCGGGCTGGCGTTCCAGCAATGGGTCTACGACGGCAAGCCGAGCATCCTGATCCGCGACATGGCGCAGTACTACCGCATCGACCCGGCGCTGCGCGTGCGCAGGCAGGCCGAATGGAACCAGCCGATCGCGTGGCCGCTAGTGCTGCCAGTGCTGGCGCTCGTCGCCGTGCTGGCGTGGGGCTGGCGCAGCTGGCGGCTGCGCGAAGACGCCACGGCGCGAAATGAGCCCACCCCCGATGCGGCCTAGCGGCCGCCTCGCCCTCGAGGGGGCAACACCCGCGGACCGGCTAAGCCGGATCCGCGGTGTTCGCTTGGCTTTCGGCTTGGCGCGTCCGGCACTGGGCCGAGCGGAATC
>DATJYZ010000019.1:0-7398 GCA_035499355.1 Burkholderiaceae bacterium | reverse complement strand
GTCCCGATGAGGGTGTCGACCATTCACCAACACCGGAGGAACCATGTCCCTGATTCGCCGCTCGACCCTGCTGTTGGGCGCTGCCGCCGCGCTGGCCGCGCTCACTGGCAACGCGTTCGCCCAGGCCAAGCTCAAAGTGGCCGCGATCTACACCGTGCCCGTCGAGCAGCAGTGGGTCAGCCGCATCGACAAGGCGCTGAAGGCGGCGGTGGCGCGCGGCGAGATCGAGTATGTGTTCAGCGAGAACGTCGCCAACGCCGACTACGAGCGCGTGATGCGCCAGTACGCCGAGGCCGGCAACACGCTGATCGTCGGCGAGGCCTTCGCCGTCGAAGCGGCGGCGCGCAAGGTGGCCAAGGACTACCCGAAGACGTCGTTCCTGCTCGGCAGCTCGGGCAAGCCGCAGGCGCCGAACTTCGCGGTGTTCGACAACTTCATCCAGGAGCCGAGCTACCTCACCGGCATGATCGCCGGCGGCATGACCAAGAGCAACAAGATCGGCATGGTCGGCGGCTATCCGATCCCCGAGGTGAATCGGCTGATGAACGCCTTCATGGCCGGCGCCAAGGAGGTCAACCCGAAGGTCGAGTTCATGGTCACCTTCATCAACAGCTGGTTCGACCCGCCCAAGGCCAAGGAAGCGGCGTTCGCGATGATCGACAAGGGCGCCGACGTGATGTATGCCGAGCGCTTCGGCGTCAGCGACGCCGCCAAGGAGCGCGGCAAGCTCGCCATCGGCAACGTGATCAACACGCAGGACAAGTATCCCGACACCGTGGTCGCCTCGGCGCTGTGGAACATGGAGCCGACGATCGACGCCGCGATCAAGGCGGTGAAGGCGGGCGCCTTCAAGGCCGACGACTACGGCCAGCTGTCGCACATGAAGGTCAAGGGCAGCGAGCTGGCGCCGCTGGGCACGTTCGAGAAGAAGGTGCCGGCCGATCTGGTGGCCAAGGTCAAGGCCAAGGAGCGTGCGATCCTCGACGGCTCGTTCAAGGTCAAGGTCGACGACGACCAGCCCAAGCCCACCGCCAAGTGAGCGCGATGGCCTCGCGGGGCCGCTGAGGTGGCACGCGTCGGTGCGCAGACGGCGACTGCGGCTGCGACCGACGCACCGCCGCTGCTGCGCCTGAGCGGCATCAGCAAGCGCTTCGGCGAGGTCCAGGCCAACGACGGCATCTCGCTCGAGCTGCGCGCGGGCGAGGTGGTGGCGCTGCTGGGCGAGAACGGCGCCGGCAAGAGCACGCTGGTGTCGATTCTGTTCGGCCACCACGTGGCCGATGCCGGCAGCATCGACGTCGACGGGCATCCGTTGCCGCCGGGCGAGCCGAAGGCCGCGCTGGCCGCCGGCATCGGCATGGTGCACCAGCACTTCACGCTGGCCGACAACCTGAGCGTGCTCGACAACGTGATGCTCGGCACCGAGCCGCTGTGGTGGTGGCAGTCGCGCCGGGCACAGGCGCGAGGGCAGCTGCTGCACATCGCCCAGCGTTTCGGGCTGCGCGTCGAGCCCGACGCGCGCGTCGGCGAGCTCTCGGTCGGCGAGCGCCAGCGCGTCGAGATCCTCAAAGCGCTGACGCGTGGCGCGCGCGTGCTGATCCTCGACGAGCCGACCGCGGTGCTGACGCCGCAGGAGTCGTCGTCGCTGTTCGCCACGCTGCAGCAGCTGGTGGCCGGCGGCATGGCGGTGGTCTTCATCAGCCACAAGCTCGACGAAGTGCTCGCCGTGGCCGACCGCGTGGTCGTGCTGCGCGCCGGCCGCGTGGTCGCCGAGATGCGCGCGGCCAAGGCCGACAAGGCTGGCCTCGCCGAAGCGATGGTCGGGCGCACGGTCACCGCGGTGGCACGTCAGGCGCCGGCGAACGATGCGCCGCGCGCGCTGGCCTGCGCGCTGCGCGACGCCAGCGCGCGCACCGAGCAGCGGGTGCTGCTCGATCGCGTCAGCCTCGAGGTGCACGGCGGCGAGGTGGTGGCCGTTGCCGGCGTCGCCGGCAACGGGCAGCAGGCGCTGGCCAACGTGCTGTCCGGCGTGCTGGCGCTCGACACCGGCACGCTCGAAGTCGCCGGTCGCGCGTTGCCGGCGCAGCCGCGCGCGTGGATCGATGCGGGGGTGGCGCGGATTCCGGAGGACCGGCAAGGCGTCGGCGCGATCGGCGAGCTCGCGATCTGGGAGAACACGCTGCTGGAGCGCTACGCGAGCCGCCGCTTCGCGCGCTTCGGCGTGCTGCGCCGCGAGCGCGCGCTCGAGCACGCGCAGCGCATCGTCGAACGCTTCGACGTGCGCGGCGGCGGCGGCCTCGATGGGCGCGCCGCGGCGCTGTCGGGCGGTAACCTGCAGAAGCTGATCATCGGCCGCGCGCTCACCAGCCTGCGCTATCGCGACGCGGCGCCGACGCTGATCGTCGCGCACCAGCCGACCTGGGGGCTCGACGTCGGCGCGGTGGCCGACGTCCACCGCTGCCTGTTGCAGGCCTGCCAGGCCGGCGCGGCGTTGCTGCTGATCAGCGAAGACCTCGACGAGATTCTCGCCCTGGCCGACCGCATCGCGGTGATCACGCGCGGCCGCCTCACCGAGGCCAAACCGCGCGCACAGTGGACACTGGCTTCGCTCGGGCTGGCGATGGGCGACGCGGCGCCGCAGGCGGTGCACTGATGCGGCTCGAACCGCGCGTGCAGACGCCGGCCTGGCTGTGGCTGGCCGCGCCGCTGGCGGCGCTGGCATTCACGCTCGCGGTGACGTCGCTCCTGGTGGCCTGGGCCGGCGCCCCGGTCGGCCGCGCCTACGCGCTGTTGCTGCAAGGCGGCTTCGGCTCGCGCTTCGCGTGGACCGAGACGCTGACGCGGGCGACACCGCTGATCCTCACCGGCCTGGCGGTGGCCGTGGCGTTCCGTGCGCGGCTGTTCAACATCGGCGCCGAGGGCCAGCTCTACGCGGGGGCGCTGGCCGCCGTCGCGGTGGGCGGTTTGCACGGCGGCGTGGGCTGGTCGCTGCCGTCGTCGCTGCTGTTCCCGTTGATGATCGCCGCCGCCTGCGCGGCGGGCGCGGTGCTGTTGCTGGCGCCGACGTGGCTGAAGGTGCGCTTCGGTGTCGACGAGGTGGTGACGACGCTGCTGCTGAACTTCATCGTGCTGCTGCTGGTGTCGGCGATGCTCGACGGTCCGATGAAGGATCCGTCGGCGCTCGGCTGGCCGCAGAGCGTGGCGATCGCCGACGCGCTGCAGCTCGACAAGCTGATCCCGCGCAGCCGCGTGCACAGCGGGCTGATCGGCGCGCTGGTGCTGGCGGTGGGGCTGGCGCTGCTGCTGCAGCACACGACGCTCGGCTTCGAGATCCGCGCCGTCGGCGCCAACGCGCGCGCGGCCGCGTTCGCCGGCATGCCGGTGCGCCGGGTGATGTGGAAGGTGGCGTTGTTGTCCGGCGCGCTCGCGGGGCTGGCCGGCGCGGTCGAGGTCGCCGGTCGCGCCGGCTACGTCACGCTCGACATGTCTCCGGGCTACGGCTACTCGGGCATCGTGGTGGCGATGCTGGCGGGGCTGCATCCGCTCGGTGTGGTCGCGGCGGCGGTGTTCGTCGCCGGCATGCTGGTCGGTGCCGACAGCATGAGCCGGGCGGTCGGCGTGCCCACCTACATCGCCGACGTCATCGTCGCGGTGGCGTTGATCGCAGTGCTGGTGGCCACGCTCGGCGTGCGCTGGCGCCTGCGCTGGAAATGACGAGGGGAGCGCCTGGTGTCTGAGACGCTGGAGCTGCTTCTGGGCGCGCCGTTCTGGGTCGCCGTGCTGCGCATCGCGACGCCGCTGATCCTCGGCACACTGGGCGTGCTGTTGTGCGAGCGCGCCGGCGTGCTCAACCTCGGCATCGAGGGCATCATGGTGGCCGGCGCCTTCGCGGGCTGGCTCACCGTCTACCAAGGCGGCGGCCTGTGGGCCGGCGTGGCGGTGGCGGCGCTCACCGGTATGGTGTTCGGCGCGCTGCACGCTGCGCTGACCGTGGGCCTGGGCCTGAGCCAGCACGTGTCGGGCCTCGGCATCACGCTGCTGGCCACCAGCTTGGCGAGTTATGCCTACCGAGTCAGCTTTCCGAAGGTCGACAGCCCGCCGACCATCCAGCCGTTCGCCGACATGAGCGGCTGGCTGCCGGTGCCGGTGCTCAGCGCGCAGACGCCGTTGACGCTGCTGGCGCTGCTGCTGGTGCCGGCGCTGGCCTGGCTGCTGTACCGCACGCCGCTCGGGCTGGCGCTGCGCATGGTCGGCGAGAACCCGGAGGCCGTCGAGGGCCAGGGTCTGAGCGTGGCCGGCTTGCGCACCGGCGCGGTGGTGGCCGGCTCGGCGCTGATGGGTATGGCCGGGGCGTTCCTGACGCTGGCGGCGTTCAACGCGTTCTACTTCAACATGGTCAACGGCCGCGGCTGGGTCTGCGTGGCGCTGGTGGTGTTTGCCTCTTGGCGACCGGGGCGTGCACTGGCCGGCGCGTTGCTGTTCGCGTTCTTCGATGCGCTGCAACTGCGGCTGCAGCAGGCCGGCTCGGGGCTGTTCGGGCTGCAGATGCCGTATCAGTTCTACCTGATGCTGCCCTACGTGATGGCGATCGTCGCGCTGCTGCTGGTGGCGCGGCGCGCCAGCTACCCGCAGGCGCTGATGAAGCCGTATCGCAAGGGCCAGCGCTGAGCGCTGCGCGGCGTCCCGTGGCGCGCGATGGGGTTCGCGGGCGAGCGCCGCTGCGTGCGCGACGAATTCCGCGCCGCCGAGGCCGCACTACCCCGCTGCCGCCGGCGACGCTATGCTGCGGACTTTTCGGGGGAAGCGCAGCGCGCATGGCCAGCGAACCGCGTCACATCCGGCTCACGTCGCACCCGGGCCAAGGGCCGAGCGGCGCGCCGGCGATTCATTGGGGCGCGGCCGATGCACTGGAGCGCGGGCCGGTGGTCGGCACCACCGGCAACCGCAGCCAGCGCAACGTGATCGGCACGCACAGCGGCAGCTACGGCGTGTACCGCGCGCTCGCGGTGGCGGCCGGCAATCTCACGAAGGGCCACCGCGCGGACCTCACCAACACCGCGCCCACCGATGCGATCGGGCCGTACGAGCAGTGGGGCGACGCCGGCAAGATCGTGTCGATCGACCCGTGGGGCGCGTCGGTGCAGAGCGTGTTCGCCGACTACCTCGAGCAGGGCTACGACATCCGGCCGACGATCGCCGTGACCAAGGCGCACATCCACCTGGGCGAGATCAAGCAGGCGATCGCGTTCCAGCGGCTGGCGATCGACGGCAAGGTGTTGCTGGACGACGCATCGGCCGCGGTGACCAAGATCGCGGTCGAGCCCGTGTGGTGGTTGCCCGGCGTGGCCCGCCGCTTCGACGTCAGCGAGGCCGACCTGCGGCGCGCGCTCTTCGAGGAAACCGGCGGCATGTACCCTGAGCTCGTGACGCGCAGCGACATCGAGGTGTTCCTGCCGCCGATCGGCGGCCAGACGTTGTACGTGTTCGGCGACGTGCGCGACCTTGCCGACCCGGCGATCACGCTGACCGCGCGCGTGCACGACGAGTGCAACGGCTCCGACGTGTTCGGCTCCGATATCTGCACCTGCCGGCCGTATCTGACGCACGCGATCGAAGAGTGCATCCAGGGCGCGCAAAGAGGCGGCGTCGGCCTCATCGCCTACAGCCGCAAGGAAGGCCGCGCGCTCGGCGAGGTGACCAAGTTCCTGGTCTACAACGCGCGCAAGCGGCAGGAGGGCGGCGACCGCGCCGACAAGTACTTCCTGCGCACCGAGTGCGTCGCCGGCGTGCAGGACATGCGCTTCCAGGAGCTGATGCCCGACGTGCTGCACTGGCTCGGCATCCGCAGGATCCATCGCCTGGTCAGCATGAGCAACGACAAGTACGACGCCATCACCGGCAGCGGCATCGAAGTGGGCGAGCGCGTCAAGATTCCCGACGCGCTGGTGCCGGCCGACGCCAAGGTCGAGATCGAGGCCAAGATCGCGGCCGGCTACTTCACCGATGGCGCAGTGCCCGACGAGGCGCAGCTGGCCGCGGTCAGGGGACGAGGCCTCGAATGAACGAACCCGAGCCCCCGGGCTCGCTGGGTTCGCCGTTCCCCGAGAGGGATTCACCGGCTTGGGACGACCCGGCGCCGGCGGCCGCGCGCGCGGCAGCCTTGCACGAGGCGGTGCGGCGCCTGCGCGCGCCGGCGACGATCCGGCAGCGCTGCGCGGCGATCACCGATGCGGTGGCGCGCGGCGAGTCGGCGCACTTCACACTGCAGCGCGAGCGTCTCGATGCAGTGGCCGAGCGGGTGGCGACGCTGACGCGCGCGCGCTTTCCGAGCCTGAAGGTGCCGTTCCACAGTCGCTGGCGTCACTTCGAAGCCGGCGGTGTGGATCGCAAGGCCGAACTCGACGCGCGACTGCACGGCCGCAGTTCGGCAGCGATGGCACGTGCGCGCATCGACCTGGCGCTGATCAGCGTGCTGCTCGACGCCGGTGCCGGCAGCCACTGGCGATTCGTCGAGCGCGAGAGCGGGCAGACGTTCGCGCGCTCCGAGGGCCTGGCGGTGGCGAGCTTTCGCGCCTTCATGGCGGGACGCTTCTCGTCGGAAGCGGGCGATCCGCTGCGGGTCGACGCCAGGGCGCTGGCGGCGCTCGATGCGCGTGCGCTGGCCGAGGCCTTTCAGGTCAGCCTCGACAACCCGCTCACCGGCCTCGAAGGCCGCGTCGCGCTGTTGCACCGCCTGGCCGACGCGCTGCGTGCGCAGCCGGGGGTCTTCACCGCGCTCGGCCAACCGGGGCACCTGTTCGACGCGCTGACGCACCATCGTCACGCCCCGGCGATCCACCACCATCACCCGCGCCCGGCGACGCATCACCACCAGGTGAGCGCCGCGCGCCTGCTCGGCGCGCTGCTCGACGCGTTCAGCGCCATCTGGCCGAGCGGGCAGTCGCTGCAGGGCACGCCGCTGGGTGACGCGTGGCGGCACCGCGCTGCCGGTGGCGACGGACTCGACGCCGGGTGGGTGCCGTTCCACAAGCTGTCGCAATGGCTGGCCTACTCGCTGCTCGAGCCATTCGAGTGGGCTGGCGTGCGGGTGCACGAGATCGACGCGCTGACCGGCCTGCCGGAATACCGCAACGGCGGCCTGCTGCTCGACGCTGGCGTGGTGGTGCCGCGCGACGCCGGCTTCGCCGGGCATGCGGTGCGGCCGGGCGACGAATGGACGATCGAGTGGCGGGCATTGACGGTGGCGCTGCTCGACGAGCTGGCCCCTCGCGTACGCCGCCGGCTGGCAGTGGACGAGGCCACCTTTCCGCTGGCTTGTCTGCTCGAAGGCGGCACCTGGGCGGCCGGCCGCGCGATCGCTGCCGAGCGGCGCGAGGGGGCGCTGCCGCCGGTGGCGGT
>DATJYZ010000018.1:0-12097 GCA_035499355.1 Burkholderiaceae bacterium | reverse complement strand
ATTTCGCGGCCCGTTGATCCACACTGCGCGCTGGCCCGAAGGCTTCGACGTCGGCGGCCAGCGCGTCGGCGTCATCGGCACCGGCGCCAGTGCGATCCAGGTGGTGCCACAGCTCGCGCCGCGGGCCCGACAGCTCACCGTGTTCCAGCGCAGCGCGCCGTGGGTGATGCCGCGCGGCGATGCGCCGATCGGCGCGCTGCAGCGCTGGTGCCTGGCCCATGTGCCCGGACTGCGCCGCACCTGGCGCGGCGCGATCTACCTGCAGCACGAGTGCCGCGCCCCGGCGTTCACGCGCCACCCGCGATGGCTGAAGGCGCTGGAACCGCTGGCACTGCGCCACCTGCGCAGGCAGATCGGCCCCGGGCCGCTGCGCGAGGCGCTGACACCCAGGTACCGCATGGGCTGCAAGCGCATCCTGATCGCCGACGATTACTACCCCACCTTCAAGCTGCCCCAGGTGGCGTTGGAGACCGCGGCGATCGCCGAGGTCGAGGCGCACGGCGTGCGCCTGGCCGACGACCGGCGCATCGAGCTCGACGCGTTGGTTGCCGCCACCGGTTTCGATGCCGCCGACATGAAGCCGCCGTGCCCGGTGATCGGGCCGCAGGGCCGCACGTTGCACGCGCAGTGGGCGCAGGCGCCCGAGGGCTACCTCGGCACCATGGTGGCGGGCTTTCCGAACCTGTTCACCGTGGTCGGGCCGAACACCGGGCTCGGCCACAACTCGATGGTGTTCGTCATCGAGTCGCAGCTCGCGCTCATCGACGACGCGATGCGGCGCCTCGCCGGACACGCCTGGCTCGCGCCGACTGTCGATGCGCAGGCGCGTTTCAACGCCGAACTCGGCGCGCGGCTGCCGCGCACCGTGTGGGCCACCGGCTGCCACAGCTGGTACCACACCGACGGTGGCCGCATCACGACGCTGTGGCCGGGCGGCACGCTGGAGTACCGGCGCCGCACGCGACGTGTATCGAGCGGCGATTTCGAGTTCGCCGCGGCCTGAGCGCGATGGCAGTCTCGGTCTTCGACCTCTTCAAGATCGGCATCGGACCGAGCAGCTCGCACACGGTCGGCCCGATGCGCGCGGCGCGGCTATTCGCGCTGCGCCTCGCGCACGATGGCCTGGCTGCGCGCACCGTGCGCGTGAAGGCCGAGCTCTATGGCTCGCTCGGTGCTACCGGCAAGGGCCACGGCAGCGACAAGGCGGTGTTGCTCGGGCTGGCCGGCCACGAGCCCGACAGCGTCGACGTCGATCGCATCCCGGCGCTGCTGAAGGCCATCCGCAGCGACGGCCGCATCACGCTGGCACAGGGCCCGACGATCGCGTTCGACGAGCGCAACGACCTCGTGTTCCACCGCCGCGAGTCGCTGCCGTTCCACGCCAACGGCATGCGGTTCGCGGCGTTCGACAGCGCGGGTGCGACGCTGGCCGAACGCACCTACTACTCGGTGGGCGGCGGCTTCGTGGTCAGCGACGAGGTGGCCGCGGACGGCACGAAGCAGAAGGCCATCGCACCCGACACCACCGTGCTGCCGCATCCGTTCCACACCGGCGCGCAGTTGCTCGCGCTGACCGAGCAACTGAAGTGCAGCATCGCCGACCTGATGCGGCGCAACGAGCATCACTGGCGCGACGACGCGGGCATCGACGCCGGGCTCGACCGCATCTGGTCCACGATGCAGGCCTGCGTCACGCGCGGCTGCGCCACCGACGGCGTCCTGCCCGGCGGCTTCAAGGTGCGGCGCCGTGCCCACGCGCTGCACACCGCACTCACCGCCAAGCCGTCGACTTTCGGGCCCCCAGGCTCGCCGCTGCGCGGCGACCCGCCCCCCGAGGGGGCCAGGGAAACTTGGGAGCGGCCTGGCGTTTCCCTGGACGATCCGCTGGTCGTGCTCGACTGGGTCAACCTGTTCGCGCTCGCCGTCAACGAGGAGAACGCGGCCGGCGGTCGCGTGGTCACCGCGCCCACCAACGGCGCCGCCGGCATCGTGCCGGCCGTGCTGCACTACTACGCGCGCTTCGTGCCCGGGGCCGACGCCCGCGGCGTGCGCGACTTCCTGCTCACCGCGGCGGCGATCGGCATCCTGTACAAGGAGAACGCCTCCATCTCCGGCGCCGAGGTCGGCTGCCAGGGCGAAGTGGGCGTCGCCTGCTCGATGGCCGCGGGCGCGCTGTGTGCGGTGCTCGGCGGTACGCCGGCGCAGGCCGAGAACGCGGCCGAGATCGGCATGGAGCACCACCTCGGCCTCACCTGCGATCCAGTGGGCGGGCTGGTGCAGATCCCGTGCATCGAGCGCAACGCGGTGGCGTCGGTGCAGGCGATCAACGCCGCGCGCATGGCGCTGCGCGGCGACGGCACGCACCACGTCAGCCTCGACAAGGTGATCAAGACGATGCGCGAGACCGGCGCCGACATGATGACCAAGTACAAGGAGACCGCGCGCGGTGGTTTGGCGGTGAACATCGTCGAGTGCTGAGGCCGGCGCAGCCTGCAGACGGCGCGCCCTCTAGAATCCGCCCGGCCTCGGGCATGGCCGCGGCACGGCACACGGCACATAAGGGCGCAGGGATGAAACGGATTCTCGTCATGTTGGTCTTTGCGGATGTCGCGCTCGGCAACGCGTCCGCCCAGACCGCCACGGCGCCTGCCCCGGCCGCATCGGCACCAGCCCCAACGGCGCCGGCGAGGCCGACCACACCCTACAAGCGCGTGCAGCCGATCCCGCCGCCGGAAGCGCCGGCCGTGCAGCGCAGCAAGGAAGCCACCATCCCCGGCGACCTGCGACCCGAGCGCGAGCCGGTGCCGCAGATCCGTATCCCGTTCGGCAAGCGCGCTGCGCCGGTCGGCCCCTCGGCCGGCAGCGGCATCGACGACAGCGTGGCGCGTTGTCGCGCCAAGCGCACGAGCGAAGAGCGCGAACGCTGCGAAGCCGGGCTCGACAACATCTGACGCCGCCAGCGCCGGCGGCCCCGCGCCGTCAGGGCTTGTTCAAGGCGTTCAGCACCGCGAGGCTCATCGCGCGCACGCCGGTCTTGATCGACGGCTCGGGCACCGGGGCGAAGAACGGCGAGTGGTTGAACGGCAGCGGCTTGCCGCCCGGCTTCATCGCCTCGGCCACCGTTTCGGGCGCGTAGACACCGATGAAGAAGAACATCGACGGCACTCCTTCGTTGACGAAGGCAGAGAAGTCCTCGCTCGCGGTGATCGGCGGCACGCGCTGCACCTTGTCGGCGCCGAACGCCGCCTTCAGCACGGCCTCGGTGGTGTTGACCACGCTGGCGGAATTGATCACCGCCAGGCCGCCTTCGGGCAGCGCGATCTCGGGCTCGGGCGCGCCGGCCATCAGCGCCGCCGCTTTCGCGGTGCGGCGCACACCGTCGAGCAGCTTGGCGCGCACCTCGGGCTTGTACGAGCGGATGGTGCCGCGCACCACCGCGCTGTCGGGAATGATGTTGCCCACGGTGCCGGCCTGCACCGCGCCGATGGTGACCACGCCGAACTCCATGGGGTCCTTCTCGCGGCTGACCACCGCCTGCACGTCGACGATGAAGCGCGCCGCGATGGCGATCGGGTCGATCGTCTTGTCCGGGGCCGAGCCGTGGCCGCCGCGACCCTTGAAGGTGATCTCCAGGCCGTCGGAGTTCGACGTCATCGCGCCGGCGTTGAAGCCGATGCTGCCGTAGGGCCCCGGCGAGGTGTGCAGCGCGAAGCCGACGTCGGGTTTGCCGAAGCGCGTGAATAGACCGTCGTCGAGCATCGCGCGGGCGCCGCCGACCAGCTCTTCGGCCGGCTGCGCGACGAACATCAGCGTGCCCTGCCACTGGTCCTTCAGCGCGACCAGCGTGCGCGCGGTGCCGACCCAGCTGGCCATGTGCACGTCGTGCCCGCAGCTGTGCGCAACGTAGCTCTCCTTGCCGAACGACAGCGCCTTGGCCTTGCTGGCGTACGGCAGCCCGGTCTTCTCCTCCATCGGCAGAGCGTCGAGCTCGGTGCGCACCAGCACCATCGGGCCGGGGCCGTTCTTGTAGATCGCGACGACGCCGGTCTTGCCGATCTTCTCAGTGACCTGGAAGCCGAGCGCGGACATCTCGGCCGCGAGCTTGGCCGCGGTGCGCGTCTCCTGAAAGCCGAGTTCGGGATTGGCGTGGATGTCCTTGTACAGCGCATCGAGCCGCGGATACATGCCGTCGACCAGCTGGCTCACGCGCGCACCGTAGCGTTCGGCAGTGGGCTGCTGCGCCCGCAGCGCGCTCCAAGGTGCCAGCAACAGCGCCGCGATGGCGACGGTCAGGATTCGGGTCTGGAACATGGTGGCATCCCCTCTGCCAGGGTCGTCACGAGCGTTCGGGCTCCTTGCCATCGACGGCCCTCGCGCCGTCGATGCCTCGAGGGCGCGCAGTGTGCGCCGCGCGCACCGCGCTTGGCAAGCGCACGGTCGAATCCGGCATCCGGGTGCGCCGCGCCGGTTGGAACGCCTTATGCGTGCCGCAGCCGCATTCCAACGACGGAGGTTTCCATGCTCGACGGCACGACCACCCGCTTCTCGCACGTCAAGGAGGGCCAGACGCCCTGGCGCGGCGAAGGGCTGCGCGACTTCTTCCTCTACCGCGACCTCGGCATCGAGGAGGCCACCGCGGGCCGTGTGGTGGTGCAACTCGTGAAGGCGCACGAGGCACCCGAAAAGGGCACCGGCTGGCACCGTCACGAGGCGGACTTCCACATCGTCATCATGCTGAAGGGCTGGGCCCGCTTCATGTACGGCGAGAAGGAGACGCTCGTCGAAGCCGGCGACTGCGTGCACCAGCGGCCGGGCATCGTGCACTACCTGTTCGACTACTCGCCCGACATGGAGTACCTCGAGGTCGTCGGCCCGTCGGACTTCAAGACCGTCGACGTCGAAGGGCCGTGCGCGGTGCCGGAGCCGACACCGTGGCGCTGACGGCCGCCACGCGCCGCCGGTCGGCGTCGGGCCGCTGCCAAGCCGACCGCGCCCCCCGGAGGGGGCAGCGAACGAGGTGAGCGTGGGGATCCGTATCAGAACTCCATGTCGAGCTCCTCGATCTCCTCGGCCTCCTCGAGCGCCGCCGCGGTCCACGCCTTCATCTCCGGCATGGCGATGATCGTCTTGGCATAGGCGGCGCATTCGGCGTCGAGCGGCACCGCGTAGGTGACGAAGCGCGTGACCACCGGCGCGAACATCGCGTCGGCCATCGTGCGCCGGGCGCCGAACAGGTACGGCCCGCCGTAGCGCGCCAGACACTCGCGCCAGATGGTGACGACGCGCTCGATGTCGGGCTGCGCGCCGGCCCAGATCTTGAATGTCTTGTGCCTGACTTTCAGGTTCATCGGCAGCGCCGAGCGCAGGTTGGCGAAGCCCGAATTCATCTCGCCGCAGATCGAGCGGCAATGCGCGCGCGCCGCGCGGTCGGCCGGCAGCAGGCCGGCCTGCGGAAACGCCTCGTCGAGGGTGTGCGCGATGGCCATCACGTTCCACGAGGTTGTGCCGTCGTGCGTCAGGCACGGAACCAGGATCGACGGCGCCAGCAGCAGCAACTCGCGCCGCGCGTCGACGTCGTCGGGGCTGACCATCACCTCGTCGAACTCCAGCCCGGCGAAGCGGCACAGCAGCCAGCCGCGCAGCGACCACGACGAGTAATTCTTGCTCGACAGCGTCAGCGACGCGCGCGCCGCGGCCGCCGCTGGACGCGACTTCTGGGGCGCCTTGGCGCGGACGGGCTTGGTGGGGGTGGCCTGGACCATGCTGTCTCCTGCGGCGCCGGCCGGGGCGCCGTGCGCTGGGATTCGAGCAAGCGCTGTGCCACGGCGGCGCTGTCGGCCACGGCTGGCGCGCAAGTTGCGTAAGTCCGGGCATGCCGACACCCAGCACGATGCTGTACACAGCGTTCGAGCAGCAGGCCCAGGCGCTGTGGCCGCTGCGCCAGTGGGCCCGGGCCGCGGCGCCGGTGCTGGCCAACGGCGCCTTCGGGCCGCACCGGCCGCAGCGCCACCTGGTGGCGGCGCTCGAGGTGATGCGGCTGGCCGAGATCACCCACCAGCGGCCGCCCTGGGGCATCGCGCAGGTCGGCGAGCACGCGGTGCGCGAGGAGACGGCCGCCGTGACGCCGTTTGCCACCCTCACCCGCTTCGTCAAGGTGGACGCGCCGGCGCAGGCGCGCGTGCTGATCGTGGCGCCGATGTCGGGCCACTTCGCGACGCTGTTGCGCGACACCGTGCGCACCATGCTCGCCGACCACGACGTCTACGTGACCGACTGGCACAGCGCGCGCGACGTCGCGCTGCGCGAAGGCCCGTTCGGCCTCGACGAGTACACCGAGCACCTGATGCTGTTCATGCGCGTGCTGGGCCCGGGCTCGCACCTGGTGGCGATCTGCCAGCCGTGCGTGGCGGCGCTGGCCGCCACCGCGCTGATGTCGGAGAACGACGACGCGGCCACGCCGGCCAGCCTGTCGCTGATGGCCGGGCCGATCGACTGCCGCATCAGCCCGACGTCGGTGAACGCGCTGGCCACCAGCAAGCCGATCGAGTGGTTCGAGCGCAACCTGATCTCCACCGTGCCGCTGCCGCTGCGCGGCGCCGGCCGGCGCGTCTACCCCGGCTTCGTGCAGGTGGGCGCGTTCATGAGCATGAACCGGCAGCGCCACATCGACGCCTTCCGCAACTACTACAAAGGCCTGGTCGACGACGACCGCGAGCTCACCGAGCCGATCCGCCGCTTCTACGAGGAGTACCTCGCGGTGTCGGACCTGACGGCGGAGTTCTACCTCGACACGGTGCGACTGGTGTTCCAGGAGTACCAGTTGCCGCGGGGCGAGTTGCGCTGGCGCGGCCGCCGCATCGACCCGGCGGCGATCCGCCGCACCGCGCTGGTCACCGTCGAGGGCGAGCGCGACGACATCTGTGCGCCCGGACAGACGCTGGCCGCGCACGACCTGTGCACCCGCGTGCGGCCCTACATGCGCACGCACACCGTGCAGGCCGGGGTCGGCCACTACGGCGTGTTCAGCGGCCGCAAGTGGCAGCAGCGCATCTACCCGATGCTGCGCGACGTGATCCACGTCTCGCAGTAGCACAGCGGCGCGTCAGTGGCGGTCGGCGGGCGTCGCCAGCGGGGCGCCGGCCGCGGGCCGCGCCGCGGCGGCGGGCCTGGGGTCGCGCACGATGAAGCTGTAGATCACCGGCACCACCACCAGCGTAAGCAGGGTCGAGGTGATCACGCCGCCGATGATCGCGCGGCCCATCGGCGCCTGGATCTCACCGCCGTCGTTGAGCGCCAGCGCCAGCGGCAGCATGCCGAACACCATGGCGCCGGTGGTCATCATGATCGGCCGCATGCGCGTCAGGCCCGCCTGCAGCAGCGCCTCGGCCACCGTGGCGCCGGCCTTGCGCGCCTGGTTGGCGAAGTCCACCAGCAGGATCGCGTTCTTGGTCACCAGCCCCATCAGCATCACCAGGCCGATCATCGAGAACACGTTGAGCGTCGAGCGCCAGAACAGCAGCGCCAGCATCACGCCGATCAGCGACAGCGGCAGGCTGACCATGATGGCGATCGGCTGCAGGAAGCTGCCGAACTGGCTGGCCAGCACGATGTAGATGAAGGTCACCGCCAGCGCCATCGCCGCCACCATCGCGTTGAAGGCGTCCTGCTGCTCCTTGGTGGCACCGCCGACGTCGAAGCTGTAGCCCGGCGGCAGCACGAAGGTCTCGGTCAGCTTCATCACGTCCTTGCCGACGTCGCCCGACGGCCGGCCCTGCGCACCGGCGAAGATGGCCTCGCGCCGCTGCAGGTTCTGGCGCCGGATCACGTCGGGGTTGAACACCGGCACGATGTCGGCCACCGCTTCCAGCGGGATCGCCGCGCCGTCCTTCGAGAACGCCACCGGCAGCGCGCGCATCTGGTCGACGCGCTCGCGCTGCGCGAACGGCAGCCGCAGCAGCACCTCGACCTGCTCACCGTCGGGCGTGGTCCAGTAGGTGGCGATCTCGCCGTTGACGTAGGCGCGCAGCGACGAGGCCAGCTGCGGCGCCGTCAGCCCCAGCTCGCGCACCGCGCCGGGCTTGAGCCGTACTGCGAACGCCGGCAGCCCGGGCTTGACCGACAGGTCGACGTCGGTGATGCCCGGGATCTTCTTCGCCTGTTCTGCGAACTCGCTGGCCACCCGCGCCAGCACCTCGGAGTCGCTGCCGAGAATCGCCACGTAGATCGGCTTGTCGAAGCCGAGCGATGCCTCGATGCCCGGGATCTTGGCGATCGCCTGGCGGATCGCGTCCTCGACCTCCTTCTGGCTGCGCGTGCGCTCCTTGCGATCGGTGAGCGCGATGTTCAGCGTCGCCTGCGCGCGGCCGACCGAGAACCCCTGGCCCTGGCCGCCGACCTGCGTCGACAGCGTCTTCACCTCGGGAAAGCTGCGCACGATCGCCTCGACCTGGCGCACCTTCTCGTCGGCGCGATCGAGGCTGGCGCCGGTGGGCATGCGCAGCGACAACTGGGTGAAGGCCTGGTCGGTCTGCGGCACGAACTCGGTGCCCACCAGCGGCGCCAGCGCGAGCGCGCCGACGAAGCTCGCGATCGCCACCCCGACGACGATGCCGCGCGGCCCGATCCAGCCATAGCGCCGGCCCGAGAACACCCAATGGATCAGCCGCTCGTAGAGCGCGTGCAGGCCGTCGAGGCCGCGGTCGGTGGCGCGCATCAGCGCGCCGAGCAGCGGCCACCGGCGCAATCGCTGCGACGGCGGGTCGTGCCACACCGCCGACAGCATCGGATCGAGCGTGAAGCTGACGAACAGGCTCACCAGCACCGCCACCGCCACCGTGATGCCGAAGGGGTAGAAGAACTTGCCGACGATGCCGCCCATGAAGGCCACCGGCACGAACACCGCGCACAGCGCGAAGGTGGTGGCCATCACCGCCAGGCCGATCTCGTCGGTGCCCTCGCGCGCGGCGCGGAAGTGGTCCTTGCCCATGCCGACGTGGCGCACGATGTTCTCGCGCACCACGATGGCGTCGTCGATCAGCAGGCCGATGCACAGGCTGAGCGCCATCATCGTCATGAAGTTCAGCGTGAAGCCGAACGCGTAGACCGCGATGAAGCTCGAGATCACCGCGATCGGCAGCGTCAGCGCGGTGATCACCGTCGAGCGCCACGAGTGCAGGAACAGGAACACGATGGCGATCGTCAGCAACGCGCCTTCGATCAGCGTGCGCTGCAGGCCACGCAGCGAGTTCTTGACGAAGTCGCTGGCGGCGTAGATCAGGCGCAGCTCGACCCCCGCCGGCAGCGTCTTGCGCAACTCCTCCATCGCCTCCTTGATGGCCTCGCCGGTGTTGACGATGTTGGCGTCCTGCTGCTTGTAGACGTTGACGCTGACCGCGCGCAGCCCGTTGATGCGCGCCAGCGAGTCGGGCTCGCGCTCGCGCTCGACCAGCGTGCCCAGGTCGGCCAGCGTCAGTGGCAGGTTGCCGCGCCGTCCGACCACCGTCTCGGCGAAGCGCCGCGGATCGCGCACGCGGCCTTCGACGCGCACGATGGCATCGGTGTCGCGGTTGGACAGCAGGCCCACCGGCTGGTCGGCATTGGCCTCGCGCAGCGCGGTCACGATCTCGGCCGGCGTGATGGCATAGGTGCGCAGCCGCGCCGGGTCGAGATCGATGCGCACCTCGCGCTGCGCCAGCCCCGCCAGGTCGACCGTGGCCACGCCCTCCACCCGCGTGAGCCGGCGCTGCACCACCTGTTCGGCGAGCATCGACAGCTCGCGCGCGGAGCGGGTGTCCGACAGCAGCGCCATCACCATCACCGGCTGTGCGTTCTCGTTGTTGAAGCGCGCGATGGTCGGCGGCTTCACGTCGCGCGGGAATTGCGACTGCACCAGCGCCACCTTGTCGCGCAGCTCCTGCATCGCGCGGTTGAGGTCGGCGTTGAGCGTGAACTCCACGCCCATCTGGCCGCGCCCCTCGAAACTGCGGGACGTCAGGCGCTTGATGCCGGCGATGGCGTTGACCGCGTCCTCCAGCGGCTTGCAGATCTCGCGCTCCACCGCCTCGGGCGACGCGCCCGGGTACTGCACGTCGATCCAGGCGCCGGGCGGGCTGACGTCGGGCATCTGCTCGACATTGAGGCGCGCGTAGGAGAACACCCCCAGCACGCAAAGCGCCACCATCACCATGGTGGCGAACACCGGGTTGTGGATGGCAACGCGGGTGACCCACATGCGCGGCGGCTCGCGGTCGGGGGCGCCTTCAGCGCAGCGGCGGCGCCTCGCCCGCCGTCGCCAAGTCGGGCTTGCCCGGCTTGTCGGCCACCACGGTCGCCCTGGCGCCCTCGCGCAGGTTGTCGAAGCGCACGCCGAGCACCTGCGCATCGTCGGTCAGGCCGCTCAGCACCTCGACGCGGCCCTTGGCCTCGTCGCGACGGCCGAGCGTGACCGCGCGGCGCAGCAGCGTGCCTTCGGCGATCACCCACACCTGGTCCTGCCCCGACGAGCTCGACAGTGCAGTCAGCGGCACGGTCAGCCGCCGCGTGTCGTCGGGCAGGTCGACGCGCGCCAGCGCGTATTGGCCGGCGCGCATCGTTTCCTTTGGGTTGGGCAGCGCGATCACCACGCCGATCGAGCGCGTGCCGGGCTCGGCCATCGGTGCGATGCGGGCCACCTGGCCCGTCACCGGCACCGGCATGCCCTCGACGCGCACCTGCACCGGCATGCCCGGCTGCAGCCGCGACACCTCGTGGGTGCCGACCAGGCCGGCCAGCTCCAGCCGCGCGAGGTCGACGATGGTCAGCAGCGTCTGCTCGACGCTCACCTTCTCGCCGGGCACCACGTGCCGCTTGGCCACGATGCCGCTGATCGGCGCCACCAGCGCCGCCTCGCGCAGGCTGACCCGGGTGACGTCGAGCTGCGCCTTCGCCGCCTCGTACATGGCGCGCGCACTGTCGAGCTGCGAACGCGAAGTCTCCAGCGCGATCGGCGAGATGAACGACTGCTGCGCCAGCCGCTCGTTGCTCGCGTGCGTGCGCTCGGCCTGCGCCAGCGCCGCCCGGGCGGCGTCGGCGGCAGCCTGGCGCTCGCTGCTGCGGCTGAGCAGCTCGGCCAGATCGATGCGCCCGAGCGACTGCCCGGCCTTGACGCGCGAGCCTTCGCGCACCGCCAGCTCCACCAGCGTGCCGGCTGCCTTGGCCCGGACGATTGCCGTGTCCGGCGCCACCAGCGGGCCGGAGAATTCGATGCGCCCCGGCAACGCCGTCCACAGCGGCCGCACCACCTCGCGCGCCTGGAACTCCAGCGTGGCCACGGTCTTGTCCTTGTCGCGCTGCAGGCTGCCGCGCCCGACCGCCACCGCGGCAGCAATGCCCACCGCCAGCGCCACGGCGACGCCGACGATCCAGGGTTTGCGTGCGCGACTCATTCGGTGGGATGGAGCTGCCTGGGCGGCCGCGAGTCTAGGCGATCGTGCCCTGCCGCCGGCCCTCGCGTGCGACGAACTGCGCTCGCCGTGCGACGAACTGCGACACAGGATGACAGCAGCGGCCCGGCTTGGGAATCCCCTAGGCGGCAGCCGCGCTGGCTTGGGCGTGGTGGCGCGAGCGCAGCAGGCACAGCACCGACAACGCGGCCGCGCCACTGGAGGCCCAGAACACCGCCGGATAGCCCCAGCGCTCGATCAGCGCGCCGCCGGCGACACCGCCGATCACGCCCGAGGCGCCGTAGCCCAGCGTGGTGTACAGCGCCTGGCCGCGGCCGCGCAGCCGCCCCGGAAAGTAGCGCGACACCAGGGTGATGCAGGCGGCATGCTGCGCTGCAAAGGTGATGGCGTGGGTCATCTGCGTCAGCACCAGCACGGCCATCCACTGGCCGAAGGCCGCCATCGCGCCGAAGCGCAGCGCCGACACCAGGGCCGCCAGCAGCAGCCAGTTGTGCATCGACAGGCGGCCGAACCAGTGCCCCTGCGTCCAGAAGAACCCGATCTCGACCAGCACGCCGACCGACCACAGCATGCCGATGGCCGACTCGCTCATGCCGAACGAGGCCGCGAACAGCGAGAAGAACGCGTACAGGCTGACGTGCGCCAATACCGTCAGG
>DATJYZ010000017.1:0-6705 GCA_035499355.1 Burkholderiaceae bacterium | reverse complement strand
CGGGGTGTCGGCCGCGCCGTCTCGCATGCCGTCCTTGAACCCCTTGACCGCGGACCCGAGGTCGGTACCGATGTTCTTGAGCTTCTTCGTGCCAAAGATGAGCACGACGACCAGCAGCACGATCAGCCAATGCCAGATGCTGAACGAACCCATGATGAATCTCCTGGAAACGAACCGCGGATTCTAGGCCCGGGGTGCGTTCAACCCTTGAGCCAGGGCCTGGGGCCGCCCATGACGTGGAGGTGCAAGTGCATCACCTCCTGCATTCCGTCACGGCCGGTGTTGACCACGTGTCTGAAGCCGTTGGTCACGCCGAGTTCCCTCATCAGCCGCGGCGACAGCGCCATCATCCGCCCCAGCAGGCCGGCATCGGCCTCGGTGACGTCGACCATGCTCGTGATGTGCCGCTTGGGGATGAGCAGGAGGTGCACCGGCGCCCAGGGGTGGATGTCGTGGAAGGCGAGGATGTCGTCGTCCTCGTAGGCCTTCTTCGACGGGATCTGCCCGGCGGCAATCTTGCAGAAGATGCAGTTGGGATCGGCCGTCACTCGAAGCTCCTCGACCCGGTCACGCCGGGTAGACCGGCTTGCCTTCACTCAGCTTCAGCCAGCCCTTGACCACCCGGTAGATCGCCCACACCCAGGCCACGAACATGATGAGAAAGCCCAGGCCGAGCGCGATGATCAGCAGCACGCCCACCACGCCCCAGAGCAAGCCCCACCAAAAGGTGCGGATCTGCCAGTCGAAGTGGCTCTCGTAGACGGTGCCCTTGGCGTCGTCGCGCTTCACGTAGTTGACGATGACGCCGACGATGGCCGTCACGCCCCACAGGAAGCTCAGCGCCTGCAACAGGTAGACCATCATCGTCACGTTCTTCAGCCCCGTCAGCTCCTCGGGCGTCTTGGGTGTGGTGGCGGTCACGATCTCGTTCATCGATCCTCTCCCTCGCGCGACAGCTGCTTGCGCAGCGCCTTTTCCTCCAACCCCGACAGGCCCTCGCGACGCGACAGCTCGTCGAGCACGTCCTGCGGCTTCAGGCCGAAGGCCGCCAACGCGATCATCGCGTGGAACCACAGGTCGGCCATCTCGGCGACGACGCGCTGGCGGTCGCCGTCCTTGGCCGCCATCACGGTCTCGGTGGCCTCTTCGCCGATCTTCTTCAGGATGGCGTCCAGGCCCTTCGTGAACAGGCGCGCCACGTAGCTCTTGTCGGGGTCGCCGCCGCGGCGCGACTCGATCACCGCCGCCAGCCGGGCCAGCGTGTCGGACGAAGGTACCGTGCCGCTCATCGTCCGCCCGGGTAGATCGAGGCTGGATCCTTCAGCACCGGCTCGACGCTGCGCCACGCGCCGCCCTCGAAGCGCTGGAAGAAGCACGAGTGCCGCCCGGTGTGGCACGCGATGCCGGGCTGGTGGCCCGTTTGCGTCACCTTCAGCAGCACGACGTCGCTGTCGCAGTCGGTGCGGATCTCGTGCACCTGCTGCACGTGGCCGGACTCCTCGCCCTTGTGCCACAGGCGCTGTCGCGACCGGCTCCAGTACACCGCCTGACCGGACGCCGCCGTGCGCGCCAGCGCCTCGCGGTTCATGTGCGCGACCATCAGCACGTCGTTGCTGCCGACCTCCTGCGCGATCACCGGCACCAGGCCGTCGGCATCCCATTTGATCTGGTCGAGCCAACTCATGGGCTCAGTGTAGTCAAACGGCTTGTTCGGCATGGGTGGCGCCGCTGTAACCGCGCTCGGCGGCGAACCAGCGCAGCACCGGCACCGTGCCGGGCAGCACCGGATGGCTCCGCACCGGCAAGACCTCCCAGGCCATCTGCTGGCCTTCGCGCATCTGGAACTCGCCCGACCACTGGAACACCTTGCAGAAGTGCAGCCGCACCAGCGCATGCGGGTAGTCGACCAGCTCGGTGTGCCACGGTTCGATGCCGCCGATCGTGATGCCCAGTTCCTCGTGCAGCTCGCGTCGCAGCGCCTGTTCGAGCGACTCCCCCGGCTCGAACTTGCCGCCCGGGAACTCCCAGTAGCCCGCGTACACCTTGCCGGCCGGACGCGAGGTGAGCAGGAAGCGTCCTTGCGCGTCGATCAACACGCCCACCGCGACATCGACGGGTTGTCGCGGCGGCTGTGTCGATGCCCCGGCCGGCGCCGGCTCAGGCATGGTCCAGCCCGTCGGGCGCCGGGGTGTCGGGCGACGGCGGCAGCGCGTCGTCGTGCGCATGGTCGCGCCCTGCCCAGTCGCGCGCGAACTGGTACGCCACGCGGCCCGAGCGCGAGCCGCGTTCCAGCGCCCACACCAGCGAGGGTTTCAGCGCCTGCTGCACCACGGGCTCGGCCACGCCGAACGTGCGCAGCCACTGCGCGACGATCGCCAGGTACTCGGTCTGGCTGAACGGGTAGAAGCTGATCCACAGCCCGAAGCGCTCGGACAGCGAGATCTTCTCCTCCACCACCTCGCCCGGGTGCACCTCGCCGTCGTCGGTGTGGGTGTAGGTGAGGTTCTCCTTCATGTACTCGGGCAGCAGGTGGCGGCGGTTGCTGGTGGCATAGATCAGCAGGTTGTCGCTGGTGGCCGCCACCGAGCCGTCGAGCACCGACTTCAGCGCCTTGTAGCCCGGCTCGCCCTCGTCGAAGCTGAGGTCGTCGCAGAACACCACGAAGCGCTCGGGCCGGTGGGCCACCAGCTCCACCAGGTCGGGCAGCTCGATCAGGTCGGCCTTGTCGACCTCGATCAGGCGCAGCCCCCGACCGGCGAACTCGTGCAGGCAGGCCTTGATCAACGAGCTCTTGCCGGTGCCGCGGGCGCCGGTGAGCAGCACGTTGTTGGCCGGCCGGCCGCTGACGAACTGCTCGGTGTTGCGGCGCAGCCGCTCCATCTGCGGATCGATCTCCTTGAGGTCGCTGAGGCGGATCGCTGCCACGTGCTTCACCGGCTCGAGTTGCGCACCCGCGCCGCGCCGTCGGTAGCGGAACGCGATCGACGCAGACCAGTCCGGTGCGCGCGGCGCGTGCGGCAGCACCGCCTCTAGGCGCGTCAGCAGACGCTCGGCGTGATCGATCAGGTGTTGCAGTCGCTCGTCCATCGAGGGCGCAGTGTCGCACGCAGCCTCAGAGCGGGCCGACCTCAGACCTCGTGCACGCGCCCGGCGGCGATCGCGAACACGCGGTCGCCGTCTTCGCGTGGCATGACGTGGGAGCCGGTGAACTCGCCGAACGCCGGCAGCACGCCGACGTGCGTCCCGAAATGGAAGCACGGCAGGCGCAGGCGGTCGAAGCCGCGCGCACCGACCACCACGCCGGGATGCACGTGCCCGGCCAACACATAGGCATCGGGCTGCGGCGCCGGTTCGTGCACCAGCCACAGCGGGCCGCAGCGCAGCGGCGCATCGACGATCTCGAAGCCGAAGTGTCCCGGCGGGTCGCCGGCGCGCGCGTCGTGGTTGCCGCGCAGCAGCGTGACGCGCAACCCCGCGTGGGCTTCACGCCAGCGCGCCAGCGCGTCGAGCGTGGCGCGCACGTACGAGCGCGTCGAGTGCACGAAGTCGCCGAGCACGATGAGCCGGGTCGCACCGCTGGCCGCCAGCGCCGCAGTCAGCCGCGCCAGCGTGCCGTCGGTGGTGCCGCCGGGCACCGGCACGCCGAGGCCGCGGAACGACGCGGCCTTGCCGACGTGCACGTCGGCCACCAGCAGCGCCTGCTGCACCGGCATGTACGCGGCGCGCTCGGGCAACAGCACGAGCGATGCGCCGCCGACTTCGACGTGCAGCATGGACTGCCGGGGGGAACGTCAGGCCGTGAGCCGCTGCAGCGCCGCGTCGAGGTGCTCGGTGGGGCTGCGCTTGAAACCCGAGCGCGCATAGCGCTGCAGGCGCCCGACCACGAACGCGGTGATCACCGACGCCAGCGCGCCGGCGTCAACGGTGGGCGTCATCGAGCCGGCACTCTCGGCCGCCTGGCGCAGGCTCTGGCGCAGCTGCGACTCGACGCGGTCGAAGAACTGGTTCATGCGCACCGTCAGGCGCTCGTTCTCGAACACCAGTGCGTCGCCGACCATCACGCGCACCATGCCCGGGTTCTTCTCGCCGAACTGCAGGATCAAGGTCACGATGCGCTGCGCCTGCGCCGCGCCCGAGGTCTCGCGTTCGGCGATCTGGTTGACCAGTGTGAAGACGCTGCTCTCGATGAAATCGATCAGACCTTCGAACATCTGCGCCTTGCTGGCGAAGTGGCGGTACAGCGCGGCCTCGCTGACGTCGAGCTTGGCCGCCAGCGCGGCGGTGGTGATGCGCTCGGCGCCCGGCTGCTCGAGCATCGACGCCAGCGTCTGCAGGATCTGCACGCGGCGCTCGCCCGGCTTCGGGCGCTTGCGCGTCGACGTCGCCCGGCTGTCGGCCGGCTCGTTCGATGCCGACTCGGAACCGTCGGCATGGGTGATGTCGGACATCGTGGTCGTGGGCGGCTCGAGGGGCGCGGAGGATTCTGGCACACGCACTGGAACGGCCCGGGTGCAGGTAAACACCGACTCACACGCGAGCCCCGACGCCGACTAAGCCATTGACAAGGCTCGGAAGCGGGTGCCCGGACGACACCCCGGGGTGGGTCGACCACCCGGCCACTGCCCGGACGCACGCCGGCGGCCACCACCTAGCGCCGGAGGCCACCCCGGACCAGCACCCGCAGTCCCGACGCCAAGCGGTCGACATAAGGGGGTCGCCGCGGCGCCGGCGCGGCGCCACGCCGGTAGCGGCGCATCCAGACCGTGCGCAAGCCCACGCGCCGCGCCGCCTTTTGATGGGCGAGCGTGTCTTCCACCAGCACGCAGCGGCCCGGAGGCACGCGGAGCCGGGCCACCAACGCGCGGAACATGCGCGCGTCGGGCTTGGGCCGCAGCTGGCCGAACATCCACATGTCCTCGATCGAGATCACCGCATCGAACAAGCGCTCGATGCGCAACGCGCCGAGCACGCGCAGCGCGTAGGCACGCGGCGCGTTGGTCAGGATCAACTTGCGCCCCTTCAGGCGCCGTAGCGCCGCGAAGTCGTGCCGGTGGCCGCAGACTCGCTCCTCCAGCCCCGGCAACCGGTGCGTGTCGTGCAGGAAGTGCGTCGCCTTCACGCCGTGGTGGCGCACCAGCCCGAGCAGCGTGGCGCCGTAGTGCTGCCAGTAGCGCCGGCGCAGCGCCTGCGCCTCGTCGGCGGTCAGCCGCAGCTCGCGCTGCATGTACTCGCCCATCGCGACGTGGATGCCGGGCATCGACGCGCTCGCCGCGTCGTGCAGCGTGTCGTCCAAGTCAAAGAGCCAGACGCGTTTCGCGCGTTTCACTGCTCAAGCGGACACCGCGGATCTGGCTCTGCCAGGCCGCAGGTGGCGCCTCCCTGAGGGGGAGGCGGGGGAGGCGGCCGCCGCGCCGCGTCGGGGGTGGGTCATCAATGCGAGCGGATCATCGTGCCGTAGGCCTGGTCGCTCAGGATCTCCAGCAGCATCGCGTGCGGCACGCGGCCGTCGATGATGTGCACCGCGTGCACGCCGCCCTTGGCGGCGTCGAGCGCACTGGCGATCTTGGGCAGCATGCCGCCCGACAGCGTGCCGTCGGCGAACAACTCGTCGATCTCGCGCGCGGAGAGATCGGTCAGCAGCTTGCCGTTCTTGTCGAGCACGCCCGGCGTGTTGGTCAGCAGCACCAGCTTCTCGGCCTTCAGCACCTCGGCCAGCTTGCCGGCCACCACATCGGCGTTGATGTTGTAGCTCTCGTTGCTCTCGCCGAAGCCGATCGGGCTGATCACCGGAATGAACTGGTCGTCCTGCAGCGCGCGGACGACGCTGGGATCGATCGCGACGATGTCGCCGACCTGGCCGACGTCGTGCTCCTTCGTCGGATCGTCCTTGTCGATCAACTTCAGCTTGCGCGCACGCACCAGCCCGCCGTCACGCCCGGTCAGGCCCACCGCCTTGCCGCCGGCGTGGTTGATGAGGCCGACGATGTCCTGCTGCACCTCGCCGGCCAGCACCCACTCGACGACCTCCATCGTCTCCTCATCCGTCACGCGCATGCCCTGGATGAAGGTGCCCTTCTTGCCCAGGCGACCGAGCGCCTCTTCGATCTGCGGGCCGCCGCCGTGCACCACCACCGGGTTCATGCCCACCAGCTTCAGCAGCACCACGTCCTCGGCGAAGTCCTGCTGCAGCGACGGGTCGGTCATCGCGTTGCCGCCGTACTTGATGACGATGGTCTTGCCGTGGAACTTGCGGATGTACGGCAGCGCCTGGGCCAGCAACTCGGCCTTCTCGCGCGGCGTGATGTGGCTGACGTCGGCGGCTGCGGTCGTGGGTGTCGACATGCTGGCGCGAGGCGGTCGTGGGCAGGTGAGGTCATTGTAGGCAGCACGCCCCGGGACACGGGGTGGATGGCGGTCGGGCAGAAGCAGCCGGTGCCGCGAACAAGCGCAGGCCGACGACTACCACGTCGTCCAGTGACAACCATGGTGGCGCAAAGCGTGCAACCGGTGTCGTAGTCCGCCCACGTCGATGCCCAGGCGAAACCTTCGCCGCTAGTGCTGCCCTGCATGTGCATCCAGACAGCCAGGAGGGTCCGCCGCGCCCAGGGTATCGGCGGTGAAGGTTGCGGCTCGCCGCACCCGCGAGGCACACTGCCGACATGAGCCGCGACCACAGTCACAGCCACGACCTGCGGCCGTTCGTGC
>DATJYZ010000016.1:0-2975 GCA_035499355.1 Burkholderiaceae bacterium | reverse complement strand
AGCCGGGCGGAAGGGTGATGAGGCCCTGTTCCCCATCGTGGACCCCCGAAAGACCTTGGCCTGGATCAACGCGAGGGCGGGAACCTCGGTGCAGGGCCATGGGTTGCGTGCAACGTTCGCAAGCGTTGCGGAAGAGCTGGTCTCCGGCGCCGTGCTCAAGAAGATGATGAACCACGCGGCCGGCGCCGACGTCACGCTCGGTCACTACGTGGGCAAGAGCGAGGCTCAGCTCAGGGCAGGGTGGCAGGTCGTTGCGGACTTCATCGAGGCGGAAGCCGCGTCACCGAGCGAGGATTCGATCTCGGCTGCAGCCCACCTCGGGGTGCCGGATTGGCGATCTTGGGCGTCCGGGCCGACTCAGGTCGAGACGCGGACGCACACTGGTTCACCGTCGCTCGCGTCTGACGCTTGATTCGCTACGTGGTTCGCTGCGAGTTCGCCTGGGGGTTCACCCGCCTTCAACTGTCGTCGACGTCACCTGCGGCTTGCTTTGAGGCGTAGAACGTGCACCGTAAGCGTCCGGCGAACCCGTCTTGAATAGTGCCTCGACAGTGGCAAGGATGGTGTCCACCAAGGAATTAGGTGGACACCATGGACAAGGCCAAGACGCGCACGCGCCGGCGCCATGATCAGGAGCTGAAGCAGCAGGTGCTCGAGGAGTGCGCGGCCCCGGGCGCGGCGGTGGCCAACGTCGCCATGGCGCACGGCTTGAACGCAAACCTGGTGCACAAGTGGCGCCGTCAAGCCGATGCGCCGGTGCTACCTTCGACGCAAGCCTTCGTTCCGGTGGCGCTGGCCGCTCCAGTGAACGAACCCCAGGGCATCGAGCTCGAGCTGCATCGGGGGGCGCTTCGCATCAAGGTGAACTGGCCGCTTGCTTCGGCCGCGGCGTGCGCGGCCTGGCTGCGCGAGATCCTGCGTTGATCCGCATCGATGCCCTGTGGCTTGCGGTCGAGCCGCTCGACCTGCGCGCCGGCACCGAAGCAGCACTGGCCCGGGTCGTTGGCGTGTTCGGCGCTGCCAGGCCGCACCACGGGTACCTCTTCGCCAACCGTCGCGCCAACCGCATGAAGGTGCTCGTGCACGACGGCATCGGCGTGTGGCTGGCGGCACGGCGCCTCAACAGCGGCAAGTTCGTCTGGCCCAAGGGCGTCGGCGGGACGCTGACCCTCACGCGCGAACAGTTCGACGTGCTCGTGCTCGGCCTTCCTTGGCAGCGCATCGGCGAAGCGGGCGTCATCACCGTTCTGTAGGGCAATTGCGGCATCTGCGGATGTTGTTGCGCAGTCGCTTCGGGCACGATCCCCCTCCGTGATCGCCGACGACCAGCTCGACACACTTGGACCCGAGCAGCTGCGTCAGATGGTGCGGGCCACGCGCGCCGAGCTGGCGTTCAAGCAAGCCTTCATCGACAAGCTCACGCACGAGAACGCGCTGCTCAAGCGCCTCAAGTTCGCCGCCAAGAGCGAGGCGTATACGGCGGAACAGCGAAGCCTCCTGGAAGAGACGCTCGACACGGACCTGGCCGCAGTGGCCGCCGAGATCGCGGCGCTCGAGCCGGCGAGCAGACCAGCCGAGGAGAAGCGACAACCCAAGCGAGAACCGCTGCCGGCGCACCTGCCGCGGCGCGAGGTCCGCCACGAGCCCGAGAGCACCACCTGCGGCTGCGGAGAGGCGATGCAGCGCATCGGCGAGGACGTCGCCGAGAAGCTCGACTACCAGCCCGGTGTGTTCACCGTCGAGCGACACGTCCGCGGCAAGTGGGTCTGCCGCTGCTGCGACAAGCTCGTGCAGGCGCCGGTGGCTGCGCACGTCATCGACAAGGGGATCCCGAGCACGGGCCTGCTCGCGCAGGTGCTGGTGGCCAAGTACCTCGACCACCTCCCGCTCTACCGCCAAGAGCGCGTGTTCGAGCGCGCCGGCATGGCGATCGCCCGCTCGACGCTCGCGCAGTGGGTCGGCGAATGCGGCGTGCAGCTGCAGCCGCTCGTGGATGCGCTCGTGGCCGAGATGCTCAAGAGCAGCGTGCTGCACGCCGACGAGACACCGGTGGCGATGCTCGACCCCAAGGCCAAGAGCGGCAAGACGCACAAGGCCTACATCTGGAGCTACTGCACGACGCAGTTCAACCCGATGAAGGCGGTCGTCTTCGACTTCGCCGACAGCCGCGGTGGCCAGCACGTGCGCGCGTTCCTGGGGCTGCCCGGCACCGGCGATGCTCCCGGGTGGAAGGGCAAGCTCGTCACCGACGACTTCAGCGGCTACAAGGCCTCGTTCGAGCTCGGCGTCACGGAGGTGGGCTGCATGGCGCACGCCAGGCGCAAGTTCCATGAGCTCTGGGCCAACCACGGCAGCACGGTCGGGGAGAAGGCGCTCAAGCTCTTCCGGGAGCTCTATGAGATCGAGCGGGAGCTCGCTGGCCAAGATGCCGCGCAGCGGCGAGAAGTTCGAAGACAGCGATCACGCCAGATCGCCGATGCGCTGCACACGTGGCTGACGCTGCAGCGGCAGAAGGTACCCGACGGGTCCGCCACGGCCAAGGCGATCGACTACAGCCTGAACCGCTGGGCAGCGCTCACGCGCTTCATCGACGATGGCGAGCTGCCCATCGATAACAACTGGGTGGAGAACCAGATCCGACCGATCGCGCTCGGGCGCAACAACTGGCTGTTCGCTGGAAGCCTGCGTGCGGGCAAGCGCGCCGCGGCGGTGATGAGCCTCGTGCACTCGGCGCGGCTCAACGGCCACGATCCGTATGCGTACCTGCGCGACGTGCTCGAGCGGCTGCCCACGCAGCCAGCAAGCCGCGTCGCTGAACTGCTGCCACATCGCTGGAAGCCAACGATCACGACTGCCTGAGCTGCGCTACCGTCGTCAAGACGGGTTCACCGGACGCATACCAGCCTTTTGCCTAAACCAGTTGTCGAACGGCTCGTAGCCGGCCCGCAGGCTGTTGAAGAACGCAGACTCCAAGA
>DATJYZ010000015.1:0-14392 GCA_035499355.1 Burkholderiaceae bacterium | reverse complement strand
CGCGGTTGCCGCCTCGGGGCGGCAACCGAAGTCGGTCACTCGACGGTGACCGACTTCGCGAGGTTGCGCGGCTTGTCCACATCGGTGCCGCGCGCGACGGCCGTGTGGTACGCCAGCAGCTGCATCGGCACCACGTGCAGGATCGGGCTCAACGCACCGTAGTGCTCGGGCATGCGGATCACGTGGATGCCCGGGCCAGGTTCGAGGCGCGTGTCGGCGTCGGCGAACACGTAGAGCTGGCCGCCACGCGCGCGCACCTCCTGCATGTTGCTCTTGAGCTTCTCCAGCAGATCGTCGGCCGGCGCCACGGTGACCACCGGCATCTCGGCATCCACCAGCGCCAGCGGGCCGTGCTTCAGCTCGCCGGCGGGGTACGCCTCGGCGTGGATGTAGCTGATCTCCTTGAGCTTGAGCGCGCCTTCGAGGGCAACGGGATAGTGCAGCCCACGGCCGAGGAAGAGCGCGTGCTGGCGCGGCACGAACGCCTCGGCCCAGCTGATGATCTGCGGCTCCAACGCCAGCACCGACTGCACCGCCAGCGGCAGGTGGCGCAGGTTGCGCAGAGCGGCCTGTTCGCCCTTCTCCGGCAGCCGGCAGCGGAACTTGGCCAGCGCCAGCGTCAGCAGGAACAACGCCACCAACTGCGTGGTGAAGGCCTTGGTCGACGCCACGCCGATCTCGACGCCGGCACGCGTGATGAACGCCAGCTTGCACTCGCGCACCATCGCGCTGGTGGCGACGTTGCAGATGGTCAGCGTGCGCTCCATGCCGAGCGAGCGCGCGTGCTTCAGCGCGGCGATGGTGTCGGCCGTCTCGCCGCTCTGGCTGATGGTGACCACCAGCGTGCGCGGATCGGGCACGCTCTCGCGGTAGCGGTACTCGCTGGCGATCTCCACCGTGGTCGGCAGCCCGGCGATCGCCTCCAGCCAGTAGCGCGCCGTGCTGCCGGCGTAGTAGCTGGTGCCGCAGGCCAGGATCAGCACGCGGTCGACGCCGTCGAACACCTTGACGGCGGCATCGCCGAACAGAGACGGGTCGAGGCCGCCGACGCCGTCGAGCGTGTCGGCGATCGCGCGCGGCTGCTCGAAGATCTCCTTCTGCATGTAGTGGCGGTAGGGGCCCAGCTCGGCGGCGCCCGAGTGCGCGTGCACGGTGCGCACCTCGCGCTGCGTGCGCCTGTAGCTGCCGTCGGCCTGTTTGGCGACGATCCAGTGCTTGCCGAGCTGGATGTCGACCACGTCGCCTTCCTCGAGGTAGGCGATCTGGTCGGTCACGCCGGCCAGCGCCATGGCGTCGGAGGCGAGGAAGTTCTCGCCCTTGCCGACGCCCACGATCAGCGGCGAGCCCTCGCGCGCGCCCACCACACGGTGCGGCTCGTCGCGGCAGAACACGGCCAGCGCGAACGTGCCTTTGAGCCGCAGCACGGCGCGCTGCACGGCGTCGAACAGGTCGCCGTCGTACAGGTGGTTCACCAGGTGGGCGACGACCTCGGTGTCGGTCTGGCTCTCGAAGGCGAAACCCTTGGCCTGAAGCTCGGCGCGCAACTCGTCGTGGTTCTCGATGATGCCGTTGTGCACGAGCGCGATGCGGCCGCTCGAGAAGTGCGGGTGCGCGTTGTGCACCGCCGGCGCACCGTGCGTGGCCCAGCGGGTGTGCGCGATGCCGGTGCCGCCGGCGATGTGCTCCTTGGCCACCTGCGCCTCGAGCTCGGCGACCCGCGCGGTGCTGCGCGCGCGATGCAGCCCGCCGTCCTGGTGGACCGCGACGCCACAGGAGTCGTAGCCACGGTATTCCAGGCGTTTCAGGCCCTCGACGAGGATGGGGACGATGTTGCGCGTGCTGACGGCGCCGACGATTCCGCACATGGTTTCGGGTCTTCCGGACTGGGGCAGTGGCGCGATGCTAGAGACACCTCGATGGCATAGGCTTGCAATGTTCAACAAACAATGCAATCTTTCATCTGTGCGTTCCATTCATGATAGATTTGCTACGCATTTGAGTATGTTGCGCAATAAATGAACGATCAATTCCCCCTGGATGAGGTGGACCTTCGCCTTCTTGCCCTGCTGCAGGACGACGCCTCCCGCTCCAACCAGGCCCTCGCCGAGGCCGCCCACGTCTCGCCGGCCACCGCGCTGCGGCGTGTGCGCCGCTTGGTCGACCAGGGTGTCATCGAGCGTCAGGTGGCGATCGTGTCGCCGCACGCGTTCGAGTCGGGCTTGACCGCGATCGTCGAAATCACGCTTGACCGCCAGGGCGCCGAGCGGCTCGACGCGTTCGAGGCGCGCGCGGTCGCCGAGCCAGCGGTGCAGCAGTGCTACCGCGTGAGCCCGGGGCCCGACTGCGTGCTGGTGATCTGGGTGCGCGACATGAGCCACTACAACGCGCTGGTGCAGCGCCTCTTCACCGAGGACGCCAACGTGCGCAACGTCAAGACCTTCATCGCAACGCGGCGCGCGAAGTTCGCGCCGCGCATCGACTTCACGCCGCCGCGGGTCGATCGGGCGTCGTCTTCAGCAGCACCAGGCCCTTGAGGTACTCGCCCTCGGGAAACTCGATCGTCGTCGGGTGGTCGCAGGCGGCCTCGAGCCGCTGCACGATGGCCGCGTTGACGCCGGCGTCGATGCCGGCACCGGCGACGATCTTGTGGAACAGCTCGGGCCCGACACCGCCCGAGCAGGAGAACGTGAACAGCACGCCGCCGGGCGCCAGCAGCTTGAGCGCCAGGCGGTTGATGTCCTTGTAGGCGCGCGCCGCGCGCTCGGCGTGGGCCGCGGTGGGCGCGAACTTCGGCGGGTCGAGCACGATGGCGTCGAAGCGATCGCCGGCCTTCAGGCGATCGCGCAGGGTCTGGTTGACGTCGGCGTCGACATATTCGCTCGCGCGATCGCCGAAGCCGTTGCGCGCCACGTTGGCTCGCGCGAGCTCGAGCGCACCGGCCGATGAATCGACGCTGGTCACGGCTTCAGCACCGCCGGCGAACGCCGCGACGCTGAAGCCGCCGGTGTAGCAGTAGCAGTTGAGCACGCGCCGGCAGCCCAACCGACGCACCCATTGCGCGAACAGCCGGCGGTTGTCGCGCTGGTCGAGGTAGAAGCCGGTCTTGTGCCCATGCGCCACGTCGAGCGCGAGCGACCAGTCGTGCTCGCGGATCACGACGTCGGTCGCGCCATCGCCGCGCAGCCAGCCGGTGCGCGCCGCCAGGCCCTCGAGGCTGCGGACACCCGAGTCCGAGCGCTCGTGGATGCGCGCGCAGCCGGTGACACGCGCCAGCGCGTCGACGATGGCGTCGCGCCAGCGCTCGACGCCGGCAGCGAGGAACTGCACGCTCACCACATCGGCATAGCGGTCGACGATCAGGCCCGGCAGGCCGTCGGCCTCGGCGTGCACCAACCGCACGCCGTCGCTGGCCGGCGCGAGGCGCGCGCGCAGGGCCGCGGCGGCAGCGAGCCGCCGCTCGAAGAAGGCGGCGTCGATGTGCTCGGCCTCGTCGAAGCTCCACGCCCGCACGCGGATCGACGAGCGCGGGCTGTACGCGCCCCAGGCCAGAAAGCGGCCGTCGTGCGCGTGCACGCGCACCGTCTCGCCGGAGTCGCCGCCGCCCTTGTCGACGCTGCCCTCGAACACCCACGGGTGGCGACGCAGCAGCGAACGCTCCTTGCCGTCGCGCAGGCGGATCGTCTTCATGCCGGCGATTGTCGCCGCGGGGCTGGACGCGGCCGGCTCGCAGGCGCACGATGGCGGCCTGCCGGCACCGAGCCCGAGCGCCGGCGTTTGCGGGGAGGGGTTGCCATGAATCGCCACGCCGTCACGACGGTTTCGCTGGTATTGGCCTGCGCGCTCGGCGCCTGCGGCAAGGTGCAGGAGAAAGTGGCCGAGAAGTCCGTCGAGAAGGCCATCGAGTCGTCGCTGTCGAAGGACGGCACGCAGGCCAAGGTCAATTTGTCCGAGGGCGGCATGAAGGTCACGACCACCGACGCCGCGGGCAAGTCGAGCCAGATGGAGATCGGCAACGCCAAGATCAGCGAGGCCGACGTGGGGCTGCCGTTCTACCCGGGCGCAACGCCGACCGAAGGCTCGTCGATGCGCATCGTCAACGGCGACAGCACCTCGTTGCAGGTCGGCCTGCACAGCGACGATGCCCACGACAAGGTGGCCGCCTTCTACCGCGACAAGCTCAAGGCGATGGCCGATGGCAAGCAGTTGATGGACATGTCGAGCAACGAGGGTGCGTCGATCAGCCTGATCGACGAGAAGGCCAAGAGCACGCTGCAAGTGAGCGTGAGCAAGGCCGAGAAAGGCTCCGACATCGCGATCCGGTCGGCGCGCGAAGGCGCCAGGTAGCGGGCTGGCGCCGCCCTATCTGCGCTTGGCCCGCGGGTGGGCCGCGTCGTAGACGCGCGCCAGGTGCTGGTGGTCGAGCTTGGTATAGATCTGCGTGGTCGCGATGTTGGCGTGGCCGAGCAGCTCCTGCACCGCGCGCAGGTCGCCGCTCGACTGCAGCAGGTGCGACGCGAAGCTGTGGCGCAGCATGTGCGGGTGCACGTGGGTCGGCAGGCCGGCGGCGCGTGCCAGCTGCGCCAGCCGCGCCCGCACCTGGCTGGGCGACAGCCGCGTGCCGCGCTGGCTGACGAACAGCGCCGGCTCGTCGCCACGCGCCAGCGACGCGCGCTGCTGCAGCCAGCGCTCGAGTGCGGCCGCAGCGGCGCCGCCCACCGGCACGCTGCGCCGCTTGCCGCCCTTGCCCAGCACGTGCGCGCTGCGGTCGGCACGGTCGATCCAGCCCGCCGATTGCGACGACGCGCCGGTGTCGAGCGCCACCAGCTCGCCGATGCGCAGCCCGCAGCCGTAGAGCAGCTCCACCACCGCGTGGTCACGCGCGCGCAGCGCGTCGTCGTGTGCTCGCCCGCGCAGTGCGTCATCGTGTCCACGCCCGCGCAGCACGCCATCGTGGCCGTGCCCGCGCGGCGCACCGTCGCGCCCGCCCGCGCGCACGGCCTTGTCGTCGCCACCGCCGGCGCGCGGCTTGCCGCCCTGGTCGGCCAGCGCCACCGCCTGGTCGACCGACAGCGCCTTCGGCAGTGGCTTGGGCGCCTTCGGTGCGCGCAATCCGTCGAGCGGGTTGTGGTCCATCTCGCCGCGCCGGCCCCACCAGCGGTAGAGCCCGCGCCACGCCGACAGCGTGAGGGCGATCGTGCGCGGTGCGAGGTCGTGGGCACGCAGGCCGGCCATCCAGCGACGCACGTGATGCGGCTGCGCATCGCGCAGGCCCACGCCGTCGGCGTCGGCGGCGGCACGCAACCGTGCCAGCGCGTCGCGGTACAGCGTGAGCGTGCGCGCCGCCAGGTGCCGCTCGACCGCCAGGTGCTGCAGGTAGGCGTCGATGTCGGCGCTCGGCGCGGCGGACATCTGCGTCGGCCGCTCAGAACGGCGGCAGCAGGCGCGACAGCCCGGCGCTCACGATCTCGCCGAGTCGCGCCAGGAATTCGGTGCCCATGTCGGCACCGTAGCGGGTGGGATCGGGCGAGCCGAGCACCAGCAAGCCGAACGCGCTGGCCGAGTCGCCGTGGCGCAGCGAGATCATCGCCAGCGATGCGACCGACGCCGGGTCCTCGAGCCACTGGCAGGCCTCGAAGCCGGAGTTGGCGCCGCAGTACGGCATCTGCAGACTGGCCGCGAAGGTGCGCACGTCGTCGCTGGCGCCCTGTGCGAAGCGCAGCGCCGTGAACGGATCGGCGGCACCCCAGACGCGCAGCGCCGCGCGCGGCACCATGAACTCGTGCTTGATCTCGCGCACGATCACCTCGGGCAGATCGCCCGCGTTGACCGTGAGCAGGATGGCGCGCGTGAAGCGATGCAGCCGCTCGGCGATGGCCTCGTTGTCCTGGCCGGCGCGGATCATCTCGATGAGCTTGTGTTCCAGGCCCTTGATCTTGTCGCGCAGCATTTCCATCTGCCGCTCCTGCAGCGACACGGCGCGCTGGCCGTGCGGGCTGGTCAGGCGGACGGCGGCCAGCGCTTCGGCGTGGCGCTCGAAGAAGCCCGGCGTGTCGATCAAGAAGCGCGCGATCTCGCCTTCGCTGACACCTGGAATGCTCATACGTCGATTTCTCCTTCGAACACGGTCTCGGCGGGCCCGGTCATGATCACGCTGCGGTCGCCGCCCGGCCACTCGATCGTCAGCAGGCCGCCGCGCGTGTGCACGTCGACCTTGCCGTCGAGCCAGCCCAGGCGCACGCCGGCCACCACCGCGGCGCAGGCGCCGGTGCCGCACGCCAGCGTCTCGCCGGCGTGGCGCTCGTACACGCGCAGCGCGATCTCCGAGCGCGAACGCACCTGCATGAAGCCGGCGTTCACCTTGCGCGGAAAGCGCCGGTGCGACTCGATCCAGCGGCCGAGCTCGGGCACCGGCGCGGCGGCGACGTCGTCGACGCGCTGCACCGCGTGCGGGTTGCCCATCGACAGCACCGCCACCTCGACGGCGCCGCCGCGGTCGAGTTCCAACGGCCACAGCTCGAAGTCGCCCACGCGGCGCGGCTGCAGGCCGCCGCCGTCGAACGGCAGCGCGGCGTGCTCGAACACCGGCGCGCTCATGTCGACGGCGACGCGGCCGTCGTCGTGCAGCTCGAGCTCGAGCACGCGGTTCATCGTCTCGACGCGGATCGCACGGCGCGTGGTCAGCCCCTTGTCGCGCACGAAGCGCACGAAGCAGCGCGCGCCGTTGCCGCAATGCTCGACCTCGTCGCCGGTGTTGTTGAAGATGCGGTAGCGGAAGTCGACGCCCGGCCGCTGCGACGGCTCGACCAGCAGGATCTGATCGGCGCCGACCCCGAAGCGGCGGTCGCCCAGGCGGCGCAGTTGCTCGTCGGTGAGCTCGATCGGCGCGCGCGTGGCGTCGAGCATCACGAAGTCGTTGCCCGCGCCTTGCATCTTGGTGAAACGCAAACGCATGGGCAGGATTATTCAGTACAACGACGGCTCGCCCTTCGGCCGCGTCTTGAAGCGCTTGTGCACCCACAGGTACTGCTCGGGCATGCGCCGCACCTCCTGCTCGATCCATCGGTTCATGCGCGCCGTGTCGGCCACGGCGTCGTCGCTCGGATAGTCCGGCCACGGATCGAGAAAGCGCACGCGGTAGCCGCGCCCGCCGGGCAGCACCTCGGCCACCACCGGCTGCACCACCATGTCGAGCGCGCGCGCCAGCCGCGATGGCGCCAGCAGCGTGGCCGCCGGCGTGCCGAAGAACGGCACGAAGGCGGCGTCGCGCTCGCCGAAGTCCATGTCGGGCAGGTTGAAGAAGCAATAGCCGTCGCGCACCTTGCGCATCAGGGTGCGCGCGCTCTCGTGGCGCGAATACAGCTCGCCGCGGCCGAAGCGCAGGCGCTTGCGCTTGATCAGCGCGTCGAACTGCGGATTGCTCGCCGGCATGTAGACCGACACCACCGGACGCGACTGGAACAGCTGCACCGCCACCCCGGCGATGTCCAGCGCGATGAAGTGCGGCACCAGCCACATCACCGGCTTGCCGGCGCGATCGGCCAACGCGACGTCGCCCTCCACCTGGATCAGGCGCATCAGGCGCTCGCGACTGCCATACCAGACCAGGCCGTACTCGAGCAGGCTGCAGCCCAGCAGCGCGAAGTGCTCGCGCGCGATCGCGCGCCGGCGCGCTTCGGGCAGCTCGGGCAGGCACAGCTCGAGGTTGCGCAGCGCCACGGCGCGGCGGCCGGCCAGCAGCCACCAGGTGAGGCGCCCGAGCCCGCGGCCCAGCGGCGCCAGCAGCGCCAGCGGCAGCCGGCTCAGCAGCCACAGCAGCGCCAGCAGCAGCGGCGCGGTCAGCCTGGCCATGGCCACCGGAATCGGGCATCGAGAGGGTGAGCCATCGTTCCTATAATCGTGTCGTCGCCGAGTTACTGAACTACTTGCGGGGCGACGCGAGCCGGGCCACCAGCGCCCGACACGCCGGGCCGATGAGGCTCCACAAATACCGCTAAAGCGTTCGCCGCCCTCCCCCACACGAGCCGGCAACGCAGGTTGCCAATGTCGGCATGCATGAGTGGCAGGAGTGTATTGAAGTGGCGAACGACTTTCTCTTCACCTCGGAATCCGTATCCGAAGGCCACCCCGACAAGGTGGCCGACCAGATTTCGGATGCGATCCTCGATGCGATCTTCAAGCAGGATCCGCGCTCGCGCGTGGCCGCAGAGACGCTGACCAACACCGGCCTGGTGGTGCTGGCCGGCGAGATCACGACCAACGCGCACGTCGACTACATCGAGGTGGCGCGCAACACCATCAAGCGCATCGGCTACGACAACACCGAGTACGGCATCGACTACAAGGGTTGCGCCGTGCTGGTGGCCTACGACAAGCAGAGCAACGACATCGCGCAGGGCGTCGACCAGGCGAGCGACGACTACCTCAACCAGGGCGCCGGCGACCAGGGCCTGATGTTCGGCTACGCCTGCGACGAGACGCCCGAGCTGATGCCGGCGCCGATCTACTACGCGCACCGGCTGGTCGAGCGCCAGGCCCAGCTGCGCCGCGACGGCCGCATGCCGTACCTGCGGCCCGACGCCAAGAGCCAGATCACGATGCGCTACGTCGATGGCAAGCCGCACTCGATCGACACCGTGGTGCTCTCCAGCCAGCACGCGCCGGAGATGAGCGACGGCAAGAAGATGAAGCCCGAGTTCACCGAGGCGGTGATCGAGAACATCATCAAGCCGGTGTTGCCCAAGGAGTGGCTGAAGAACACGCGCTACCTGATCAACCCGACCGGCCGCTTCGTGATCGGCGGGCCGCAAGGCGACTGCGGCCTGACAGGCCGCAAGATCATCGTCGATACCTATGGCGGCGCCTGCCCGCACGGTGGCGGCGCGTTCAGCGGCAAGGACCCGAGCAAGGTCGACCGCTCGGCCGCCTACGCGGCGCGCTACGTGGCGAAGAACGTCGTCGCCGCCGGCATCGCGCGGCAGTGCCAGGTGCAGGTGGCCTACGCGATCGGCGTCGCCAAGCCGATGAACGTGACGGTCTACACCGAGGGCACCGGCAAGATCAGCGACGAGAAGATCGCCGCGTTGGTCAACGAGCACTTCGACCTGCGCCCGAAGGGCATCATCCAGATGCTCGACCTGCTGCGCCCGATCTACGAGAAGACCGCGGCATACGGGCACTTCGGCCGCGAGGAGCCCGAATTCACGTGGGAGCGAACCGACAAGGCTGCGGGCCTGAAGGCCGCAGCCGGCCTGTAAGGCCGCCGCGCGCCAAGCGCGTGGTTTGCCGGTTCGAACGGCAAGGGCCAACTTGGCGAAGCCAAGTCAAGGGCCCATCGGCCCGGCCGAGGCCAGAAGGAACACTCGTCGAGGCCGCACCATCGACGGGCGACGGGAGTCGCCCGTCGTTGCTTTGTCCAGGCAAAGCGCAATGCGCGCCCTCCGTGTATCGTCCACCCTACGACGTGGCCCACGGAACGGAGTCCGCGCATGGAGACAACCACCGCCGCAGAGGCCGCTGCTGCCGCCAAAGGCGGCGAGCCCACCGACAGCTCGCAGACCAAGAACTTCCGCTTCTTCGACAACCGGCAGAAGTACCTGCTGTTCGTCACCACCTGCAGCGAGAAGGAGACCATCGCGCGCCGCGTCGGCATGGAGCTGGCGCACATCCGGCCGAGCCCGCCGGCGGTGCGCGTGTTTGACGCCGGCATGGGCGACGGCACCGTGCTGACGCGCGTGATGCGCGAGATGCACCGCCGGCTGCCGAACATGCCGTTCTACTTCGTCGGCAAGGAGATCAGCCTCGAAGACGTGCGCATGTCGCTCGACAAGATGGCCGATCGCTTCTTCGAGCACCCGGCCACCGTGCTGATCGTCACCAACCTGTACTACACCGAGGCGCCGTGGCTGGCACCGAAATCGCTGTCGGCGGCCACTTCGCTGGTGTGGCACGAACTGGCGATGACCGGTTCGAGCTCGCACGAGTTCAGCGAGCAGATCCGCGACCTCGAGCCGTTCCTGGCCAGGCACTGGCAGGCGCGCCACAGCCCCAAGACCGGCAACCCGATCTACGACCACCCGGTGGTGCTGGTGCTGTACCGCGACGACATGCGCTTCCTGCTGCACGACATCATTCCGCAGCAGGCCCGCGCGCGCGCCGACTACGACCTGGTGATCGCCTCGCAGCCGTACCGTGCACGCGTGTCGGTGGACTTCAAGGCCTCGCGCGTGGTGGCGCCGCTGGTGCGCGCGCTCGGCCCCGGCGGCCGCCTGTTCGGCGTGCACTCGCACGGCGGCGACCCCGGCCTCGAGGTGATCCGCGAGATCTGGCCCGACGAGAACCCGTTCACCACCACGCGCCACGACCTGCTGAAGGCGGTGCGCGGCGAGCTCGGCAAGGAAGCGCGCCACTACGCGATGGCCGACTACCCCGATTCGCGCGCGATCTTCCGCTACGACATGCACACGCTGCCCAACGAGCTGTCGGGCGCCAGCATCGGCACCTCGACGCTGTTCGCCGCCTGGAACGCCGCGGTCTACGTGGCGCAGATCGAGGACGAGCGCCTGGCGCAGGTGGTTGGCGACCGGCGCTACCTCGACGCCACCAGCCGCGTGCTGCAGCGCCACGGCGGCCTGTGGTTCCACGACGAGTCGTACGTCGTCTCCTGCAAACGGCACTGAGCATGACATCGGCCACCTTCGGCTCCGATGCCTTGGCAGCCTGCGCCGCAGAGCTGGTGGCCGGCGGCTCGCTCGAGATGAGCCCCAGCCACGCTGACGATGCGGCGGCGATCGCGGCGCAGCTGCCGGCCGGCACACCGGTGTTCGTCACCCACCTGCCGGGGCGCGCGCTCGCGGCACAGCTGCCGACGTTGCGCGCGGTGCGCGCCGCCGGCCTCGAGGCGGTGCCGCACCTGGCGGCGCGCCGCGTGCGCTCGCGCGCCGAGGTGGTGGACTTCCTGCACCAGGCGGCCGCCGATGCCGGCGTGCGCAAGGTGCTGCTGATCGGCGGCGACGATCCGCAGGCGGTCGGCCCGTACACCGATGCGCTGGCGCTGCTGCGCGAAGGCGTGCTCGGCGAGTGCGGCGTGCGCGAGCTCGGGCTGCCCGGCTACCCCGAGGGCCACCCGCGCATCGCGGCCGGCGTGCTCGAGCGCGCCTTCGACGACAAGCTGCACCTCGCGCAGACCCAGGGTCTCGGCGTCTCGGTGATCACGCAGTTCACCTTCGCGCCGGCGCGCATCGTCGAGTACTGCGACGAGCTGGCGCGCCGCTGGCCCGGGCTGCCCGTGGTGGTGGGCATGGCCGGCCCCACGACCGCGGCCGCGCTGCTGAAGTTCGCGCAGCGCTGCGGCGTCAGCACCTCGCTGCGCGCATTGAGCGAGCAGGGCTGGGACGCGGTGAAGCTGTTCATGCACACCGACCCCGGGGACCAGCTGAGCGCGGTGGCGCAGTACCGCTTGCGCCACGACGACTGCAACGTCGTCGGCGTGCACCTGTTCAGCTTCGGCACCGCCGCCAAGGCCGCGGCGTGGATGAACGGCGTCATCACGCGGGCGTCCTGAGGCGCGGGCGACGGCCCGCGCCCGCGCAGGCCACGCCGTCAGCAGTCGAGCACGAACGCACCGTCGCGCGCCAGCGCGCCCTGGGCGATCAATTCGTCGACGAAGCCGGCGCACCACGCGGTCAACGTCACACCCGCGCCGCCGAAGCGCCGCCACGCCGATTGCAAGAAGGGGGTCGCGTCGGCCCATTGCAGCAGCGCGTCGCGCGCGATGCGACGCTCCTCCATCACGTGGTACTTGATCATCACCTTCGCGCCGTGGCGCGCATGCCGTTCGGGGTGCTGGCGGAAGCTTGCCAACCGGGCACGCGCGCGAGCCAGCGCGCCGGCCACGTTGGTGAACGGTGCACCGTGCCCCGGGATCACCACGCGCACCGGCAGCTGCTCGATCACGTCGAACACCGCGCCGACATCGGCGAAGCCCGGCTCGCCGTCGATCTCGGGGAAGACGACGCCGAAGCCGTTTTTCCACAGCGCGTCGGCCGAGATCAGCACGCCGCGCGCCGCGTCGAACAGCATCAGCGAGAACGGGTCGTGACCGGGCGCGGCCAGGGCGTCCCAGCGGCGGCCGCCGGCGATGAACGACTCGCCCGGTGCCAGCACCGCGGCGTGCGTGAAGCGTTCGCTGTACTGGCCGGTGCTGGCGTGCGTCAACCGCGTCGTGTCCCACACCGCCACCGCATCGGCGTTGCCCGGCGGCACGACGATCGGCGCGCCGAACGCACGCTGCAGCGCCGCGTTGCCGCCGCAATGGTCGGAGTGCAGATGCGTGTTGACGATGCGGTGCAGGTGTTCGCCGTTCAGCGCGTGCCGAACCAGCGCCACCGTCTGCTCGGCGTGCAGCACGTGGCCAGTGTCGACCAGCACCGCACCGGACTCGCCGGTTGCGCCGCGGATCAGCACGTTGTTCGACGACAGCCAGCCGCGCTCGAGCACGGTCAGCCCCTGCAGTGCCGCATGCATGGCCGTCACCGCCACGCGAAGAACGGCTGGTCGAAGTGCGCCACGCGCGTCTCGCGCTGCAGCAGGCACCACTCGCGAAACTGGTAGATGAACGCCGCCGTCGGCGCCGCGATCCAGCGCTCGCCCACCGGCATGCGCAGCACCGGGTGCTCGGCACCCTTCACCTGATTGAGCAGCGGCGCATCGTCGCGCAGCATCTCGCTGGCGGGGATGCGGTGGATGCTCGCCACTTCGGCGGCATTGGGCGTCAGCTCGCGCGCCGCACCCGCCCACACGACGACCGGCGTGATCACGTAGCCCGAGCGAGTGGCGTAGTCGTCGAGACGGCCGCAGATCGCGTCGGTCGAAAGCGCCAAGCCGACTTCTTCGACCAGCTCGCGCAGCGCCGCCTGCTCCGGCGTCTCGCCGTCGTCGATGCGGCCACCGGGCATCGCCCATTGACCTGCGTGCGCGCTCAGGGTCGCGGCGCGGCGCGTCAACAGCAGCGCCGTCGCCTGGCTCCATTGCGCGTGTGTCGGCGTGCCCTGGACGTCGGCGCCGTGGCCAGCCTCCGTGACCGCGACCGCCACGGCGGCGCGGCGCCGCCCTGCCGGCTCGATCGCGTGCAACTCGACGCGCGCCAGGCGTTCGCGCACCTGCGCCCGTGTGACCTGAATCGTGTCGTCGACCATCGCCGGTCATTGTCGACGATCGGTTTGCGGCGCGCGGTCGAGGCCGGCGCAGCCGCGTGCGCTCGGCCGTCGCTTACCGCTGGCGCGCCGTTGGTGATCGGATGCGCCTGGCCATGGCGGGCGCTGGCAAGATCGGGCGATGAAGCTCGACCTCGCCACGCTGCGCCGCTACGCGATCGCGCGCAGCCTGTTCACCCCCACCACCCTGCCGTTGGCGCTGCTGCGGCTGGGCTTCGTGCAGGCCGATCCGCTGCGGGCGCCGGCGCGCGCACAAGACCTGACGCTGCGCCACCGCGTGGTCGACTACGCGGCCGGCGACCTCGAGCGCCGCTACCCCGAGCTCGACATCGAGGAGGACTTCTTCGTCAACTACGGCTTTCTGCCGCGCGCGCACCAGGCATTGATGCACCCGCGCGTCGCTCGCCGGCGCTGGTCGAAGGCGCGCTGGGCCAAGGCGCACGCGGTGCTCGAGTTCGTCCGCGCGCGCGGCAGCGTGCACCCGCGCGAAGTCGACGCGCATTTCGACCACGGCAAGGTGCGCACCTGGTTCGGTGGCTCGAGCAACGCCAGCACCGAGTTGCTCGACGGCATGCACTACCGTGGCCTGTTGCGTGTGGTGCGACGCGAGGGCGGCACCCGCGTCTATGGCGCGCGCGAGGCTTGGCCGGCCGTGGGCGGCCGCGCGGCGTGCCGCGCGCGCCTCGACACGCTGGTGGACCTGGTGGTGGCCAAGTACGCGCCGCTGCCGGCCTCGGGCCTAGGCCAGCTGGTGGGCTTCCTGCGCTCGGCCGCGCCACAGTGGGCGGCCGATCGGGCGCGCGCGCTGACGCATGCGAAGTCGCGTCTCGGCCATGCGCGCGTCGAGGGCGTCGACTGGTACTGGCCGGCAGACGAAGGTCCTGCTTCGGCACAGCCGTTGTCCGACGACCGCGTGTGGTTGCTGGCGCCATTCGACCCGGTGGTGTGGGACCGTCGTCGCTTCGAGCTGTTCTGGGGCTGGCCGTACCGCTTCGAGGCCTACACGCCGGCGCCCAAGCGCAAGCTCGGCCACTACGCGCTGCCGCTGCTGTGGCGCGAACGGGTGGTGGGCTGGGCCAACGTGGCGGTCGAGGGCGGCGCGATGCGCGTCGAGGTCGGCTTCGCCGGCCCGCGCATCACCGAGCCCGCGTTCGTGCGCGCGATGGACGACGAGCTGCACC
>DATJYZ010000014.1:0-18913 GCA_035499355.1 Burkholderiaceae bacterium | reverse complement strand
AGTCGACCACCACCTCCTGGCCGATGCGCGGCAGCTGCACGAAGCCGAAGCTCTTGCCCGCCCACGGCGAACTCACGCGCACCCAGCACGAGCTCTTCTCGTCTTTCTTGCCCAGGCGGTCCCAGTGGAACTGCACCTTCACGCGGCCGTACTTGTCGGTGAAGATTTCCTCACCGGACGGGCCGGTCACCACCGCGGTCTGCGGCCCTTGCACGAACGGCTTCGGCGTGCGGCGGGCGGGGCGGAAGATCTGCTTCGACGGCTGCGCGGTGAAGCTGCACTGCATGTCGCCGCCCGCGCCGCCGGCCGACTCGCTGGCCTGCTCGCGCGCCTGCACCTGCACCTGCGTGCACAGGTACTCCATGTTCTGGTTGGCGCGCGGGTGGCGCACCAGATCGAACAGCCTGCCGGTGGCCAGCGTCGGCGAGTTGCTGCGGCCGCTGGCCGTCTCGAACTCGCATTGCTGCTCGTCGAGGCGGTCGTCTGCCAGCTGCTGGCCGTCGGGCTTCTGGATGTAGTCGCCCTGGTAGTCGAACAGCTCGTAGTCGTGGTGCTGGTAGTCGCGGTCGTGCACCTGCTTGACCAACAGCGCGGTCGACGGGCGCTCGAAGTCGTAGCTGGTGAGCGCGGTCTTGCCGGCCTTGACGGCGCGCGAGCACTCCCACAGCGACACGCAGTCGATGTCCGGCGACGCCTGGCCCTCGTTGTCGTAGAACGGCAGCTTCTTGATGCCGTCGATCGCGTGGTGCGCGCTCGGCGCGTCCACCAGCATCAGCTTGTGTTCCTTCGGACCGTGCTCGAAGTACCAGTAGATCCCTTCGTCCTCCATCAGGCGGGCGACGAAGTTGAAGTCGGTCTCGCGGTACTGCACGCAGTACACCCGCTTGCGGTAGCTGCGCACCAGCTTGAGCTCGTAGTTGGCGATCGCCGCATGGTCCTTGAACACCGACTCGACGATCTCGGGCACCGTCATGTCCTGGAAGATGCGGCAGTCGGCGGTGCGCGTGAGGAACCACAGCCACGGCCGCACCACGGCCTGGTAGCCGAAGTACTTGCCCTGGTGGCGTCCGATGCCGAAGCGCGTCACCAGGCCGCAGAAGTGGCGTTTGGCGCCGGCGTCGCGCAGCAGCACCGACAGATCGATCGGCTGGCCGAGCAGCTTGTCGGGGTTGATGTCGGATTTCTCCGACAACAGGTTCAACTGCATCTCCTCGAGCACCGACAAGCCCGAGGAGTGGCTCATCGACTCGAAGCGCAGGTCCGTGGCCGGCAGCGGGGTGGTCAGCGAAAAAGGCGTTGGCGATGGCATGAGCAACGGCGCCCGCTGGGAGCCAGGCGATCGTCGGGCCTGAGGTCAGGCGGCGACAGCGCCGAAAGTCATGCCGCGCCCCGCATGCAGCGCGGCACCATGCAGCTGCTTCGACCGATGGAGGCTGTTCGTGCCGGGATCCAAGGTGCCACGCGCTTGGGGTGCGGTTGCTCTGCGCCGCATGGCCAACCAGGGGCTCGCGTCGCCGGCCAGCGTCGGCGCGCGGACCTGGGACGAGCCGCAGCGGCTGCCCGCGCAGGTCGACGCGACGCCCGCGGCCCGGTTCCGGACCGATGCCGACCTCTTGCGGCTCGCGCAAACCATACCGCTCAAGCCGGCTCGGAACCGTGCGGTGTTCTATGCCGAGGACTCCGGCGCTCGCCTGGCCGCTGCCTTCGTGGCGGCAAACCCGGGGTTCGAGCGGCTCGACGAGCTGATCCCGCAGACGTTCTTCGGCGCCATCCTGTGGGCGCGGCTGGTGTGGGCGAACCGGCCGTGGTCGGAGAAGGAGGAGGTGTGGTGGGAGCTGTCGCGCCGCCTCGCGGAGGCTTCGTCGGGCACGGTGCACGTGTTCGGTCCGAGCCGGTTGGTCGAGGATCGGCCGCTGTCGGAGTTCAAGCACGCCTACACCGTCATCGTCGCCGGCCGGCCGCGGCCAGCCTATGCGAGCACGGTGTTCGAGAAAGTGGAGCTGCCCGAGCTCGAGCAGAACGAGGCCGTCACCGCCATCTACTACAACGGCCAGCGCTTCGACGGCACCGGTTAGGCCGCGCGCTTGCGGGCGACCACGACGAAGCCCGCGACGTCGAGCGCGGCCTCCGTGCGCAGCGCCTCGCGCCGAAGCGATTGCAACGACAGGCCCGCGTCGCCGAGCGTCCTCTGCAGGTAGGGTGCGCCGTGCGCGTAGCGCCCGTTGGCGTTGAGCACGTGGTCGCGCGCATCGTCGTCGGCCAGGGCTTCGACGGTGAAGACCAGCCAGCCATCGGGCCGCAGGCTGCGCCGCGCGGCAGCGAAGGCGGCCTCGAGGCTGCCGAAGTAGCACAACGTGTCTGCGCACACGATGGCGTCGAACGCGGCCGGCTGCGTGTCGAGGTAGTACACCAGCTCGGCCTGGTGCAGCACGTCGTACACGTGGCGCTCACGGGCACGGCGCAGCATGCCCACCGAGAGGTCGCAACCCGCGAGGCTGCGGGCCCAGGGCCTCACCAAAGGCCCGCACAGGCCGGTGCCGCAGCCGATATCGACGATCGCGAGTGCGCCGCGCGGCTCGCCTGCCGCGCCAGCCAGCGCCTGCGCCACCAGTTCGGGGGCGCGGTAGTGCAGCGATTCGAGTTTGGCGTCGAACGACGCCGCAAACGCGTCGAACACCAGCTGCACATAGGCGTCGCTGGCGCGGTCCGGCGCATCGTGCCCCACGCAAGCCGCGAGCTGGTGCTGCACCACCGGGTTGTCGGGCTCCTCGGCGAGCCACTCGCGGTACAACTCGGCGGCCTGCTCGCGCTCGCCGAGCAGCACCAGCGCGCGGATCACCTGGTCGCGTGCCTGCACCTGCCGCGGCAACAGCGCGATCGCACGGCTGTTGGCGATGATCCCTTCGTGCACGTGGCCCTGGGCAATCAGCGCGACCGACAGGTTGTACCAGGCGTCGGCGAAGTCGGGCCGCGCGTCGATCGCGCGGCGGCACGCGATCTCGGCATCGGCAAAGCGCGAGAGCTTGCGGTACACCGTGCCCAGGTTGTTCAGTGCGTCGATCGCGCCGGGTTGCTCCGGTGCAGCGGCGATGCTGGACTCGTAGGCTTCTACCGCCTCGTCGATGCGGCTAGCCGACAACAGGACGTTACCGAGGTTGTTCCAGGCGCCTGCGTTGTCCGGCACCGCGGCGAGCGACTTGTGGATCAACGAAACGGCCTCGTCGGTGCGGCCCTGCGTGTGGCGCAGCACACCGAGGAATTGCAGCGCGTTGGGTTCGTCCGGCCAATGGTGCAGGATGGCCAGCAGCGCCGGCTCGGCCTCGTCGATGCGTTCGCTGCGCAGCAATGCCACGGCCGCCGCCAAGGCGTCGGCCAGTGTGCCGTGCGGAATGCCGGTGGGCTCGGCGCTCGGCATGGTGAGCCGGTTGTGGCGTTGCCCTAAGTCGGGCGTGATCGCCTGGCGACCTACGCGCCCAGGAACGTGCGCAGACGATCGACCACGCCGACACCGTCCTCGTCGAGCTTGTTGCGGATCGTGTTGCCGCCTTTCGGGCCGTACCAGCTTTGGAAGGCCGTCTTGAGCGAGGCCAGGTCGGGCGCGCTGCGGCTGCTTTCGTAGCGCTCGAAGGCCTGGTCGAGATCCTTCAGATCGCCGGAGCGGTACTGGAACCATTGGCCCTTGGTGAGAATCTTCCAGTCGCGATAGGACGGCCGGTCGTCGCGCAGGCCGATGGCCGCTTTCAGCTCCTCGCCGAGTCCGTCGCCACAGCGCCAGGCGTCGACTTCCTCGGCCAGGTTGCGGTACTTGTCGTAGTTGTCCTCCTCCGAGATGTGTTCGAGGACGTGGCCGCGGCGGTTGCGATTGACGGCGTAGATCGAACGCCACCACTTCTGGATCTCGTCCTTGCGCACCGGGGCGTAGTTGGAGTTGGCCACCGCCGCGGCCGCCGCGTTGGGGTGCAGCCACATCTTCTGGCCGATGGTCTGGGCATCTCGCTTCACCTCCCCCTGGAACGCGAGGAAGAGATCCTGGTTCGAGATGTGGTCGAACCCGCGGGCGACCGCCTGCGCCATGCGGAACCACTGCTCGCAGTGGCGCGCCTCGTGATAGACGGTGTTGGCGCAGTTGACGAAGAATTTCTGCGTCAACAGGCGCTTGCCGCTCAAGGGCCCACCGAAGACGATGCTCCAGGTGGTGAAGTCGAACATCGCGTTGGCGCCGCTTCCGGGGTTGCTGCCCATGCCCACCGTGGGCACCCCCGACGACGTCAGGGCCGCGTTGGCCGCGGAGATCAGCTTGCGCTTGACCTCGTCCTGCGACAGGCGGTCGAGTTGCCGGTTGATCGCCTGGCAGGCGCCGTTGAAGTTGTTGCGAATGCCATGTTCACTCAGGGTACCCATGTCGACCTCGCTCGGATGGTGCTATGCCGTCGCGGCACCGGTGGCATCGAAGTGATAGCTGAAGTTTCCGTCGGTCACGCCCACCTTCACCCGCTCGATCGCCCTGCCTTCGAGCATGCGGTTGAGGAACTCGCGGCTGATGTCGGGCAGCATCGTGTTGGTGAGAATGGCGTCGATCATGCGGCCGCCCGATTCGCTCTCGGTGCAGCGCGAAACCACCAGCTGCACCACGGCGTCGTCGACGTCGAACGGAATCTTGTAGCGCGCCTCGACGCGCCTCTTGATGCGCCCCAGCTGCAGCCGCACGATGCGCGCCAGCATCTCGTTGGACAACGGGTAGTAGGGGATCGTCACCAGCCGGCCCAGCAGCGCCGGCGGGAACACCTTGAGCAGGGGCTCGCGCAGCGCCTTGGCCATGCCCTCGGGGTCGGGCATCAGGTCGGGATCCTTGCAGAGATTGGCGATCAGCTCGGTGCCGGCGTTGGTGGTCAACAGGATCAGGGTGTTCTTGAAGTCGATGAAACGGCCTTCACCGTCTTCCATGAAGCCCTTGTCGAACACCTGGAAGAAGATCTCGTGCACGTCGGGGTGCGCCTTCTCCACCTCGTCGAGCAGCACCACGCTGTAGGGCTTGCGCCGCACCGCCTCGGTCAGCACGCCACCCTCGCCGTAGCCCACGTAGCCTGGCGGCGCGCCCTTGAGCGACGACACGGTGTGCGCCTCCTGGTACTCGCTCATGTTGACCGTGATCAGGTTGTGCTCGCCGCCGTACAGCGCCTCGGCCAGGGCGAGCGCAGTCTCGGTCTTGCCGACCCCGGAGGTGCCGGCGAGCATGAACACGCCGATCGGCTTTTGCGGGTTGTCGAGGCCAGCGCGCGAGGTCTGCACGCGCTTGGCGATCATCTCCATCGCATGGTCCTGGCCGATCACGCGCGCGCCGAGAAGCTGCGGCAGCTTGAGCACGGTGTCGATCTCGTTGGCCGCCATGCGGCCCACCGGGATGCCGGTCCAGTCGGCCACCACCGCGGCCACCGCCTGCGCGTCGACGGTGGGCAGGATCAACGGCGACTCGCCCTGCAGCTTGGTGAGTTCGGCCTGCGCCGATTTCAGGTCGGCGAGCGCAGCCGCACGATCCGCGTCGGTGAGCACGGGCGGCGCCTCTGGCTTGCCGCCCGCGGGCGCTGCCGGGTCGCCGTCGATGCGCTCGAGCTTGCCGCGCAGCTTGGCGCGCAGCGCCAGGATGCGGTCGACCAGCGCCTTCTCGCCCTGCCAGCGCGTCTGCAATTCGTCGAGCCGCTTGCGCTCTTCGCCCAGCTGCTGTTCGGCGGTGGCGGTGCGCTCGCGCGTGTCGACGCCGATGGCCGATTCGCGCCCGAGGATCTCGAGCTCGGTCTGCAGCGCCTCGATGCGCTTCATGCTGTCGTCGACCTCGGCCGGCGTGGCGTGCAGGCTCACTGCGACGCGCGCGCACGCGGTGTCGAGCAGGCTGACGCTCTTGTCCGGCAGCTGACGCGCCGGGATGTAGCGGTGCGACAGCTTGACCGCGGCCTCCAACGCCTCGTCGAGGATCTGCACCCGGTGGTGCTTCTCCATCGTCGAGGCCACGCCGCGCATCATCAGCGTCGCCTTGGGCTCGGTAGGCTCGTCGACCGTCACGCTCTGGAAGCGTCGAGTCAGCGCGGGGTCCTTCTCGATGTGCTTCTTGTATTCGGCGAACGTGGTGGCGCCGATCGTGCGCAGCTGGCCGCGCGCCAGCGCCGGCTTCAACAGATTGGCCGCGTCGCCGGTGCCGGCGGCACCACCGGCGCCGACCAGTGTGTGCGTCTCGTCGATGAACAGGATGATCGGCTTCGGCGACGACTGCACCTCGTCGATCACCGAGCGCAGGCGCTGCTCGAACTCACCCTTCATGCTGGCGCCGGCCTGCAGCAGGCCGACGTCGAGCACGCGCAGCTCGACCTCCTTGAGTGAGGGCGGCACGTCGCCGCGCGCGATGCGCTGTGCGAAGCCTTCGACCACCGCGGTCTTGCCGACGCCGGCCTCGCCGACCAGGATCGGGTTGTTCTGACGGCGCCGCATCAGGATGTCGACCACCTGGCGGATCTCGTCGTCGCGGCCGACGATCGGGTCCATCTTGCCATCGCGCGCCTGCGCGGTGAGGTCGGCCGTGAAGCGCTTCAGCGCCTCCTGCTTGCCCATTGCCGCCGGTGCGATGGCGTCGCTGGCCTCGCCCGGTGCGGCGCCGGTCTCGCTGGCCGTCGAAGTGGCCTCGGGCGAGCCCGCGAGCAGCGTGCCGAAGTTGGCGACCAGCTCGTCGGCATGGATGCGCTCGAACTGGCGCGACACGCCCATCAAGGCGCCGCGCAGCGACGCGGTCTTCAGCAGCCCGACCACCAGGTGCCCGGTGCGCACCTGTTTGGCGCCGAACATCAGCGAGCCGTAAACCCAGCCGCGCTCGACCGCGGTGTCGACGAAGCTCGAGATGTCGCTGATCGACGCCGCGCCGCGCGGCAGCCGGTCGAGTGCCTGCGTGATGTCGGCCGCGAGCGCCGAGGTGTCGAGGTTGTAGTGGCGGACGATGCGGTGCAGGTCGCTGTCGGGCGCGTTGAGGATCTGCGCGATCCAGTGCTGCAGTTCGACGAACGGGTTGCCGCGCAGCTTGCAGAACACGGTGGCGCCTTCGATCGCCTTGTAGGCCACCGGCGACAGCTTGCCGAACGACGAGGTGCGAGAGATTTCAGGCATTGGAGCCTCCGTAGGGCGCACGGCGCACGAGGAACGAGGTGGCGGGGCGCAAGCGCAGCTGGCGCGGCGTGGCCGGCGGCGTCTTGCCGCCGAGCCAGCTGGTGACGCCCAGCCGCATGCGCCGCCCGAGCGTGGATGGTGGCCGTTGATCGTCGCGCAGCGACAGTTCGAGCTCCCACTGCATCTGCGGCGGCTTGAGCAGCGTCATCCAGTCGTTGAGAGGGCGCCAGGCATCGCCACCGGGCAGGAACGAAGCGTGCTGCCCGTGCGTCAACGGCCCCAACTGCAACCGCATGCGGTACTGGCGATCCCACAGCCGCGAGCCGGCGTTGGCGTTCTGACCCAACGCAGCGCCCGGCGTGCGCGAACGCTCGGCTCGGTTGCGCGCGAAGCCGAGCCGCGAGCGGTCGCCGCCCTCGACGTCGAGCCACTGGCCGACGTGCGGTTGCAGCGTCACGGGCACGTCGAAGTAGTGGCGCAGTGCCTTGCACACCGCTTCGGGGTGCCGGCTGCGGCTCGACAGCAGCCCGGCGAGCTGTGCCGTCGCTTCGCGCGGGACGCTGCCGCTGCGAGCCGGCAGCCCGGCGGCGGCGCCCAGCCACGCGATGAAGCGGTCGTCGCGCGGGCGATCGACCTGCACCGCCGGCTGTGCCTGCGCCCAGGCGCGGTAGAACAGGCTCAGCATGCGGTGGTGGAAGATGTCGAGGAAGTGCGCGCCGGCATGGTCGCCGTGGTGGTGCGCGCGTTCGCGCAGGTACTCGCTGAAGTGCAGCGGCATCGGACCGTGCGGTCCGAGCAGGCCGAAGAAGCGCACCGACAGTCGTGGCGGCGCGTCGCCGCGCAACTCCAGCCGTGACAGCGGCGCGGGCGCGAAGTCGAACTCCGGCGGCTGCGCCAGTCGCAACGCCTCCTGCTGCGGGCGGGCCGCCTCGCCGGTGCGCGGCGACTCGGGGCGCAGCGAGTCGATGCGGCGCATCAACGCGAAGAAGTCGTGCGCCCACGGCTCGTCGCGCACCGACTGCAGCAGGCGTGCGATGGCTTCCGCGTTCATCGCGCCATCGCGCCGTGCGGGCGCTTGCGCAGCCGGGGTGGCGCTCACAGCAACGGCCCCTCGCCGATGCGCGGCGGCCAGCGCATCAGCACGCCGCGCTGCGCGCTCACCAGCGTCAGCTGCGTGAAGCTGTTGATCGACGCGCGCCGCGCCATCAGGCGCTCCAGCGCGGTGGCCAGCAGGAAGGCGCTCGCGCCCTGGAAGGCCTGCTCGTCGACGTGCAGTTCGAGCTCGACGCCGCTGCCGAACGACAGCGGCCCGGGGAACGGCAGGCGCCGCACCACCGGGCGCGCGTGCAGGTGGCGGATGCCGTCGGCCTGCTGCGCCCAGGCCAGGTCGCCCGGGCTGCCGTGCAGGCGCAGCAGCTCTCGCAGGGCATCGGCGTTGGCCTCGTCGTCGCCGCTGCTGATGTGGTTGCGGGTCAGCTGCGCAATCAGTTGCCAGGCGACGTCGCCGCTCGGCTGGCGCGACACCGGGCGCGTCGGCCCGCGCAAGCAGTGCACGCTCGACACCGGGCCGGGTGTGTCGAGGCGCCACGCGCGGTCGCCGCCGGCACTGCCCTGTGGCAGCAGCACCGGCAGATCGCGGTTGGTGACCAGCGCGTTGACGGTCAACTGCCGCAGCGATTCGCGATACGGCCCGTGACCCGGATCGGCCAGCGAGAGGAACAGTTCTTCGCCGAGGTACGACGGGACGCGCGCGCCATGCTGGCGCTGCCGCTCCGAGGGGCGGCGCGGCTCGCGGCGCAGCGTGTACCAGCCGTGGCCACCCGGGGCGTTGCCGTGCTGCCAGTGGTACAGCGGCCTGAAGGAGCGCACCGGATCGCTGCCTCCGCCGTGCCCCTGCACGCTCTGCACGCTGTGCACCTCGTAGTCCATCGGGCGCGTGCGGTCGGGCACCACGTGGTACTCCCACGCGCCCGGGCCGAGCAGCACGCGGTCGAGCCGCTTGGGAAACAGATTGATCGCCGGCGTGCAGTGCAGGGCCAGGCTGCCGGCATCGACGAGCGGCTCGAGGGCGGGGTCGCCACGCCCGAACAGGATGACGATCTCGAGCTCGGAGCCGCGCACCGCGGCAACGCGCGGCGCGAGGTCGCGGATCTCGAAGAACAGCAGCCGCTGCGGCATCGCGCCCACCTCCTGCAGCAGGCGGTGGCCGGAGAACTCGCGCAGCGTTTCGGGCAGCAGGGCCTCGTCGTCCGCGAAGCCGAGCTGCGCGACGCTGCGCTCGTCGCGCCAGCGTGAGGCCAGATCGAGGGCCGTGCCATCGGCCGGCGCGCCGGCCAACGTGCCGATCGACGCGCCCAGGATCAGTTCGTGCAGCCGCAGCGCCACGTCGTCGGGCGCTGCGATGTACAGCGCAAGGCGGTCGAGCGCGAGCTGGCGGATCTCGATGCCCTCGCCGGCGCGCAGCCGCAGGCGCAGGCCACCGCGTGCCGCGCGCGCCGGTGGCCAGCGCGTCAGGCCGAGCTCCGGGGCATGGCTGAAGTACTGCACCTGCGTCAACGCCAGCGGCCACAGCGTGACCCCCGACGTGGTGCGGAACTCGCACAGCGTCTCCTGTCCGCGCTGCAGCGTCGACAGCACGGCGCTGTCGCGCGGCACGCGGAAGCCCTGTGCCAGATTGGGGTCGGTGACGTCGACGCCGAAGCGCACCACCATCATCGACGGCTGCGGTGCCAGGAAGTTGGGGTACAGCGCATCGAGCAACTGCGCGATCAGTCGCGGCTGCTCGGCATCGAGCTTCAGATGGACGCGCGCGGCGAGGAAGGCGAAGCCTTCGAGCAGGCGCTCGACGTAGGGGTCGGTGACCTCGACGCCCTCGAGGTTCAGGCGACCCGCGATCTTGGGATGCTCGCGCGCGAACTCGGCGCCGAGCTCGCGCAGGTGGGTCAGCTCGTCCTGATACAGGCGGGTGAGGCGCGGGTCCATCGCCTCAGGCTCCGCGTGGCCGCCCGAACGGGCTCGATCCCCCTCGGGGGGAAGCCAGGGCAGCGAGCAAGGGGGCCACTTCAGCCCTCGCGCACCGGCGCCGATGGTGCGGCGTCGCGCACTTCGACCTGCCCGGCTTCGAGGTCGAGCCGCGTGCGCAGCAGGATCTCCAGCGGCACCGGCTGGGCCCACATGTGCCCGCGGATCTCGAACTCGATCATGTTGTGCGTGTCGAGCACGCTGCCGGCTTCGAGAGCGCGCACCGACAGCGTGTCGGGAAGGATGCGCGGCTCGAAGGTGCGGATCGCCTGCGCGATGGTCGTTTCGAGCTCGTGCACGTCGAGCCGCGACACGCGCTGGCCAGCCAGCGGCGGCAGGCCGAAGTTGAGCACGGTGCCGGCGAGCGCGGGCATCGCGGTCGACCACTCGGGCTGCGGCTGCGTCGCGTTGAACAGCCAGCCGAGGTCGCGCAGCACGGCCTGGCGCAGTTGCGCCTTGGTCATCACGCTGTCCTGCTCGGACTCAACGCGTTGATGCGGCGAGTGGTCGGTCAGCCGGTCGAGGAGCGCGGGCTGCAGGCGGTCGCGCAGTTCGGTGGTGGCCATGACCCGATCAGGCCGCAGCAGCGGGGTGGATCGTCAGGCTGCGGACTTCCAGCAGGCCGAGCTCGGCTGCGTCGGTGGCGATCACGCGCTGGCCGAGGCCGCGGTACTGGCCCTCGCCCAGCTCGAGCCATTCGGTCTTGCGCGCGAGCTGCAGCGCGCCATCGGCCTGAGCGGCGGTGCCCGGATAGCGCACCGGCAGCAGGCACACCGTGCCCGCGCCGTTGGCGAATGTCAGCTGCGCCGGCGCCCAGACGAGGTCGCGCAGGTCGACCACCGGCTCGATCGCGAGCGCCGACACGTGCTCGAAAGGCAGCCAGCCGTAGCGCCCGTTGATGACGACCTCGAGGGTCGGCCCGAGTCGGGAGTCGGCGTCGGCGATCCACTCGAAGTCGGTCTCGTTCATGCGTCCGCGGCTCGCCGGCGCGGCGTCGAGCGCCGCCGCACGCGCCGCCGCCGCCTGCGCACCTTGCCCCTGTGCATCGAGCTGCAGCGCCTGCGCGAGCTGGGCGATCCAGTCGGTCGGTGGCCCGAACACATGGGGCGTGGCGCTGCCGGCGAACACCGCCTCGCGCACCCGCTCGCACTGCACCGCCGCGCTGTAGGTGTTGACCATCGCCAACGTGCTCGAATCGAGCTCGCCGCAGACCTTCAGCTGGTCGAGCGCGCGCGGCCATTGGCCGAGCACGGCCAGCAGCTGGAACAGGAAGGTGCGCAGCTTGGCGTCGGCCGCGGCGCTGCGCACCTGCTGCTGCAGCAGCTTCAACGCACCGGCGGGGTCGCCGGCGGCCAGCAGGTCTTGGGCGGTGCTCATGCGTTGCTCGCCAGTTCGTCCTCGAACAAGAAGGAGGCGCCGCGCCCACCGCTGCTCTTCTGGGTCCGGTACTCGACGCTGACCTTGGTGAACATCAGCGTCACGGTTTCAGTGGTGTTGCCGTGGGCATCGGTCGCGTGGTCGACCGCCGACACGCGCGCGTTCTTGAGCGTGACGATGAAGTAGTCGATCTGCTCGGAGCCCGGCTTGCGCATCGTCAGCTTCGCCTCCTTGATCTCGTCGTTGCTGACCAACGCCGACATCAGCGCCGTGGTGGCGCTATCGATCATCTTGATGATGGTCAGCCCGCGATAGGAGCGCCGTGACGTGGCCTGCGTGGAACCGAGCGCCGAGCTCGCGCTGACGCCCCATTGCCAGGAGTGGACGATGATGTCGTCTTCGTGGCCCGGCGACGTCGCTTCGCCCTTGATCTTGCCGGCGCGCTTGGCCTGCACCTGCAAGAAGATGTCGCTGCTGCCGGCCAGCGGGGTACCGGTTGGAACTGTGCTGGGCATACGGCCCTCCTGCGTTCTGGCGACACCGATCGGGCCCGCGGCATCCGGCTCGGCGGGCCGATCCGACCGGCGGGCCGTCGGCCCGGTGCCGCGGCCTTGTCACGCACCAAGGCCGCCGGAAATGCACGGTTCGGTGGATCAGGTGATTTCGGTGGTCGCGTTGTTCCAGCCGAACTTGACCTCGCCGCCGAGGCCGCCCTTGTCGTCTTGTGGCTTGTAGGCGAAGTCGATCTGCTTGTAGCTCAGCGTCACGCTCTCGACGATGTCGCCGCCCGAGCTGCCCGAGGGCTGCACCGACTTGATGAACACTTCCTTGAACTTGATGACCAGGAAGTCCTTCTGGCCTTCGCCGGCCTTGCGTGCGGTGATGGTGGCGTCCGGAAAGTGCTTGCCCGACGCACAGTACTTGGCGATGACCGGCGAGCCCTTGTCGTACATGTGGGTGAAGTGGAAGTCGCCGGGCGCGGCCTTACCCTTGCCCGAGCCGCCGCCGGCGCCCGCGCTGTCGTTGGCCACGCCCCAGGTCCACGACAAGACCTCGATCTCGCCTTTGTGGTCCTTGTGCGTCGACTCACCGTCGACGCCGGCGAGCTTGAGGTGGGTGTCTATCGATGCCATGGTGACTTTTCTCCTGGGGGTCAGCTGTCAGATGCACATGCGGGCGACGGCCCGCGGATTGACCAACGACGGTTTCACTGGGTCTTTTGCGAAGGCAGTTTCGAGACCAGCCGCAGCGACACGGTCAGGCCCTCGAGCTGGTAGTGCGGGCGCAGGAAGAACTTGGAGGTGTAGTAGCCCGGATTGCCCGGAACCTCTTCGACGGTGACCTCGGCGGCGGCCAGCGGCTTCTGCGCCTTGACGGTGTCCGACGAATTGGCCGGATCGCCGTCGACGTAGTTCATGATCCAGTTGTTGAGGTACTTCTCCATCGCGTCGCGCTCCTTGAACGAGCCGATCTTGTCGCGCACGATGCACTTCAGGTAGTGCGCGAAGCGGCAGCACGCGAACAGGTACGGCAGCCGCGCCGCCAGGTTGGCATTGGCGGTGGCGTCGGGATCGTCGTACTCGAACGGCTTCTGCAGCGACTGCGCGCCGATGAAGGCCGCGAAGTCGCTGTTCTTGCGGTGGATCAGCGGCATGAAGCCGTTCTTCGCCAGCTCGGCCTCGCGACGGTCGCTGATGGCGATCTCGGTCGGGCACTTCATGTCGACGCCGCCGTCGTCGGTGGGGAAGGTGTGCGCAGGCAGGCCCTCGACCGCGCCGCCGGACTCGACGCCGCGGATGCTGGTGCCCCAGCCGTACAGCTTGTAGGAGCGGTTGATGTTGACCGCCATCGCGTACGCGGCGTTGGCCCAGGTGTACTTGCTGTGGTCGCCGCCGCCGGTCTCTTCCTCGAAGTTGAATGCCTCGACCGGGTTGGTCTTGGCGCCATAGGGCAGCCGCGACAGGAAGCGCGGCATCGCCAGGCCGAGATACCGCGAGTCCTCCGACTCGCGCAGCGAACGCCAGGCCGCGTATTCGGGCGTGGTGAAGATCTTGGTCAGGTCGCGCGGGTTCGACAACTCCTGCCACGAGCCCATCTGCATCAGCGTGGGGTTGGCGGCGGCGATGAACGGCGCGTGGCTGGCGGCGGCGATCTTGGTCATCTCGCCGAGCAGCTCGGTGTCGGGCGGCGAGTGGTCGAAGTAGTAGTCACCGACCAGGCAGCCGAACGGGTGGCCGCCGAACTGGTCGTACTCCTCGGTGTAGACCTTCTTGAAGATCGGGCTCTGGTCCCACGCCGTGCCCTTGTAGCGCTTGACGGTCTTGCCCAGCTCGCTCTTCGAGATGTTGAAGACCTTGATCTTCAGCATCTCGTCGGTCTCGGTGTTGTTGACGAGGTAATGCAGGCCGCGCCAGGCGCTCTCGAGCTGCTGGAAGTCGGCGTGGTGCATGATCGCGTTGACCTGCTCCGACAACTTGCGATCGAGCTCGGCGATCATCGCCTCGATCGACACGATGACGTCGCTGCCGATCAGGTTGGTGCGTGCCAGCGCCTGCTGCGCCAGCGTGAGCACCGCCGCCTCGACGGCGGACTTGGCCTCGTCGCTCTTGGGCTTGAACTCCTTGTTCAGCAGCGAGGCGAAGTCGTTGCCCTGGAACTGCACACCTTCTAGCGCAGCGGCTTGGGGATTGGTTTCAGCCATGACGTTGGGTCCTTGCGTTCAGCTCAGGCTTGCCGGCCGGGGTCTCACTGGCCTTCTTTGGGCGCCTTGGCGGCGGCCAGCGACTTCAGCAGCGCCTCGTCCTTCACCACCTTGGCGATCAACTCTTCGGCGCCGGTCTTGCCATCCATGTAGGTAACCAGGTTGGCGAGCTGCTGGCGCGCCTCGAGCAGCTGCTTGACGCCGTCGACCTTGGCAGCCACCGCGGCCGGGGTGAAGTCGTCCATGCTCTCGAAGGTGATGTCGACCGCGATGTTGCCCTCGCCGGTGAGGCGGTTGGGCACCTGGAAGGCCACGCGCGGCTTCATCGCCTTCATGCGGGCGTCGAAGTTGTCGACGTCGACCTCGAGGAATTTGCGGTCGGCCACCGGTGCCAGCGGCTCGCTGGGCTTGCCCGACAGATCGGACATCACACCCATCACGAAGGGCAGCTGCACCTTCTTCTCGGCGCCGTACAGCTCGACGTCGTACTCGATCTGCACGCGCGGCGCGCGGTTGCGGGCGATGAACTTCTGGCTGCTCTGGGCCATGGTGCGTGCTCCTGGTTGTGCGCGCCTTACGAAGACGCCTCGGTTCCCGCGATCCGCTCGACCTGGCCCAGACCGTCGGGTGCCAGGTCGCGGATGATCTCGAGGAAATTCTTGTCCATCAGGCGCTGCGCGCGCCGGATCAGCAACGGCGCCGGGTTGCTCGGCTCGTTGCGCTCGATCCACTCGCACACACGGCCGAGTTCGCGCGCCGCATCGCCGCGGTTGCGGATGGCGCCCACCGCCACGCCGCCGCCCCCGTCGACCCCCGCGGCCGCGGGTGCGTCGACATCGTCGGAGGTCCTGCCGCTGGCACGGGCCACCGCACGGCCGAGCGTCGCGGCGAGCGTGAGCAGGGGCCCGAGCTCGGGGGCTGCGGCACCGACCTGCGATTGCAGCCGGGCATCGATGGCCTTTGCGGCCTCCTGCACGGCTGCCGCGTGCGCAGCGGCCTCGGGATGCTTGGCCATCAGCTCGCCGAGCGCCGACAGCAGGCCCGATTCGGACGGCACGGTCTCGCCGGCGCCGGCGTTGCCCGGCGCGAACGCCAGCTCGACATCGCGCACGGTGATGCTGCCGCGCACCGGCGACAGCGCGGCGGCGCGCAGATCCTGCAGACCGGCGTCGGCGGCGGCCAGCGGCACCAGCGCGTTCATGCGCATCGTCGGGTCGTTGCTGTCGCTGGCGTCGAGCTGCGGGTGCACGTGATCCCACTGACCGTCGAGCAGTCCGCGCACAAGGCTCAACCCTTGCGCATAGCCAGCCAGGCCGTGCATCCGCGCGGCGCTGCGCGCCAGCATCACGGCCACCCTCAAGTCACGGGTGCGTGGCAGCAGCGCCAGCACCCGCTCGTGCACCGCCGGCCAATCGGGCGGCTCGGCCGGGTAGACCTTGTCACCGTACTGGCGCTCGGGCTTGCCGAGCGCGGCCTGCTCCATCTCGACGAAAACCGGGTCGTAAACGAGATCGGGCCCGCCGGGAGCGTCATCCCCCAGCGGCGAAAGCAGCGGTGCGATATCGATTGGCGGACCGGTCATCGAGCGGGCGGGCGAGAGGCCGCGCAGTTCGTCACGGGACTCTAGGAGCCCAATGATCGCCTTGACAGTGGTCGAAAGTCATCTCCGATCCTGGGGATAGGGTCGAGGTCAGCGCAGCGCTGCGATCAGCGCGTCGAACAACCGGCGTGGCTGCACCGGCTTGAACAACACGGGGTCGCCACTCAGTGCAACGTCCTGCACCTGTTCGGGTGCCGCATCGCCGGTGACCAGGATGGCCGGCACGTCGCGCCCGCACAGCCGCCGGACGCTCGCGATCACCGCCACACCCCCTGGACCGGGGCCGAGGTGCAGGTCGGTCAGCACCAGATCGACCCGGCCCTCGAGCATGCCCACCGCCTGTTCGGCCTGGGCCGCGTCGGCGGCGGTCATCACCTCGTATCCCCATTCCTGCAGCAGCAGGCGCAAGCCCTCGCGAATCGGTTCTTCGTCGTCGACCACCAGCACCATCTGCGACGCCTGGGCGGCGATCGGCTGCGTGTCGGCCGGCGCCAGCTCTTCCTGAATACCCGGCAGCCCGCCGATCGGCACGCCGATGCGAAACATCGTGCCGCGCCCGGGAGACGATGCGACTTCGAGGCGATGGCCGAGCAGCGCCGCCAGACGCTTGACGATGGCCAGCCCCATGCCCAGACCGTGGGTACGGTCGCGCTCGGCACGGCCCACCTGATAGAACTCCTCGAAGACGCGCGGCAGCTCGTCGGCGGCCATGCCGCGTCCGGTGTCCCAGACCTCGATGTTGATGCAGGTGGTGGTGTTGCGCGCCACCACGACGATGCCGCCGCGTGTGGTGTACTTGATCGCGTTGTGGATCAGGTTGCCGACGATGCGCTCGAGCAGCTGCGGGTCGGTGGTGACCGATTTGCCGCCGGGTGACAGGCGCAGGCCAAGGCCGGCGAATTCGGCCTGGCCGCCGTACTGCATGTGCAGGCGTCGGAACATGTCGCGCAGTGCGAACGTCTCGAGCCGCGGCGCGATCGCCCCGGCGTCGAGCTTCGATATGTCGAGCAACGCGTTGAAGGATCGCTCGAGCCCGTCGACTGCATGCATCAGGTTGCGCGCCAACGGCTCGTCGGGCGACTGCTGCAGTCGGCGCTGCAGCGTGGCTGCGAACAGACCGAGCGCATGCACGGGCTGGCGCAGATCGTGGCTGGCGATCGCCAGGAAGCGACTCTTCTCGTGATCGGTGCGCAGCGCATCGTCGCGCTCGCTCTCCACCCCCAGCAGGCGCTCGGCCTGTTCGACGCAGACGCGCAGATCGGCCCGCCAGCGCCGGCGCAGCCGCACCACCGTGGCGGCGGCGGCACCGCCTCCGAGCAGTGCCACCAGCGGCCAAGCCCACGACGAATCGGTCGTCGGCGCGAGAGCGGCCGCGAGCAGCGGCAGCAGCAAGGGTGCCGCTGCCGAAGGGCGCATCGCCAGCACGGCGGCGCCGAGCATGCAGACGACGATCAGCCAGACGCAATACGCCGGCTGCGCCGCAGCACCCAGCAGCCACGGCGAAATGGCCAGCCACAGCGCCGCCAGCGCGATCGTCAGCACGGTGGCGACCGGACTCGCCAGGGCGCGCGGCGGCTTGACGAGCACACCCCCGAGCGCGCCCGCGAGCAATGCCCACACCGCCAGCAGCGGGGGCGACGATGACGACGCGGCCAAGGCCAGCAGCACCGCCAACGCAGTCGACGCCAGCAAGCCGGCGCCGACCATCGGCAGCAGGCCGAAGGCCGCCACGGCCGCCGCGTCGTCGATGCGGCGCTGCACGGCGCGGCGCTCGGCCCGCCCGGGCGCTGCCGAGCGATCGCGGACCGACCCGGCGCCATCGACGGCGACGAAGCGGGCGCGCGGCGCACCAGCGGTCGCGGCGGGTGGCGCCTTCAGCGGAACAGGCTGATCAAGTGCGAGCGTGATCGGACGTCCAATGCGAGCAACAGCGACGACACGTAGTTCTTCACCGTGCCAAGCGACAGGCGGGTGGAATTGCTGATCTCCTGGTTGGTGCAACCCGACAGGATCAGCTCGAGGATTTCGAGGTGGCGCGGCCCGAGCTCGGACACGCGGTCGTACATCGCCGACATCGGCATGCGCGGAAACAGCGCCGCCCCCGACGTGCCCGCGTGCACGTTGGGCGCGCCGCGCGGCCACAGCAGCGCGATCAGCGTGTCGCGCATCTGCGTGGTCAGGGTGCCCTTGCCGATGTAGCCCACGGCACCGAGCGCACGCGCCTGGCGGACCACGAACTCGTCGTGCGCGCCGCTGAACACGGCCACGCGCGCCTGCGGATGCGCCTGCAGGAAGCTGCGCAGGCCCTGCAGCCCCTTGCAGTCGGCCAGGTTGAGGTCGAGCAGCACGGCGTCGATGTCGCCGCGCTCGCGGTACACGCGCACCGCTTCCTCGAGCGTGACGGCCTCGAACCACTCGATCGGAATGCCGAGCAGTTCGCCGTAGGTGGCCTTGACGCCGATGCGGACCAACTCATGGTCGTCGACGAGCAGGACCTTGCGCGTGGGTGCCATCCGCATCTCTCCGGTCGCCCGCCAATTGCTCGTGCTGGCGGCGCACGATGGCGGCGATGATGTCACAGCGAGGGCGCCCACCGCGCCCGCGCGGACCCCCGGCCCTGGGGCCCTAATTGCCCGACGCCGTCGATGCCGGGGCCGATGCGGCCGATGCGGCCGATGCGGCCGATGCGAAAGAGGCGGGCGAAAGGGACCTCGCGCGTGGTGGGCGCGCGCGGCGGACGCCCGCGGCCGGCGGCGAGAGTTGACTGCGGAAACGTGCTAGATATCGTATGAACCGTCTGCGGGTGGCAACGATCTTGCTCGATTTTCGGAACGGAGGACCGTGAGTTTTCGCATGGGCAACGAGGAAGCGAAGCTGTTCGTGGCGGGCTTGCCAGACAGCATCTCGGAAGACGTCCTGAAGCAACTTTTCGAGGCCACCGGCGGCAAGGTCATCAGCGTCAGCCTGCCGAAGGATCGAATGACGGGGCGCCCTCGCGGGTTCGGCTTCGTCACACTGTCGACCCCGCAGGAAGCCCAGGCGGCGCGCGACGCGCTCGACGGCTCCAT
>DATJYZ010000013.1:0-3511 GCA_035499355.1 Burkholderiaceae bacterium | reverse complement strand
CGGGACAGTGGTGCGATCCAAGAGCGAGCCGTGCCTGAGTGCGCCGCCGAGTGCCAGCGCGAGGCTCAAGCCGCGTCGGGGGTCTCGTTGGTGTGGAAGTTCACCGGCCGGCCGGGTACCACGGTCGAGATCGCATGCTTGTAGACCATTTGCGTCACGGTATTGCGCAACAGGACGACGTACTGATCGAACGACTCGATGTGCCCCTGGAGCTTGATGCCGTTGACCAGGTAGATCGACACCGGCACGTGTTCCTTGCGCAGCAGGTTCAGAAACGGGTCTTGTAGGAGTTGCCCTTTATTGCTCACGATATGCTCCGTGTTGAGAGTTCCAGCAGGCCCCACGTTATCACACGATGCGCGGCTTGCTTCAGTGCACGATGGCCGTGATGCGCCCGCGGCACCTGGCATCGACCGCGCTCCGGGCCAAGAGTTCAACCCGTCAGCAGGTGTTTCAGCCCGAACGAGATCGTTCGCTGTCGAATGGATTGCGCGAACTGCGCATCTCGATCCGCAATGGCGTACCCACGAGGCCGAAGTGGGCACGGATGCGGCCCTCCAGATAACGCTTGTATGCGTCGGTCACGTGCTCCAGCGCATTGCCATGGATCACCACGATCGGCGGATTCATGCCACCTTGGTGCGCATAGCGCAGCTTGGGGCGCACGGTGCCGGCCCGCTTGGGCGCCTGATGCGTCACCGCGTCCTGCACCAGCCGGGTCAGCAGCGGCGTGGGCAGCTTGGCGCGCGCCGACGCATGCGCCTGGACGATCGCCTTCCACAGCGGCCCCAATCCCTGGCGCTTCTTGGCCGAGATGTGCACCACGCTGGCGTAGCGCAGAAAGGCCAGGCGCTGTGCCAGCGAGCGTTCGAGCATCTGGCGCTGGTAGGAATCGACGGCATCCCATTTGTTGACTGCCACCACCACCGCGCGGCCGCTGTCGAGGATGTAGCCGGCGATGTGCGCATCCTGGTCGCCGACGCCTTGCGTGGCGTCGAGCAGCAACACCACCACGTTGGCGTCGGCGATCGCCTGCAGCGTCTTGACGACCGAGAACTTCTCGACCGCTTCGAACACCTTGCCCTTGCGCCGCAACCCGGCGGTGTCGATCAGCTCGAAGCGCTCGCCGTTGCGCTCGAACGGCACGTGGATCGCGTCGCGCGTGGTGCCCGGTTGGTCGAACGCGACCAGGCGTTCCTCGCCGAGCCAGGTGTTGATCAGCGTGCTCTTGCCGACGTTGGGCCGGCCGGCGACGGCCAGGCGGATCGGCCTGTCGCCATCGGCGTCGGTCGCGTCCGGCTCGAACGTGAAGCCTTCGAGCGCCGCATCGAGCAGGCTGCGCACACCCTGGCCGTGCGCCGCCGACACCGGATGCGGCGGCCCCAGACCGAGCTCGTGAAACTCGTTGAGCGCGGGCGAGTCGCTCATGCCCTCGGCCTTGTTGACCGTCAGCACGACGCGCTTGCCGCTGGTGCGCAGCACCCTTGCGATGTCGTGGTCCTGCGCCGACAACCCGGCGCGCACGTCGACCACGAACAGCACCGCGTCGGCCTCGGCCACCGCCGCCCGCGTCTGCTTGGCCATCTCGTGCACGATGCCGGTCTCGCTGGTCGGCTCGAAGCCGCCGGTGTCGACGACGATGAACTCACGCCCCTCCGACACCGCGTCGCCGTAGTGACGGTCGCGCGTGAGGCCGGCGAAGTCGGCCACGATCGCATCGCGTGATTTCGTCAGCCGATTGAACAACGTGGACTTGCCCACGTTGGGCCGGCCGACGATCGCCAGCACCGGTTTCATGCAACGGCCTCCAGACCCCGCGGATCAAGCAGGCACCGCGGATCCGGCTTCGCCGGTCCGCTGGCGGCTCCCCCTCGAGGGGGGAGCGACCGCCAAGCCGCTTCGGGGCGGGGACATGGTCACCCGATGCGCAGCGCGAACAGGCCGCCGTTGCGCGTGACCACGAGCACCACGTCGCCGAGCAGCACAGGCTGCGCCACCACCGCCGAGCCGTCGGTGCTCCAGCGCGCCAGCAGACGGCCGTCGTCACGCGCCAGCGCATGCACGTAGCCTTCGGAGTCGCCCACCAGCACGGCGGCGTCGACCACCAGCGGGCCGCTGAGGCCGCGATACAGCAGTTTCTCCTGTGTCCAGGCGATGTCGCCGGTGGCGGTCTTCCAGGCGGTGACGCGGTCGCTGGCGTCGGCGCCGACCACCAACTCACTGTCGCCGCCGATCGGCCGCACGCCGCCGACGTTGCGGCTCCAGCGCAGCGTGCCGTTGTCGGCGCGCGCGCACGCCACCGCCGACTGGAACGCCCGCGCACAGACCACGTCGCCCAGCCGCACCGGCGGGCCCACCAGATCGGCCAGGCGCTCGATCTCGTTGGTGCCGCGCGGGTTGGCCAGCCCGACTTCCCAGCGCACGCTGCCGCGCAGCGGATCGACGCCGAGCAGGCGCGCGCCCTGCCCGACCAGCAGCGTGTCCTTGTAGGCGGCGAGCACACCCGGCTGCGACAGCGTCAGCGCATCGGTCGGCCGCTGCAGGCGCCACAGCGGCCGCCCGTCGACGGCATCGAACGCGCCGACCACGCGATCGACCCCCATCACGAACACCCGCTCGCCGGCGACCAGCGGGGCGGTCGTGACGCGCGAGCTCAGCGCCTTGCGCCAGCGCTCGCTGCCACGCTCGAACACCACGACCTCGTTGTTGCGATTGACGACGGCGGCGAAGCGACCGTCGGTGCCGACACCGGCCAGCAGCGCGCTGCCCGCGCCGGCGCGCCAGCGCTCGGCCCCGGTGGCCGCGTCGAATGCGGCCAGCGTGCCATCGCCGCCGGCGACCACGAACGCACCGTCGCGCACCTGCACCGCCAGCGGAAAGGTCACGCGCTCGAACCGCGTGCTCCACACCGTCTGTCCCTGCAGCTTGGCCTCGATCGGCTCCAACGGGGTCGGCTTCGGCTTCTCGCTGGCGCAGGCGGCCAGCAGCGCAGTCGACGCGAGCAACACGGTGCGCCGCAGCGCACGCGTCATCGCGACGCCCCCGACGCCGCTGCAGCCGCGGCGGCGGGTGAGGAACCCAGCGCGGTGAGCTTGGCATCGATCAGGCGGCGGTACTCGACCTTCTCGTCCATCGCGCCGTAAGCCTGCTGGTAGGCAGCGCGCGCGTCGTCCTTCTTGCCCTGGGCCAGCAGCACGTCGCCGCGGCGGTCGGCGGCGAGTGCGGCGAACGGGCCGGCCGGCACCGCATCGAGCTGCTTGAGCGCCTCGTCGTACTGCTTGGCATCGAACAGCAGGCCGGCCAGACGCAGCCGTGCCAGCGTCTTGTAGTCGCCGTCGACCGCGTGCTCGACCACCCAGCCCAGCGAGGCGCGCGCGTCGTCAACCTTGCCTTTGTCGGCCTGCAACTTCGCCGTCAGCATCGCGGCCTGCTGCGCATACGCGGTGCGCGGATAGCGCTCTTTCAGGTCTCCCCACACCCGAGCCGTCTTGTCCAGGTCGCCGGCGTTCAG
>DATJYZ010000012.1:0-8204 GCA_035499355.1 Burkholderiaceae bacterium | reverse complement strand
GAGGGCGCGCTGGCGGCGCCGTCGGTGCCGGCGGCGCTGCGCCTGGCGCAGCTGCGCCTCGGCCCGAGCAAGCAGGTCTACGTGATCGGCGGCGCACAGGTCTACCGCGACGCATTGCCGCTGGCCGACGCACTCGAGCTCACGGAGGTGCAAACCGAGGTCGCTGGCGATACACAATTCCCGTTCTGGGATCGCGGCCAGTTCGAGGAGCAGAGCCGCCTGCCGCAGCCGGCCGAGAACGGCGTGGCGTTCGACTTCGTCACCTATCGCAGAAAGCACTGAGGAGGGATTCGCATGTCTGGAGCCGGCTTTCACGTCCACGGGCCGCACGACCACGAGCTCGAGCATGCCGCCGAGCACGGTGACAGGGACAGCTTCTCGGGCACCATCGCGGTGACCACCGCGATCCTGGCGACCATCGGCGCGCTGTTCGCGTACATGGGCGGCGCCACGCAGGCCAACGCAGGGCTGTACAAGAACAACGCGGCGATCAAGAAGACCGAGGCGTCGAACCAGTGGAACTACTACCAGGCCAAGAGCAGCAAGCAGAACCTCTCGGAGCTGGCGGTGGCGATCGTCGCCGATGACAAGAAGGCGCAGTACCAGGCCGAGGTCGAGCGCTACAAGAAGGAGAAGACCGAGATCAAGGACGCGGCCGACAAGCTGGAGGCCGAGGCCAAGGACTGGGATGCCAGGTCCGACGCCGAGATCCATCTGCATCACCGCTGGGCCCAGGCGACGACCGCGCTGCAGATCTCGATCGCGCTGGCGGCGATCGCGCTGTTGACGCGGCGCAGCTGGCTCAAGTGGGGCGTGTTCGGGGTCGCCGGCATCGGGGTGGCGCTCGGCGCCGCCGCGTTGATGCACCTCTGACGCCCGCGCCATCGGGGCCGCGGCGAGAGTGCCCGCTCGGTCCCGCGGCGCGAGACCTCGAATCCCGGGGTTTGCCTCACGGGTCGCCACGGGGTGGCGTGTTAGATTGCCTAAGTGGCAAGCGGACCCTCCTCCGGCGACGGGCACAACGGACACGCGGCCGCGCACGCCGCGGACGACGCGATTGACGCGTCTCTGGCCTGCGCGCTCCAGGTGCTCGACGCGGTGCCGCTGCTGATGCGCGAGATCCGCTCGGAGATGCGACAGTCGGCGCCGGCCGCGCTGTCGGTGCCGTCGTTCCGCGCGCTGATCTTCGCGCACGCCAGGCCCGGCGGCAGCCTCACCGAGCTCGCCGCGCACCTCGGCGTGACGCTGCCGACCGCGTCGGTGACGGTGGACAAGCTCACGGCGCGCGGCCTCATGCGTGCGCCGCGTGAAGACGGTGGCCTGCGCCGCCGCACGCTGTTTCTCTCGCCGCGGGGCGAGCGGGTCGTGCGGCGCGCGCGCGAGCACACGGTGAAGGCGCTCGGTGCCCGCCTGCAGTCGTTGCCGGTCGGCCAGCTGCAAGCGCTGCGCTCCGGGCTGGCCGCGCTGTCCGACCAGGTTACGGGCGGTGGCCCTCACACGTAGACAGCTCGAACGAACATGAACAAGCGTCGGACCTTCGGCGTGGCTGCGGTTGCCCTGTGTGCGGTCGCCGTGGCGGCGTACCGCTGGGTGCCGCGCGGCGGCGCCGCCGGGGTGGCCGCGGCCGACCCCGCGGCCGCTGCTTCGGCCGCGCGCGCCGGCGCGCAGACGGTGAGCGTGATCGCCGCGCAACAACGCGACATCCCGGTCGTCGTCGAGGCCGCCGGCACCGTGGTGTCGCTCGACACGGTGGACATCCGACCGCAGGTCTCTGGCATCGTGTCCGAGGTGGTGGTGCGCGAAGGCCAGTTCCTGCGCCGCGGCGACCTGTTGTTCAGGCTCGACGACCGCGCCCATCGCGCCGACCTCGAGCGCGCGCGCGCCCAGCTGCTGCGCGACAAGGCGACGCTGTCCGACTTCGACCGCCAGTTGGCGCGCGCACAGGATCTGCGCGCGCAGAACTTCATCGCGCAGAGCGCGGTCGACTCGGTGCTGGCGCAGGTCGAGGCGCAGCGCGCCGCGGTCGCCGCCGATGAGGCGGCGATCCGCTCGGCCGAAGTGGCACTGAGCTTCGACACCATCACGTCGCCGCTGTCGGGGCGCGCCGGGGCGGTGGTGGTGTATAGGGGCAGCCTCGTGCAGCCCACCGGCGGGCCGATGGTCACCGTGAGCCAGATCGATCCCATCGGCGTCAGCTTCACGCTGCCCGAGGCCCAGCTGGCAGCCGTGCTGCGCGCCAGCGGACTGCACCAGGGCGCCGCGGGGTCACGCACCGGCGCGCCGGTGGCGGCTGTGGCGGCAACGAAGGCCGCGTCGGCGGCGGGCGGCGGCACGATCGCGGTGTCGCTGCCGAATGCCGAACGCCCCCGCGCCGGTGGCGGCAACGACGACATGCTCGGCCGCATCACCTTCGTCGACAACACGGTCGACACCACCACCGGCACCATTCGCGTCAAGGGCGAGGTACCCAACGCCACGCACCGTCTGTGGCCCGGCCAGTACGTGACGGTGCGCATGACCCTGCGCACGATCCTCGATGCGATCGTGATCCCGCAGAACGCGCTGATCCTGCGTGGCAACGAGCGCTCGGTGTACGTCGTGAAGGCCGATGCCACGGTCGAGGCACGCCCGGTGCAACCGCGTTACAGCGCCGGCGAGGTCGTGGTGGTCGAGGGTCTCGATGCCGGCGACAAGGTGGTGGTCGAGGGCAAACAGAATCTCCGCCCGGGGTCGGCCGTTCGCGAGACCCCGTACGTGCCGATGCGCCGCGCGCCAGGCGGCCAACGGCCCAACGGGCCGGCCGCACCCGCCGGCAGCGCGCCGGCGGGAGCCTCGCTATGAACTTCAACTTCACCGAGGCCTTCATCCGGCGCCCGGTGATGACGGTGCTGATCAACATCGCGATCGTGATGGCCGGCATCGTCGCGCTGCGCGACATCCCGGTGGCGGCGCTGCCGCGCTACAACACGCCGGTGATCCAGGTGACCGCGTTCCTGCCCGGCGCAGCACCGGAGACGATGGCCAGCTCGGTGGCGCTGCCGCTGGAGAAGCAGTTCTCCACCATTGCGGGCCTGGCGACGATCAGCTCGAACAACACGCTGGGGCAGACGTCGGTGGTGCTGGAGTTCGACACCGCGCGCGACATCGACGCCGCCGCGGTCGACGTGCAGGCCGCGCTGTTCCGCGCCCAGCGCACGCTGCCGGCCGAGATGACGACGCCGCCGTCGTACCGCAAGGTCAACCCGGCAGACGCGCCGGTGCTGATCGTCTCGCTGCGCTCGCCGTCGATCAGCCTGTCGGAGCTCAACGACTTCGCCGAGAACCTGATCTCGCCAACGCTGTCGACGATCGACGGCGTGGCGCAGGTGGTGGTGCTCGGCCAGAAGCGCTTCGCGGTGCGCATCCGCGTGCGGCCCGAGGCGCTGACCGAGCGCAACATCACGCTCGACGAGTTGCGTGGCGCGGTCACGCTGGCCAACGCCAACACGCCGGTGGGCGTGCTCGAAGGGCCGCGCCAGACGCTGACCGTGCAGGCCAACCGGCAGCTGACCAACGCGCGCGAGTTCGGCAACATCATCGTCGCCAACCGCGGCGACGCGCCGATCCGCCTGCGCGACGTGGCCGACGTGCAGGACAGCTACGAAACCGTCAAGACCTCGTCGACCTTCAACGGCGAGCCGTCGATCACGCTGGCCGTGCTGCGCCAGCCTGACGCCAACACCGTGAACGTGGTCGACCGCGTCAAGGCCACGCTGCCACGGCTCGAGGCGCAGATGCCGGCGTCCGTGACCATCACGACGTTCAACGACCGCTCGCAGTCGATCCGCGACGCGTTGCACGACGTCAACATCACGCTCGCGCTCACCGTCGTGCTGGTGGTGCTGGTGATCTTTCTGTTCCTGCGCCGCGTGGCGGCCACCGTGATTCCGGCCCTGTCGCTGCCGGTGTCGCTGATCGGCGCGCTGTCGCTGCTCTACCCGCTGGGCTACAGCCTCGACAACATCTCGCTGCTCGGCATCACGCTGGCGGTCGGGCTGGTGGTCGACGACGCGATCGTGATGCTCGAGAACATCGTGCGCCACATCGAGGACGGCATGGCGCCGTTCGACGCCGCAATCAAGGGCGCGCGCGAGATGGCGTTCACGATCATGTCGATCTCGATCTCGCTGGTCGCGGTGCTGATTCCGATCTTCTTCATGCCCGGCGTGATCGGCCTGCTGTTCCACGAGTTCGCGGTGGTGGTCGGGCTGGCGATCCTGGTGTCGGCGGTGGTGTCGCTGACGCTGGTGCCGATGCTGGCCAGTCGCTTTCTGCGCCATCACGAGCCGCAGGAAGAGAATGCGCTCGGCCGCCTGTTCGAGCGCGGCTTCACGGCCTTGCAGAACGGCTACGCGAAGACGCTCGACTGGGCGCTTGCGCACCGGTGGGTCATCGGCGGCGTGGCCATCGGCTCGGTCGTCCTGACCGGCGTGCTGTTCGTGACGATTCCCAAGGGCTTCTTCCCGGAAGAGGACATCGGCCAGATCTCGGTCACCACCGAGGCGGCCGAAGACATCTCTTTCACCGCGATGGAATCGCTGCACAACCGCGTGGCCGACGTCTTTCGCGCGCACCCTGCGATCGACGCCGTCGGCACCGGCGTCGGCAGCACCGGCTTCAATGCCTCGACGATCAACACCGGCCGCATGTTCGTGACGCTGAAGCCGCGCGCTCAGCGCCCGCCGATGCCGCAGGTGATCGACGACCTGCGCCGCAAGGTGCGCGCGGTGCCAGGCATCGCGGTGTACATGCAGCCGGTGCAGAACCTGCGGCTCGGTGGCCGCCAGAGCAAGAGCCGCTATCAGTACACGCTGCAGAGCGTCAGCTCCGACGCGCTCAACGACTGGGCCAACCGGCTGCAGGAGCGCATGCGCGCCGACCCGATCTTCCGCGACGTCACCAGCGACTCGCAGCTGCGCGGCCTGCAGGCCACGCTGAACATCGACCGCGACCGCGCCAACCTGCTCGGCGTGTCGATGGGCGACATGCGCAATGCGCTGTACACCGCGTTCGGCGAGCGCCAGGTGTCGTCGATCTACAACCCGAGCAACACCTTCCTGGTGATCATGGAGGCGGCCGACGCCGACCGCCAGTTCGAGGACGCGTTCAACCGCATCTACCTGCGCGGCAAGGGCAACGCGCTGGTACCGCTGTCGGCGTTCGCGACGGTGCAACGCACGATCGGGCCCACCGCGGTCAACCACCAGGGGCAGCTGCAGGCGATCACGCTGTCGTTCAACCTGGCGCCCGACGTCGCGCTCGGCCAGGCGACCAAGAACCTCGAAGGCTACGTGCGCGAGCTGAAGATGCCGCCCACCATCGTCACCAGCTACGGCGGCGACGCCGCGGTGTTCCAGGATTCGCAGGGCGGCCAGGCGATCCTGCTGATCGTCGCGATCCTGGTGATCTACCTGCTGCTGGGCGTGCTGTACGAGAGCTACATCCACCCGCTGACGATCCTGGCCGGCTTGCCGTCGGCGGCGGTGGGCGCGCTGCTGACGCTGACGATCTTTCGCACCGACCTCACGCTGATCGCCACCATCGGCATCCTGATGTCGATCGGCATCGTCAAGAAGAACGCGATCATGATGATCGACTTCGCGCTCGACGCGCAGCGCAACCAGGGGCTGCCGCCGCAGGCGGCGATCCGCCAGGCGTGCCTGTTGCGGCTGCGCCCGATCATGATGACGACGTTGGCGGCGATGATGGGTGCGCTGCCGATCGCCCTGGGCTGGGGCGCCGGCGCCGAGCTGCGCCAGCCGCTCGGCCTGGCGGTGGTCGGCGGCCTGATCGTGTCGCAGGCCGTGACGCTGTACATCACGCCGGTGATCTACCTCGCGCTCGACCGCTGGAGCGGCTCGGGGCCGATCGTCGATTCGCCGCAGGCGGCGCGCGCACGCGCCTCGACCGCGCGCGCCTGAGCGCGGCGCCCGGGGTCCGTGGTGCGCGGCCTGCGCGCTACGATGCGCGCATGAAGATCGCGACCTTCAACGTCAACGGCATCGGCAGCCGACTGCCGCGCGTGCTCGAGTGGCTGGCCGAGTCGCAACCCGACGTGGCATGCCTGCAGGAGTTGAAGACCTCCGACGAGACGTTTCCCCACCAGGCCTTTGCCGCCGTCGGCTACGGCGCGATCTGGCACGGCCAAAAGGGGTTCAACGGCGTGGCCGTGCTGGCGCGAGGTGGCGCACCGACCGAACTGCGCCGCGGCCTTCCGGGCGACCCCGACGACACGCACAGTCGCTACCTCGAGGCAAGGGTCGGCGACCTGTTGGTCAGCTCGCTCTACCTGCCCAACGGCAATCCGCAGCCGGGGCCGAAGTTCGTCTACAAGCTGGCGTGGTTCGAACGCCTGATCCAGCACGCTCAAACGTTGGCGCAGCATGCGCAGCCGGTGATCCTGGCCGGCGACTACAACGTCGTGCCCACCGACGACACAGCGGATATCTACTCGGCCAAGTCGTGGCGCGACGATGCGCTGCTGCAGCCGGAGACGCGCGACGCCTACCGCCGCCTCTTGGCCCAGGGCTGGACCGACGCGATCCAACGCCTGCACCCGGGCGAGCCGATGTACACGTTCTGGGACTACTTCCGCAATCGCTGGGAGCGCAACGCCGGCCTGCGGATCGACCACCTGTTGCTCAACCCGGCGGCGACTGCACGTCTGGCCGGAGCCGGCGTCGACCGCTCGGTGCGCGGGCGCGAGAAGCCGAGCGACCACGCGCCGGCCTGGGTGGTGCTGAACGCGCCCTGAAGCTGCTGCGGCGCAGCGCAGTGCCCACGATCACGGCCGGCAAGCTCGAGCTGCGACAAGCGTCACACGGCGTGGCAATTGAAGTTCACTTTTAACATTTGGCTGCGCGCCGGACGCTAGGCTTCAGCCATCGCTACCCGGCCGCCGCAAAGGCGGCTCAAAACAGGCAGGCTCCCGCTCAACCCCCGCTCACGCCCATGCCCAGTGCTCGCTCCGCCAGCCATACCAAGAACAAGCGCGCCGCCAAGGGCGGCTTTCATCCCTTGCGCTGGGTGCATCGGGTACTGAGCCGCCCACTGAAGCTCAAACGCATCGGCCTGCAATGGCACGTGGTGTTCGATGTCTCGCGGATGGAGGATTCGAGCGCATCCAGGCCGTCCAGCCGTGGCGAAGCGCTGCGGGTATCGCACGTCGCGTTGCAGCGCCTGCTGCAGGAGCACCGCGATGTGCGCCATGTGTTGCCGCACCTGATCTTTCTCGAGCAGTCGCTGGCGCGGCAAGGCTCGCGTGCGCTGATCGAGTTGCCGCTGAAAGTGTTGCAGCGCGCGATGGACCAGCTCGACACGATCCAGGATGGCCGGGAGGCCGAAGCCCTGATGCCTCTACGACTGCGCGTGGAAGAAGCGGTGCGACAGCGCACACCCGTGAACCTGCGCGGTGACATTGCCAACGTCGACGTGCGCGAAACCTCGGTGTCGCAGTTCGACGAGGCCGAGGTCGAGCTGACCAACCGGATGGCACTGGACGAACAGCTGTCCAACCGGATGGAGCTCGACCAGATCTACGCCGGCGCCGGCGTGTCAGCCGGCCAGCCCGCCGGCGTGGCCAAGTAGGCCTGGTCGCGCACCGCGCGGCCCTGCGCCGCGCTACTCGTCGAGCCCGAGCTCCTGGATCTTGCGGGTGATGGTGTTGCGCCCGATACCGAGTTTTTGCGCCGCCTCGATGCGGCGGCCGCGCGTGTTCTCGAGCGCCACGTGGATCAGGCGGCCCTCGAACTGGCGCGTCAGGTGGCCCCAGACGTCGGGCACACCGGCCTCGAGCAGGCGGCGCGCCTCCTGCGCCAGCTGAACCAGCCAAGCGTCGACGCCCAGCGAGCCCACCGACGGCGCGGCGCTCACCGGTTCTGCCTGAACGCCGCCGGCGCGCACGGGCGGTTCGACGGACGCGCGTGGCGCGGCATGCTCGGCCAGCACCTCGGGCGGGAGGTCTTTTGGTTCGATCAGTTGCGCCGGCGCCATCACGGTCAGCCAGTGGCACAGGTTCTCGAGCTGGCGTACGTTGCCCGGGAAGTCGAAGCGCATCAGGCGCTCCATCGCGGCGTCGCTCAGCCGCTTGGCCTCGACGCCCAGGTCGTGCGCACTGCGGGCAAGGAAGGTACGCGCCAGGCCCGGGATGTCCTCGCGCCGCTCGC
>DATJYZ010000011.1:0-2331 GCA_035499355.1 Burkholderiaceae bacterium | reverse complement strand
GGCACCGCAGCCGGGCTGTTGCGCCATCGAGACCAGGAAGTTGACCAGGGCGTGCTGCTGGATCTCGACGCCCTTTGGCCGGCCAGTCGATCCCGACGTGTACATCACGTAGGCGAGGCCATCTGCGCCCGCGATCGGTGGCGGCGTATCGTCTTGTTCGACCCCGGCGAGGCCGCGAGGCTCGATGCAGTCCACGCGCGCGCCGGCACGTTCGATTGCGGTGCGGGTGCCAGGGTCGACAAGCACCAGCATCGCCCCCGAGTCTTCGACCATGTAGCGCAGGCGATCCGCCGGGAATCCCGGATCGAGCGGGACGTAGGCCGCCCCCGTCTTGAGCACGGCCAGCAACGCGACCGGCAGTTCGGGCGTGCGCTCCAGGCACACTCCCAGCACCGCGCCTCGGTGGACACCCTGGCGCAGCAGGTGGCGCGCCAGGCGATTCGAGCGGCGCTCCAGTTCGGCATAGGTCAAGCTACGGCCGGCCTGCGAGATAGCAATGGCCTCGGGCGTGCGCCGGCATTGCCGCTGGATCAGCGACTCGAGTCGATCTTGTGGCGCGTGGGGTTGAGCCGCCTGCGCGTGTTGCTGCCGCAACGCTTCGAGCTCGGCACCCGTCAGGAGAGCCAGCGCCGACGCCGGTTGCTGTGGCTGGTCAAGCGCCTGCTGCAGTTGGTGAACGTAGTGGTTCAACAGGCGGGCCGCGGTGTCCGTGTCGAATGCGCGGGTCGAATACTCAATCTGCACCCGTTGAAGGTGTTCCGTGTCGACGCTCAGCGACAGATCGAACTGTGCAGAACCGCGATCGAAGTCGAACGGCGTCAGGCTCAAGCCCGGGAGTGCCGGAGGCACGAACGGTGCATTGGGCACGTTGAACAGCACGTTGATTGCGGCCGGTGACACGCCCTGGCCGCTGCGCAAGGCATCGACCAAGCGCTCGTAGGGAAGGTTCTGGTGGGCGTATGCCTGCAGGGCCGTTTCTTTCACGCGTTGCACGATGGTGGCGAAACTTGGGTCGCCGCCGAGTTCAGTGCGCAGCACCAGCGTGTTGACCATGGTGCCGACCAGATTCTCGGTGTCGGCTCGCGTGCGATTGGCGATCGGCGTTCCCACCGCGATGTCCGTCTGGCCACAGTACCGCGACAGCAGCAGCTTGAACGCGGCCAGGAGCACCATGAACGGCGTCGCATCGTGGGCAGCAGCCAAACGGCGAATTCCGGCGATCAACGTCTCCGACAGCTGCAGGCTCAGGCTCGCACCCGGGGCGGCATCCGGTGGCGCCGCGTCGCGCCGCACCGGCAGGTCGAGCGGCTGCAATCCGCGCAGGCGCTCGCGCCAGTACTGCAACTCATCGGCGAATGCGTCGTCGCCGAGTTGCTCGCGCTGCCACGTCGCGTAGTCCCCGTACTGGACGTGCAACGGTCCCCAGGAGGGCTCGCCGCCGTTGCGCGCCGCCGAGTAGGCGACTTCCAGATCACGCGCGAGCACGCCCGCGGACCACTGATCGCCGATCGTATGGTGGATCACAACCAGCAGCAGGTGCTCGTCGTCGGCCAGCCGCGCCAACAGCACCCGAGCCAAGGGCGGGCTGGCCAGTTCGAATGGCTGTCGCGCACACTGCTGCGCGAGCTCCCGCGCACGCTGCTCCCGCTGCACGGGCGTGAGCGGCGCGAGATCCACTTCCACGATCGGCAGATCGGCTGCCGGCGCGATCGTCTGCATCGGCGTGCCATTCTCGAGGCGGAAGCTGGTGCGCAGGGCTTCGTGCCGCTGCGCCAGCCGTGCCAGAGCGCTGCGCAGCGCCCGCGCATCCAGCGGACCCCGGATGCGCGCCGCGAACGGCATGTTGTAGGCCGAGCCGGCTGGATCCATCTGTTGCACCAGCCACATGCGCTGCTGCGAGTACGACAACGGCAGCGGTCGGCCACGCCCCATCGGCACGATCGGCGCATCCTGTGAGGATGCCGTCGAGTGGCGCATCGCGTCGACGACGATCGCCTGCCCAGCGAGCGTCGGCCGCTCGAAGACGGTGCGCAGCGCCAGGTCGACGAGCAGTCGCGAGCGCACGCGTGCCACCAGCTGGGTGGCGGTCAGCGAATGTCCGCCGTGCTCGAAGAAACTGTCGTGGATGCCGAACGTATCCCGGCCCAGCAACTCGCGCCAGATCTCGTGCAGTCGATGCTCGGTGTCGCTGCGGGGGGCCTCGGACGCGCGCGTTCGGCGTACGGGGTCGGGAGCGGGCAGCGCCCGCAGATCGGCCTTGCCGCTGGCAAGCATTGGAATGGCCTGCATCGGCACGAAGTACGCAGGCACCAGGCCGGCTGGCAGCCAATG
>DATJYZ010000010.1:0-36714 GCA_035499355.1 Burkholderiaceae bacterium | reverse complement strand
TCGAGCACCGTGAAGGTCCACTTGAGGTTGGCGCGGTGCGACTGCGCGGCGAGCCGCTGGCCGAGGTCGTCGACGTAGGCCTGCAGCTTGGGGTTGTCGTAGGCGCCGTACTCCTGCAGCACACCCTGGTGCGCCTTGGCGCCTTCGGCGATCTCGGCCTGCTCGTCCATCACCGTGCGCTCGGCCTGGCCGGTGACCGGGTTGACGACGGTGGTGCCGCAGGCCGCGAGCAGGGCGGCCATCAGCAGCAGCGAATGAGCGCGGCGCAGGAACATCGCGCCGATCTTCGCATGCGGCGCGTGCCGCATGCGCCGACCCAAACGCCGCTGCCGGCCGGCCGCTTCGCGCAGCCGCGGTGGCATCATCGCGGCGCGATCGCGAGTCGGCGGCGCCGCCCACGACCGTGCGCGCGCCGAAGGCGCCGTGCTGCGCGCGGGCGATGTCGGCGCGATCGCGTTCGGCGCGGCGGCAGATTGACGGAGTGTCTTCCGCGCGTCAGCGTCCGGAGCCTGTCGGCGCCGTGATATCGGCCGGCGGGTAGTAGGGCCTGTCGCCGAGCGCGTCGACGCGTGCCCAGAAGGCGGCGCCCGAGGCGAGCCCGCGCGAATCCTTGTCGGCCGCCTGGCGCCACATCGCCCACGAGTCGGGGTGCAGCCGCGACGCCTCGGCCATCAGCGCCTTGCCCTCGTCGACCTGGCCCGTGCGCAGCAGGTGCTGGCCGAGGCGGAAGCGCGCGTGCGCCTCGGCGATCGTGTCGTCGGGCACCTGGAGCCTGGCCGCGGCGGTGGCCCCATCGAGCGCGTTGACGCTCGTCGCGTCGTGCAGCACCCAGTCGCGCACCGCGCCGATGTAGAGCGACTTGACGCGGTTGCGCTCGGCGATCACCGCGTCGGGCACCGCGAAGGTCGTGCGGTCCATGGCGCGAAAGCCGTCGGTGGAGCCCGCGGTCTCCGGCGGGCGCACGATGCGGCCACGCTCGTCGATCCACACCGCCTGCGGCACGTTCACCAGGTTGTAGAGATCGGCCACGTGGTGTTCGCGGTCGATCAGGCAGGGGTACGTGGTGTTCGCGCGCTCGATCCACGGCCGCGCGGCGTCGGCGTCGTCCAGCGCGACGGCGACAATGGTGAACGCGTGTTCCTTCAAGCCCTCGAACAGCGACTGCCACACGGGCAAGTCAAGCCGGCACCCTCACCAACTCGCCCAGGTGGCGAGCAGGACCTTGCGGCCGCGATGGTCCGACAGGCGATGCATGCGGCCGGCGAGGTCAGGCAGCTCGAAGTCGGGCGCCTGCAGCGAGGCGAGCGCCGTGGCGCGCTGCGCCGCGCCGGCGCCGAGCACCCAGGTGCGCGACGCGGCGTCGTGCACCACCGGCTGGCCGCTGCGGCGCCACACGGCCGCGATGTCGAGCAGACGCTCGTCGCGCACCCACTGCGGCTTCAGCGCGGGCGGCAGCGGCACGCAGACATCGCCGTGGCACAGGCCCTCGGGCTTCCAGGCCCAACCGGTGGCCTGCTCGATGGCCGCCGCGTCGAGCCACAGCGCATCGCCGTCGGCCGCGTCGTCGGGGTGCCGGGTTTCGCGTTGATCGTGCAAGACGGTGATCACGATGACCTCCTGTGTGCGCTTCGTGCGCTCACGCGCGCGCGCCCTTCAGCAACTCGCGCGCGATGATCAGCTGCTGCACCTCGGTGGCGCCCTCGTAGATGCGCAACGCGCGGATCTCGCGGTACAGCCGCTCCACGGTATTGCCGCTCTTCACGCCGAGCCCGCCCCACAGCTGCACCGCGGCGTCGATCACCTGCTGCGCGCCCTCGGTGGCGGCCATCTTGGCCATGGCCGCCTCGCGCGTCACGGTGCGCCCCTGGTCGCGCTGCCAAGCCGCACGGTAGGTGAGCAACGCGGCGCCGTCGATGGTGGTGGCCATCTGCGCCAGCCTGGCCTGCGTGAGCTGAAAGTCGGCCAGCGTGCCGTTGAACATGCGCCGGGCGGTGGCGCGCGCGAGCGCCTCCTCGAGCGCGCGCCGCGCAAACCCCAGTGCCGCCGCCGCCACCGAGGTGCGGAACACGTCGAGCGTGCGCATCGCCACCTTGAAGCCGTCACCGGCCTCGCCGATGCGTTGGCTGGCCGCGATGCGGCAACCGCGAAAGCGCAGCCGCGCCAACGGATGCGGCGCTATCACCTCGATGCGCTCGGCGATCTCGAAGCCCGGCGCGCCGGCCTCGACGATGAACGCGCTGATGCCGCGCGCACCCGGCGCCTCGGCGGTGCGGGCGAACACCACGTAGAGGTCGGCGATGCCGCCGTTGGAGATCCAGGTCTTCTCGCCGTCGAGCACGTAGGCGTCGCCGTCGCGCCGCGCAGCGCACTGCATGCTCGCCACGTCGGAGCCGGCGTCGGGCTCGGACAGTGCGAACGCGCTGATCGCCTCGCCACGCGCCACCCGCGGCAGCCAGGCCTGCTTCTGCGCCTCGGTGCCGGCCAGGCTGATGGCGCCGGAGCCGAGGCCCTGCATCGCGAATGCGAAGTCAGCCAGCCCGTTGTGGCGGGCCAGCGTCTCGCGCAGGATGCAGATCGCGCGCGTGTCGATCGTGTCGCCGGCGCCGCCGTAGGCACGCCCGCCCACCGCATGCGTCAGCCAGCCGGCGGCGCCGAGCGCGCGCACCAGCGCGCGGCAGTCGGCATCGACGTCGTCGCCGTGGCGATCGCGCACGTGGTGCGCGGCCCAGGCGTCGAGTTCGCGCGCGAGCGCGCGGTGGCGCGGCTCGAAGAACGGCCAGTCGAGGTGGTCCTGCGCAATGGGCGCCGTGGCGTCGGCGTCGTGGCGGGGCTGCGGCTGGCTCATCGGGTCTCCTCGGCTGCGCGTCGCGCATTCTCGCGCCGTCGTCGTGCCGCCGAGGGTAATCCCGTGCTGCCGCCGGACCGGCACGCCGTCGAAGATATCGTATACGTTAGACGAGACGCCGCGTGCTGCCCTGGCTCCCCCTGTCGTCGGCCGATCTGCTGGCCGACATCCGCGACACCTCGCTGGCCTCGCTGGTGCGCGACGACGTGCTGCGTGCGATCGCGCGCGGCGAGCTGGCCCCCGGCCAGCGCATCAACGAGCCCGACGTGGCCGCGCGCCTCGGCGTGTCGCGGGTGCCGGTGCGCGAGGCGCTGCGCGAGCTGACGAGCAGCGGGCTGGTGGCGGCGCGCAAGCACGCCGGGGTGTTCGTGCGCGTGCTGTCACCGAAGGAGGTGGCCGACCTCTACGACCTGCGCAGCGTGCTCGACGGCCACGCCGGCGCGCGCGTGGCCGCGCTGCCCGAGCGCCGGCGCCGCGCGCTGTTGAAATCGCTCAGCGAGCGGCAGGCGCAGATGAAGGCGGGCGCGCAGCGCCACGACGTGCAGGCCTACTACGGTGCGAACCTGGCGTTCCACTGGTCGATCGTCGAGGCCGCGGGCAACGATGCGCTGTCGCACAGCTATCGCGCCATCGTGCAGCAGCTGCACCTGTCGCGGCTGAAGAACCTGTCGCGCGACATCGGCATGCGGGCGTCGATGCTCGAGCACAAGCGGATCATCGCCGCCATCGCCTCGGGCGATCCGGCGCGTGCGCGCACGCTGCTGGCCGAGCACGTGACCGCCTCGCACGATCGCCTGCTGGCGGCCGAGCCCACAGCCTCGGTTGACCCGCGATGACGACCCGGCGCGCCGTGCTGTCGATGGCCCCGGCGTCGTGGCTGGCGGCCACCGCGGCTCTGGCGCAGGCGACCTACCCGAACAAGCCCATCCGCTACATCGTGCCGGTGGCCGCGGGCGGCGGCAGCGATTTCGTCGGGCGCACCGTGTGCGAGCGCTGGGGCAAGGCGCTCGGGCAGACGTTCATCGTCGACAACCTCGGCGGCGGCGGTGGCGTGATCGCGTCGCAGACCGCCGCCAAAGCCGCCGCCGACGGCTACACGCTGATGCAGGGCTACGTGGCCACGCACGGCACCAGCCCGGCGACGCGCAGGCTGCCGTACGACCCGGTCAGGGACTTCACGCCGATCGGCATGATCGGCGGCACGCCCAACGTGCTGGTGGTCAATACCGACTTGCCGGTGAAGGACCTGCAGGGCTTCGTCGACTATCTGAAGAAGTACCCCGGCAAGGCGAGCTACGGCTCGGCCGGCAACGGCTCGCTGACGCAGCTGGTGATGGAGCTGTTCAAGCAGCAATCGGGCACGTTCATGCTGCACGTGCCGTACCGCGGCATCGCGCCGGCGTTCAACGACCTGCTCGGGGGCCAGACGCAGGCGATGTTTCCCGGGCTCGCCGCGGCGTTGCCGCACATCCGCTCGGGCCGCGTCAGGCCGTTGGCGATCACGGGCAACGCGCGCCAGCCGACCGTGAAAGACGTGCCGACGCTGATCGAGGCCGGCTTCAAGGGTTTCGACGCGGTGCAGTGGTACGGCGTTGTCGGGCCTGCGGGCATTCCGGCGCCGATCGTCCAGCAGCTCAACGACACGCTGGTGGCGACCATCTCGGCGCCGGAGATGAAGGACAAGCTGGCCTCCGAAGCGGTGGACCCGATGCCGATGAGCGCCGACGCGTTCGGCCGCCACATCCAGGCCGAGGTGCAACGCTGGACCGTGCTTGCCAGGGATCGCAAGATCCAGGTCGAAGAATGAGCGGGCAGGGACGCTGAGCATGGCGCGCAACACGCAGGTCGCCGCCGATCCCGATGCCCCACCGATCACGCGCACGCTGGCACGCTTCGTCGCCACGCATCGGTCGCGGGGCTGGAGCGACGCAGTCGAGCGCGAGGCGCAGCGCACCTTCCTCAATTGGGTGGGCTGCGCGGTCGGCGCGGCCACGCACGATGCGGTGCGCGCCGCGCTCGCCGCGGTGCAGATGTTGCAGCCGGCGCCGCAGGCCAGCGTGCTGGGGCGGCGCGAGCGCGTCGACATGGCCGGCGCGGCGCTGCTCAACGGCATCAGCTCGCACACCTTCGACTTCGACGACACGCACCTGAAGACCATCATCCATCCGGCGGGGCCGGTGGCCTCGGCGGCGCTGGCGTTGGCCGAGCATCTGGGCTCTGGCGGTCGCGCGCTGCTCGATGCACTGGTGCTCGGCATCGACGTGTCGTGCCGAATGGGCAACGTGGTCTACCCCGAGCACTACGACCGCGGCTGGCACATCACCGGCTCCACCGGCATGCTCGGGGCTGCGGCCGCGTGCGCGCGGCTGCTGGCGCTCGACGAGCAGCGCACGGCGATGGCGCTCGGCATCGCGGCGTCGCAGCCGGTGGGGCTGCGCGAGCAGTTCGGCACCATGACCAAGCCCTTCCATCCCGGCGCCGCGGCGCGCGCCGGCCTGCTGAGTGCGCTGCTCGCGAAGCACGGCTTCACCGCCAGTGCGCGCGCGCTCGAAGCACCGCGCGGCTTCGCGCAGGTGGTGTCGGACAAGACCGCGTGGCACGAGGCCACCGACGAGCTCGGTCAGCGCTTCGAGATCTCGTTCAACACCTACAAGCCGTTCGCCTGCGGCATCGTGATCCACCCCAGCATCGACGCCTGCGTGCAGCTGCGCGAGCGCGGCGTCGCGCCTGACGACGTGGAGCGCATCGAACTGAAGGTGCATCCGCTGGTGCTCGAGCTCACCGGCAAGAAGGAGCCCGTCGATGGACTGCAAGGCAAGTTCAGCGTCTACCACGGCTGTGCCGTCGGGCTGATCTTCGGCCGCGCCGGCGAGCCGGAGTACGACGACGCCGTCGTCAACCGCCCCGACGTCGTGGCCCTGCGGCGCAAGGTCGTCGCTATGGTGGACGATGCGATCGACGAAGCGTCGGCCGACGTCACCGCCGTGCTGCGCGACGGCGCTCGCGTGCACGTGTTCGTCGAGCACGCGATCGGCTCGCTGCAGCGGCCGATGAGCGACGACGCACTGCAGGCGAAATTCTCCGCGCAGGCCGAGCCGGTCCTCGGCGTGGCGCGCTGCGCCGAGCTGATCGCGGCGTGCCGCCGCGTCGCCATGTTGGCCGACGTGCGCGCACTGACCGCGCTGGCGCTGCCCGCCGATTGACACCGTGAATTCCGCAGCGGTCGACGTCGTCCCCCGTCGCCGCGGCCGCCGAGCGGCCCCTCAGGGGAAGAAGGAGACGAGGATGACCAAGGCCCTATCCGTGTTCGCAGCGGCGCTGTTGCTGGCCGCGTGCGCCACGTCGCCGCAACCCACCACCACTGCGCGCGTGAAGGTCACGCCGCTGGGCAGCCACGACGGCGAGTTCTGTGCGCGCGACCGCGCCATCGTGTTCGAGGACCCGGACGGCACGCGCATCCTGTACGACGCCGGCTTCACGGTGCGCGGTGCCGACGATCCGCGGCTGGGCAGGATCGATGCCGTGCTGCTGACGCACGTGCACGGCGATCACCTCGGGCCGGCGCATCAGCCCGAGGCCAACGCGGGCACCTGCGCCAGCCCGCAGTTCACGGTGCGAGACACGCCGTACTCCAACACGGTGAAGATCGCGGTCGCCAAGAAGGCCAAGCTCGTGGTCGGTGCCGAGCTGAACAGCTACTTCGCGACCGTGGTGGCAGCCGCCGGCGGCGACCCGCGGCAGGTGGTGATCAACCGCTTCGGCTCGCTGCAGAAGGTGGGCGGCGTCAGCATCGCCACCGTACCGGCGGTGCACACCAACGGCTTGGCGCCCGAGTTCCTCGACAAGGAACTCGGCGACGCGTTGGCGAAGAACGGGCTCACCGCCTACGTCGGCCCGCCCAACGGCTATGTCGTCAAGTTCAGCAACGGGCTGGTCGCCTACCTGTCCGGCGACACCGGCCTCACGGCCGAGCAGGATCTCGTGGTGCGGCGCTACTACAAGGCGAACTTCGCGGTCATCAACATCGGCGACGTGTTCACCACCGGGCCGGCCGAAGCGGCCTACGTGATCGACGAGATGGTCAAGCCCACCGAGGTCATCATGTCGCATGCCAACGAGGTGGCCACCAGTGGCGGCAAGGTGGTGGCCGGCAGCCGCACCGACCAGTTCATCAAGGCGGTCAAGGTGCCGGCCCGGGTGCCGCTGAGCGGCAAGACGATGGAGTTCGACGGCGGCGGCCGCTGCGTGGCCGGCTGCTGAGCGCGCGCCGCGCCAGGCGCATACTGGCCGTCACCCCTTCGACGCCTGTCACGCGCCGTTGGAAACCTGGAGGACTGCGATGAACGGAGTCGACGAACGCTCGGCGCAACGACGCCGTCTGCTGGCGGGCGCTGCAGGGGCGGGCACCCTGGCCGCACTGGCCAGCCACCCGGCGCTCGGCGCGCCGCTGGGCAGCACCGGCGCGCTCGGATTCGCGGAGATCCCCGACGGCGCATTGTCGGAGCAACAGCTGGAGCGCCTGCCGGGCAAGCGGCCGCTGATCAAGAAGACGTACCGGCCGCCCAACTTCGAGACGCCGATCGAATACTTCCGCAGCGCCATCACGCCGAACGATGCGTTCTTCGTGCGCTGGCACCTCGCGGGAATCCCGATGGTCGGCGCCAAGGACTGGCGACTCGTGCTCGGTGGCGACTCGCTGCAGACGCCACGCAGCTACACGCTCGACGATCTGCGCAAGGACTTCGCCCAGGTCGAGATCACCGCGGTGTGCCAGTGTTCGGGCAACCGCCGGGGGCTGTTCGTGCCTCACGTGGCCGGCGTGGAGTGGGGCGTCGGCGCGATGGGCAACGCCGTTTGGCGTGGTGTGCGACTGAAGGATCTGCTGAACCGATCCGGCCTCAAGCCCGGTGCGGTGGAAATCGCGTTCAACGGCGCCGACACCGCGCCGCTGGAAAAGACGCCCGACTTCGTCAAGTCGCTGCCAGTCGAGGTCGCGCTCGACGAGAACACGTTGATCGCCTTCGAGATGAACGGCCGGCCGCTGCCACCGTTGAACGGCTTTCCGGCGCGGCTGGTGGTGCCGGGGTGGACCGGCACCTACTGGGTGAAGGCGGTGGTCAGCATCGATGCAGTCTCGACGCCGGAATCCAACTTCTGGATGAAGACCGCCTACCGCCTGCCGCGCGGCCGCTACCCGGGCTACGCGTTCAAGAGCCAGCAAGCGGAGACCACCGAGCCGATCACCACGATGGTCACCAATTCGCTCATCACGTCGGTCGCATTCGGACAGCAGGTGCCGCATGGCAAGCCGCTGGTGGTCAAGGGCTTGGCGTGGGATGGTGGCTCGGGCATCGATCGCGTCGAGGTGTCGTCCGACGGCGGCGACAGCTGGCAGCGAGCCACCCTCGGCCGCGATCTCGGCCGCTTCTCGTTCCGGGAGTTCGAGCATGCGGTGCCGACCCGCGCGACCGGCGCCATGGTGGTGATGGCGCGCGCCACCAGTCGCTCGGGCCAGACGCAGACCGACACCCTCAGCCACAACCCCGCCGGCTATCACCACAACGTGATCCAGCGGCTGTTCGTGCAAGTCGTTTGAAAGGGAAGGTGCCATGCGAACACTGATGGCAGCCCTGCTGATGACGCTCGCCACCGGCGCCCTGGCGCAGGAGGCGAAGGTGCAGCTCAAGGACGGTCCCGGCAAGGAGAAGGCCGCGGTCTGCGTGGCCTGCCACAGCGTCGACTACATCGCGATGAACTCGCGCTTCATGACCAAGGCCGGCTGGACCGCGTCGATCAACAAGATGATCAACGCCTTCGGTGCGCCACTGGCCAAGGACGACGTCGACGCGTTGGCAACCTACCTCACCGAGCAATACGGCGTGCCGTAGCCGGGGCGCTGCGTCTCAGGCGCCGGGCACCTCGGCGGCCGCGCCCGAGCGCGCGCTGGCGCCGATGGCGTCGAGTATTGCCGCGATGTCCAGGCTGGCCTGCGCGGTGCGCTCGATGGCGGCAACGTCACGCGTGGCCACCACGCGGGCGAAGGCCTCGGCGGCGAACCGGAAGCCGCTGCCCACCGGACTGGCGATCGTCTCGAACCGACCGTTGCCGCTGCCGCGGCGCACGCGCAGCTGGCTCGGCTGATAGCCCCACGGGTGCGCGGTGCCCGGCGCGGCGGTGTGGTTGAGGAACTCGGTGGTGATCACGCCGTCGCTGCCGACGATGGTCGCGTGCCGGTGCAAAGCCGCATCCATGCGGCACGACAGCTGCGCCAACGCGCCGTCGGCGTAGTGCAGCGTGGCATCGGTCTCGATGTCGACGCCGGTGGGGCCGATGCGCGCACTGGCCTGCACGCGCTGCGGCGTGCCGGGGATCGCCAGGCGGATCAGGCTCAGGCAGTAGCAGCCGGCGTCCATCAGCGCGCCGCCGCCCATGCCGGGCAGCGAGCGGATGTTGCTGCCGGCAGGGTCGTGCAGCGTGAAGCCGAAGCTGGCCTGCACCGAGCGCACGGCGCCGATGGCGCCGCCGGCCAGCAAACCTACCAGCGCCGCCGTCTGCGGCTGGAACCACCACGGGTAGGCTTCGAGCAGCATCACGCCGCGCTGGTGCGCGGCGTCGAACATCGCGCGCGCCTCGGCGAGGCTCATCGCCAGCGGTTTCTCGCACAGCACGTGCCGGCCGCGTTGCGCGGCGCGAATCACCCACTGCGCGTGCAGGCTGTTGGGCAGCGGCACGTAGATCGCGTCGAGCCCATCGTCGTCGAGCAGGGCCTCGTAGCCGGCGTGCGCACGCGCGATGCCGAAGTTCGCCGCGAAGGCCTGCGCCTTCGCCAGGTCGCGGCTGGCCACCGCGTCGATGCGCGCCAGCGTGCTCGGCGCGACGTCGCGTGCGAACTGGCGCGCGATGCTGGCGCAGCCGAGGATGCCGATGCGAAGCGGTGGGTGAGGGGACGTGCTCATCGCGGACATTCTGCCCGACGGTCCGCCCCGGCCACGCGCCGCGCACGTCAGCGTGCCCGGTGTCCGATCTCGAAATCGTTGCGGCCGCTGCGGTCGACGCCCTTGAGCAGCCACAACGGCCGCTGCGCGAAGTTGACGGCGACACCCGACTTGCCGTCGACCGGCCGCAGCGTGCGGTCGAACACCGACGTGGCCGGCATGTAGCGCAGTGCCACGCCGGTGCGGCGCCGCGTCGACGTGTTGGGCCGCGCGCCGTGGATCATGTAGACGTCGTGCAGCGACATCTGGCCCGCTTGCAGCTCGATGTCGACCGCCTCGGCCTCGTCGAACGTGCCGTCGGCCATCCGTTGATTCAGCGTGAGGTCGGTGCGATCCTCGTGCAGGTGCTCGTGCAGCGTGCGTGCGCGGTGCGAGCGCGGGACCACCCGCAGGCAGCCGTTGTCGATGGTGGACGGCTCGAGCGCGACCCACGCCGTGCAGGTGGCCAGCGGGCGGATCGGCCAATAGTGGCCGTCCTGATGCCAGGGTGTCTCGTAGCCCTCGTGCGCCGGCTTGCAGAACACGTGGCAGCCCCACAGGATGACGTCGTCGCCGATCACGCCCGACACCAGGTCGACGATCTCGGGGTCGCGCGCCAGTTCGAGAAAGCGCCGGCTGCCGCGCACGCCCTCGCCGTTGTCGCCTTCGATGTGCGCCGACACCAGCTTCTCGGGTCGCACACCGGGGTTGTCGCGCAGCAGTTGCTCGAGCGCGTCGCGCAACCCGTCCACGCGCGCCGGGGCGAGCGCGTGGCGGGGCACCACCCAGCCTTCCGACTGGTAGTGCGCGATCTCCTGCTGGCTCAAGCGCGCCATGCGTGCCTCGATGCGAGTGGCCGGAGGCGCCACGGTAGCACGGGCGTGCCTTGGCGCCGGATTTCACGAAACGGCGCCGGCATCGTGGCCACGGCGTGTGCGCCCGCGCGGCGCGCACCCAAGAATGCGTGCTGGCCGCAAGAGGCCGCGAGGGAGTCGTCGATGCGTCGTCTTGTCGTTCACGCTGCGCTGCTGCTGGGGTCGTTGCTCGCGCTGGGCGCGTGCTCGTCCAACACCGTGCTGGTGTCGGTGCCGCCGCGCATGCCGCTGCAGAACTACGGCACGCTGGGGTTGGTGGAGTTCGACTCCAGCGCCCGGCCGGACATCGGCGCGCAGACCACCCGCGAGTTCGAGTCGCACCTGCATGCCGCGCAACCGGGCACCCGCATCGTCGAGCTCGGCGGCCGCGACTCGCTGCTGGCGTCGGTGGGCGGCCGGCAGCTCGACCCCCTGACGCTGCGTAAGATCGGCGAGAAGTACGGTGTCGACGCGATCTTCGTCGGCAGCCTGACGTATTCGGAGCCGAAGACCGACATCAAGCTGACCGACCTGTCCCGCCTCGAAGGCGGGGTGCGCGTCGACGTGCGTGGCGACATCTCGAGCAGGCTGGTCGAGACGCGCACCGGAGCCAGCGTGTGGAGCAGCTCGGCGTGGGCACGCCGCTCGCTCGGCAAGGTCAACGTGTCGGCCGATCAGGGCGTCAGCGGCGGCGTGCGCAACGGCGATCCGCGCGAGGAGATGGTGCCCACGCTGGTCTACAACCTGACCGAGGACTTCCGGCCGAGCACGGTGCGGCAGGCGGTCAAGTAACGCCGGCGCGCTACGGCGCCTGCAGGCGCTGCAGCAGCTCGAGCGTCGGATAGCCGTCCGCCGGCACGCCGATGCTGCGCTGGAAGCGCCGCAGCGCCTCGCGAGTCGCCGGACCCGCCACGCCGTCGACGCCGCCGCTGTCGAAGCCCGCCGTGTTCAGCGCAGCCTGCAGATCGCGCACCTGCGTGCGCGACAGCGGTGCGAGGTCGCGCGGCCACGAGGCCTGCACGCCGGCACCACCATCGATGCGCTGCGCCAGCAGGCTCACCGCGAGTGCGTAGTTGAGCGAGTTGTTGTAGCCGAGGATGGCGCGGAAGTTCGGCCCCAGCAGGAACGCCGGTCCACGCGCCCCCGCGGGCAGCGCAAGTGTGGCCTCGGCCAGCTCCGGCAGCGGCGCGCCGCCGGCCCCCCGCACGCCTTCGGCCGCCCACTGTGCGCTGGATTGCCGGGTTTGGCCGTCGGCCCGGCCGACGTCGAAGCCCGCCGGCAGCCGCACCTCGGCACCCCAGGGCTCGCCGGTGCGCCAGCCCGAGCCCACCAGGTGGTTGGCGGTGGAGGCCAGCACGTCGGCAGCGCTGCCCCAGATGTCGCGGTGGCCGTCACCGTCGGCATCGACCGCGTAGGCGAGGAAGGTCGACGGCAGGAACTGCGTCTGCCCCATCGCGCCGGCCCACGAGCCGATCATCTGCGCGCGCGGGATGTCGCCGCTCTGCAGGATCTTCAGCGCCGCCATCAACTCGTTGCGCGCCCATGCCTCGCGCCGGCCGTCGAAGCCCAGCGTTGACAACGCATCGATCGTCGGCGTGGTACCGGTGAAGTCGCCGTAGTTGGTCTCGATGCCCCAGATCGCCACCAGGATCGACGGCGGCACGCCGTAGCGCGCAGCCGCGATGGCGGCGGGTATGCGCACCTGCTGCAACTTGTCCCGCCCGCGCGCCACGCGTTGCGGCGACACGACGAGGTCGATGTAGTCCCACACCGTGCGCGTGAACTCGGGCTGTGCGCGGTCGAGCTCGATCACGCGCGGCAGGTAGAGCACGTCGTCGAACGCCGCCTGCAAGGTAGGGTCGTCGATGCCGGCCACGGCCGCACTCGCCCGGAAGGCACCCACCCAGGCCGCGAACCGCTCGGGCAGCGACGCCTCCGCCGGCGACTGCGACGGTGCACTCGCAGCAGGCTCAGGCGGTTCGGGCGCCGAGGCTGCCGGCGTCGCCGCTGCGGCCGCTTCGGGCGGCGCCACGGCCCCCGCCGCGGGCGGCGGCTCCACAGTGACCGCGGACGGCGCCTCCACAGCGACCGCAGGGGGCGCTTCCGCCGTCGTTGCGGGCGGCTCTGCTCGCATCGCGCGCGGCTCGGCCGCGGGTGGCGTGACGCAAGCGGCCAGCATGGCAGCCGCGGCCAATGCCGTGCAGGCGACCCGATCGCGGCGCACCGAGAAGTGGAGGCTGAAGGACATGCCGCCGATTCTCGCCCGTGCCGACGCTGCGGGCGATCCGCGACATGCGCCCGAGAACTACGCCACATCCGCCCGGGTTGGGACCTCCCGCGGCCGGGGTCGAGACCGCGCGCCCGCCAATACTCGGCGTTCACGACAACCCTGGCGTCGCGCCCAGGGTGACCTCGCTGACATCCATCGAGGCGCCGGCGCGCGGCAACGGCCCTGCATGCCCCCATCGCGATCGCGTCGCACGTCCATGGCTCCGCCGTCTCGCGGCCGGGTCGTGTCGCGGCACACGGTGGCGGCCCTGTGGCTGGTGTTCGCCGGTGCCACTGCGGCGGGCGAGCCGGTCGTGCCCAAGGCGACGGCGGCCGTCGACAGCGGCCGTGCCTCCGTGGCGACCGTGGTCGCCGGCATCGTCAGCTACACGCGCTGGCCTGCCGACCTGCGCTCGATCCGCCTGTGCACGCTCGGGCAGGGGCGCGGCGTCGACGAACTGCTGAGCGGCGCCGATCTCGGATCGGCGCAACTGAGCGTGCCGGTGCGCGCGGCCAGCGACATCGGCGTGGCGCTGGACGACTGCGACGCGATCTACGTCGGCGCGCTCGCCACCGGCCCGGCGCGGCGCCTGCTGCAGCGAAGCGTCGGACGGCCGGTGTTGACGATCGGCGAAGGGCCCGAGTTCTGCACCGACGGCGGCATGTTCTGCCTGCAGCCCGAAGCGCCCACGGCGAGCTTTGCGGTCAATCTCGACGCGGTGGCCCGCAGCGGGCTCAAGGTCAACCCGCGGGTGCTGCGCTTTGCCCGCCAGACCACGGGAGGCACGCCATGAGCGCGCCGGGCCGCCCCCAAGCCCGAGTCCCGCAGCGCACTGCGCGGAGGGTCCTCCAGTGATCGCGGGCCCGTCGACCAGCGCGGAGGCTGGGGCCGTGACTGCCGTGCGCCAGCCGCTGCTGCAAGCGCTGCGTGCTGCGCACGTGCGGCTCGGGCTGGTCGCCGTGATCGCGGCCGGCATCGTGCTGACCATGGTGTCGCTGCTGACGCTGCGCACCTACGTCGAGCAGAACCTGCAGCTGGTGGCGCGCTCGATCGCCTACACGGCCGAACCGGCCGCCGTATTCGACGACTCCGCCGCCGCCGCCGAGGCGGTGGCCCTGATCGCGGCGCAGGAAGGCCTGTTGTCGGCCGCGGTCGTGCGCCGCGACGGATCGACGCTGGCGCGCTACGTGCGCGACGGCGAGGCCGCCGTCGACGCCACGCTGGCGCACGTCGGCAGCCTGCTGTTCCCCCTGCAGGCGAGGGCGGTGGTGACGCACCAGGGCACCGAGTTCGGCCAGGTGACGGTGCAGGGCAACGGCGGCGTCTACCTGCTGTACCTGCTCAAGGTGGTGGCGGCGGTGGCCGGCTGCATGGCGGTGATCGGCTGGTGGGTGTCGCGGCTGTCGCGCCGCATCGAGAACGACATCGTCAACCCCTTGAACAGCCTGGCGTCGCTGACGCGCACGGCGCGCACCGAGCGCTCGCTCGGCTTGCGCGCGCCGCCGGCCGCCGTGCAGGAGATCCACACGCTGGGCGAAGACTTCAACGCGCTGCTGGCCGAGATCCAGGCGCGCGAGGCCGAGCTGGTGGCCAAGCACGAGGACTTGAAGACGGCCAACGAGTCGCTGTCGTACCTGGCGTTCCACGATTCGTTGACCGGCCTGCCGAACCGTGCCAGCTTCCTGCAGCACGCGTCGCGTGCGGTCGCGCACGGGCGCGGGCAGGGTTCCAGCGCCGCGGTGCTGTACATCGACAGCGACAGCTTCAAGTCGATCAACGACAGCCTGGGCCACGCCGCCGGCGACGACGTGCTGATCGAGACCGCGCGGCGCGTGCGCGCGCTGCTGCGCGAGAGCGACGTGGTCGCCCGCCTCGGCGGCGACGAGTTCGCCGTGCTGCTGGCGCCGATCCGCGGCGCCGAGGACGCCACCCGCATCGCCGACGAGATTGCCCGCGCGCTGCGCGCGCCGGTGACGAGCGCGCGCTTCGGCGCCATCGACACCAGCGCCAGTATCGGCGTGGCCGTGTTCCCGCGCCACGGCAACACTGCGCAGGCACTGCTCGTCGCCGCCGACGCGGCGATGTACCGCGCCAAGACCACCCAACCCGGTTCGTACTGCGTGTTCGATTCCGAGCTCGACACCGAGTCGGACGCGCACCTCGCTTGACGTTCGGAGAAAGTCCATGTCTTCCTGCCACGATGTTCCGACCCGCCGCGTCTGGCTCGCCACGGTGTGCGGCGCCGTCCTCGCAGGCTGCGCGACCGCGCCACCGCCGGTGACCAAGGAGGAGAAGATCTCCACGCTCAAGAAGGTCGGCTTCACGCCTGCCGGCGACGGCTGGGAGCTCAGCCTCGGCGTCAAGCTGTTGTTCGACACCGACGTCGACGTCCTGTCCAAGGACGGACGCACCGCGGTGTCGGATCTCTCGCACACGCTGCGCGACCTCGGCATCGAGCGCATCCGGGTCGACGGCCACACCGACAACGTCGGCAGCGACAAGTACAACTCCGGCTTGTCGCTGCGGCGTGCCGAGTCGGTGGCGCAGTACCTGCGCGGCATCGGCTGGCGTGACGACGCGATCCAGCGCCGCGGCTTCGGCGCCGACAAGCCGGTGGCCGACAACGCCACCCCGGCAGGGCGCGCGCAGAACCGCCGCGTGGTGATCGCCGTCCAGGTGCAGTGAACCCGACGGCGCGCGCCGCCTAAGGGGTCGGCGCCACGATCGTGACGCAAGGTCGCTCGTCGATCGGGCGGCCGACCAACAGCGGTTCGCGCAGCGCCGCGTCGAGCGCGAGGAACGGCGAGTCCGGCTCGACGCCGAGCGCGTCGAGCAGCTTGGCGAAGAAGGCGCGCCCGGCCGCGGTGGCCGCGATGTCGAACACCTCGGCATCGCTGTAGCCGTGCGCCTTCAGCTCGTCCACCTGCGCCGAGGTGACGCTGGCGGCGTCGCGCGCGATCTGGCGCGCGAAGCGCAGCATGGCCTGCTCGGCGGCGCTGAGCGTGGTGGGCAGGCGTTGCGCGGCGATCGCGACGATGTCGTCGTCGCCGAAGAATTCCCTCAGCTTGCGGCCGTGGGCGAGCGTGCAGCTCGCATTGCCGAGCTCGTGCGCGGCCGCGAAAGTCACCAGCTCGAAGCGGCGCTTGTCCATCGGCCGCTTGATCTCGGCCAGCAGCTGACCCCAGCGGGCCAGCACCTCCGGGCGGTGCGAGAACACCTTGGCGTAGTTGGGCACGTAGCCCCACGACGACTGCTGCCGCAGGTACATCGCGGTGACCACGCTGTCTGCCTGCGCCGGCTCGGTGGTGCGGATGAAGGCCATGGTCAGGCGACCTCCGGTTGCCGGTAGTGGCTGATCTGCACCTCTTCGCCGAGGTCGGCGTAGTCGCCAGCGGCGCGCAGCGAGCGGAACTCGCGCCACAGGATCGGGCGGTAGCGCGCCGGTCGCAGTGCGCTCACCGTGGTCGGCAGCGGTTCGTAGGTTGTGTCGTACGACGGATTGAGGAAGAACGGCATCGTGTAGCGGTCGCGTCGGGGGTTGGTGACCACGCGGTGCAGCGCCGCGGTGTAGCGGTCGTTGGACCACACCTGCACGATGTCACCGAGGTTGACCACCAGCGCGCCGGCCAGCGGCTGCACCAGGTGCCAGCGGCCGTCGCGCTGCACCTCGAGCCCGGGCTGATCGTCTTGCAGCAGCACGGTCAGCGCACCGGAATCGGTGTGCTCGCCGACGCCGAGCGGTGCGCCATGCCCGCCGTCGCGCGGCTGCGGCGGATAGTGGTTCAGGCGCAGGAAGCTGGTGTGGGCGCCGCCGAACGCGCGCGTCAGGCTGTCGGGCTCCCCGCCCAGGTTGCTGGCGATCGCCGCCAACAGCCTCAGCGCGAGGGCCTGGCACTGCCCGTAGTACGCCACCAGCGTGGGCTCGAAGCGCTCGCGCAACGCGCCCGCGGGCCAGCGCGGCAGCCACTGGCCGTCGGCGGGGCCGACGTCGAAGATCTCCTTCCAGTCACGCCGGTTCTTCGTCAGCTCGCGATCGAAGTAGCCCCAGGGGTTGTCGGCATCGCGCGCGATGCGCTGCTTGGCCTCGTGCGGCTGCGCGAAGAACTCGCGCGACAGCGCGAACAGGCGCTCCAGCAGCGCGCGCTCGACGCCGTGGCCGACGACCTGGAAGAAGCCCCAGTCGCGGCACGCGCGGTCGATCGCCGCGCGCGACGCCGCCGCCTCGAGTCGCCCGATGTCGATGACGGGAACCTGGTCGATCATGGAAGGCCCCACGCTCATGCCGCCTTGCGCGGATGCACCCACTTGGGCAGCAGGCTGTAGGGGTCGAAGTCGACGTCGCGATCGAACGCGACGCCGGCGGCTTCGAGGCGTCGTTGCAGCGTGCCGTCGCGCATCGCGTCGAACAGGTCGGTGCAGCCGCCGACGTGCTCGCCGCCGATGAACACCTGCGGGATGGTCGGCACGCCGAGCCGGCTCTTGAGCACTGCGCGGATGTTGACCCCGAGATCGTCGCGCTGGAAGGCCACCGAATCGAGATCGACGCTTTCGTAGGCAATGCCCAGACGCGCGAACAGCTTGCGCACGGCCCAGCAGAACTCGCACCACTCGAGCGCGAACATCACCACCGGCTTGTCGCGCACGACAGTGGCGACGAACGCCTGCGCCTGCGCATCCAGCGGCGGCACCGGTGGCGGCTCGACCGCGACCGGCGCCGCGGCGCGGGCCGGCGCGGCGTCGAAACGATAACCCGGCGTCGAGCGCGAGAGCACCAGCTCTTCGTCGGTCATCGACTCGCCGATGTGCTCGAACAGCGGCGTGCTCAGGTAGCGCTCGCCGGTGTCGGGCAGCATGCAGACGATGTTGCTGCCGGGCGGACTGCGGCGCGCGACCTCCAGCGCGGCGGCGAGGGTGGCACCGCTGGAGGCACCGACGAAGATGCCCTCCTGCGTCGCCAGCGCGCGCGCGAGCCGCAACGCCTCCTGTCCAGCCACCGGCACGATCTGGTCGACCAGTTGCTCGCTGAGGGCCATCTCGGTCAGGCGCGACACGAAGTCGGGGCTCCAGCCTTGCATCAGGTGTGGCCGGAAGTGAGGATGGCTTTCGGTGGGCCGCCCGCTGGCGTCGCGCGGCTGCGCCACGCCGCTGCTCAGGATGGGTGAGTTGTCGGGCTCTGCCGCGATGACGCGGATGCCGCGATCGGCCGCCTTGAGTCCGCGCGCGACGCCGAGCAGCGTGCCGCCGGTGCCGAAGCCGGTGACGAACGCGTGCAGCCGCTCGCCGGCGAAGTCGGCCAGGATCTCGCGCGCGGTCGTGCGCGTGTGGACCTCGGCGTTGGCTTCGTTGTCGAACTGTCGGCACAGGTACCAGCCATGCGCCTCGGCCAGTTCGATCGCTTTGTTCAGCATGCCGGTGCCTTTCTCGGCGGCCGGCGTCAGCACCACCTTGGCACCCATGAAGCGAAGCAGCTTGCGGCGCTCGACGCTGAAGCTCTCGGCCATCGTGACCACCAGCGGATAGCCCTTCTGCGCACACACCATCGCCAGCCCGATGCCGGTGTTGCCGCTGGTGGCCTCGATCACGGTCTGTCCGGGCTCGAGCTCACCGGTGCGCTCGGCGTGTTCGATCACCGCGCGAGCCATGCGGTCCTTCACCGAACCGAGCGGGTTGAACGACTCCACCTTCACGTAGACGTTCACGCCGGGGGGCGCAAGCTTGTTCAGCCTGACCAGCGGCGTGTTGCCGATGGTGTCGAGGATGTGGGCGTAGCGGGCCATGGGGGTTCCGTTCGGGTGCGTGGTCAGCGATGGCGTCGATGCTGGCGTGCCAGCGAGGAAGTCGGCATGGGAGCGGGCGTGGGAATTGATGGCATCGGGCGCGGGCAGGTGCTCGCGCGCCGGCCTTCGATCGGTACCACGCGGCGTCGGCATGCGCCCGGACCCGGCGATCCGCTACGTTTGTCATCGAGCGCCGCCACCCGGACGTGGCCGGGTGCGCCGCAGCGCCGCGTGGTTCAGGCGGCACATGGTGTGCCGACAAGGAGACTCCTTTGACCCAAGTTCAGAAGAGCGCCGACAACGGCGTGAACGTCGATGCCCTGCTGGGTGCGCGCGCGGCGCTGACGCAGGCCCCGGAAGCCGCCCGCTTCAAGTGGCGTGCCACCAGCGAATGGCTGGGCGGCACCCACAGCCGCGCCGCCGTCGCCAGCTTCCACGGCCTCGGCAGCGAGCAGAAGCACCGCCAGACCTTCCAGTTCGATGTCGACCATCCCGAGATCTTTGCCTCCGAGGACAACGGGGCCACGCCGGTCGAGGTCATCCTCGTCGGGCTGGCGGGCTGCCTGTCGGCCGGCATCGCGGCGGTGGCGCAGAACCGCAACATCCAGCTGCGCTCGGTGAAGGCCACGCTCGAGGGTGGCATGGACATCCAGGGCATCCTCGGCATCGACGAGAACGTGCGCAACGGCTTCGACGGCATCCAGGTGCACTACGAGATCGATGCCGATGCCACGGCCGAGCAGATCGCTGCGCTGGTGGCGCAATCGCAGAAGCGTTCGGCGGTGTTCGACATCATCACCAACCCGACCGACGTGCACGTCACGGTCAGCAAGGCGTGACGACCCGACGTGCCTCGTGGCGGACGGCCGCCTGCGTCGATGCGCTGGTCGTCGGCGGCGGCCACAACGGTCTGGCGATGAGCCACGCGCTATCGCAGCGCTCGATCGACCACGTGGTGATCGAGCGCGGCGACGTCGGCCAGGCCTGGCGCAGCGAGCGTTGGGACTCGATGCGCCTGCTGACGCCCAATTGGATGAGCCGCCTGCCCGAGCACGCCTACGATGGTGACGATCCCGACGGCTACATGAGCGCCGCCGAAGTGGCGGGCTTCCTGTCGGCCTACGCCACCAAGTTCGCGGCGCCGGTGCTCAACCACACCAGCGTGCTGCGTGTCGAGCCCGCGCGTGGCGGCTATCACGTCGTGACCGACCGCGGCGACTGGCACTGTCGCGCGCTGGTGCTGGCCGGTGGCGCCTTCAACACGCCGGTGGTGCCACGCGTCGCTGCGGCGCTGCCAGCCACGGTGACGCAGCTGACCGCGCGCGACTACCGTCACCCCGGGCAGCTCGGCAACGGCGGCGTGCTGGTGGTCGGCGCGTCGGCCACCGGCCTGCAACTGGCGCAGGAGATCCACGCCAGCGGTCGGCCGGTGACGCTGGCGGTCGGCGAGCACGTGCGCATGCCGCGCACCTTCCGGGGCCGCGACGTCCAGTGGTGGATGCAGGCCACCGGCTTGCTCGATCAGCGCATCGAGGAGATGGACGATCCGGGGCGCGCACGCCGCCTGCCGTCGCCTCAGCTGGTGGGCACGCCCGAACGTGTGACGCTCGATCTGAATGCCTTGCGGCAGCTGGGCGTGACGCTGGTCGGCCGACTGGTCGGCGTGCGCGACGGCAAGGCGCAGTTCTCGGGCTCGCTGCGCAACGTGTGCGCGCTGGCCGATCTGAAGATGAACCGGCTGCTCGACGCCTTCGACGACTGGGCGCGCAGCCACGGCGTCGCGGCCGATGGCCGCGACGGGCGCCTCGCGGCGACGCTGGTGGACCAGCCGCCGAGACTCGGCGCGGCATTCGGCAGCGACATCCGCACGGTCGTGTGGGCCACCGGCTTTCGGCCCGATCACTCGTGGCTCGACCTGCCGGCGCTGTTCGATCGCCACGGCAACCTGCTGCACGATCGCGGCGTGGTGGCACCGGGAATGGTCGTGCTCGGATTGCCGTTCCTGAGACGGCGCAAGTCGAGCTTCATCCACGGCGCGGAAGACGACGTGCGCGATCTGGTCGCCCACCTGGCCGATCACCTCGACCGCACGGCGCGCACCGGTGTCGGCCTGTCGCTGGCCGCGGCGTGACGGCCTGGCGCTACAGCGCCATCGCCGGCCGCAGCGCCATCGCGGCGCGCCAGCGCACGAGATGGGGATGCTGCTGCTCGTCGGCCTTGACCTTGACGACGCGCGAGAAGTCCACCGCCACCACCGCGCTGATGTCGGCGATGCTGAAGCGATCGCCACCCACGAACTCGCGGCTCGCGAGACGCCCGTCGAGCGTGACGAAGAACTGCTGCACGCGCGCCAGACCGCGCTCGGCGAGCGCTGGGATCTGCGCATAGTTCACCGGGCCTGGGAGGGCGCGGTCAGCCATCGACGGCGCGCGGTTGCGCATCGCCTCGGCGATCGCCATCAGCCCCTCGAACTCGACGCGCCAGTTCCAGCTCGCGATCTCGGCCTTCTCCGCGGGCGTGCGGCCGAGCAGCGGCGGTTCGGGGAAGCGCGCCTCCAGGTAAGCCGTGATCGCCGCGTTGTCGGTCAGTGAGAGGCCATCGTCGGTGCGCAGCGTCGGCACGGTGCAGTGCGGATTGATGCGGCGGTACGCCTCGCCCAGCTGCTCGCCGTTGCGCAGATCGACCTCGATCGTCTCGTGGGCGATGCCTTTCTCGGCCAGCAGGATGCGCGCGCGTCGCGGGCTCGGCGCGGTGGAACAGTCGTACAGGGTGATCATTGCTCAAGGCCTCGGAGAGTCGCTGGCCACCGCCAGCTTGTCCTGGGTGCGGGTGTCGAAGTCGCTCGCGTCGTGGCGCTCATGCAGCTGGCTCGACGGCTGACCCCAGGTGCGATTGACCATGCGCCCGCGCTTGACGGCAGGCCGCTGCGCGATGGCCTCGGTCCAGCGCTGCACGTGCGTGTACTCGCGCACCGCCAGGAACTCGCCCGCCTCGTACAGCAGCCCTTTGGCCAGCGCGCCGTACCACGGCCACACCGCGACGTCGGCAATCGTGTACTCGTCGCCGGCGAGGTACGCGCTCTCGGCCAGGCGACGGTCGAGCACGTCGAGGTGGCGCTTGGTTTCCATCGCGTAGCGGTCGATCGCGTACTCGATCTTGCTCGGTGCGTAGGCGTAGAAGTGGCCGAAGCCGCCACCGAGGTACGGCGACGCGCCCATCTGCCAGAACAACCACGACAGGCACTCGGCGCGCGCGGCGCTGCCCGGCGGCGGCAGCAGCGCGCCGCCGAACTTCTCGGCCAGGTACAGCAGGATCGCGCCGGACTCGAACACGCGCACCGGCTGCGTGCCGCTGCGGTCGAGCAGCGCCGGAATCTTCGAGTTGGGGTTCACCGCGACGAAGCCGCTGCCGAACTGCTCGCCCTCGCTGATGCGGATCGGCCAGGCGTCGTACTCGGCACCGGGGTGGCCGAGCGCGAGCAGCTCCTCGAGCATCACCGTGACCTTCACGCCGTTGGGTGTCGCCAGCGAGTACACCTGCAGCGGGTGTCGGCCCACCGGCAGTGCCTTGTCGTGGGTGGCACCGGCGGTCGGGCGGTTGATGGCTGCGAAGCGGCCCCCATTGGGCTTGTTCCAGGTCCAGACCTTGGGTGGCGTGTAGGGCGACGAGGCGTCCATGCGGGGCTCCGGGGATGGCCGAGTGCGCACAGTATCCGGGCATCGCCGAAACCGGGGGCGCGACGGCCCATTCCCGGTTGGTGGCTGCCGCGTGTGACGCAGTGGCGTCGGTGAGCCTCAATTTCGGCGCGCCGATGCCGAGATGGTGGGCGAACCCCGCCTTCAGCCCCTACGTGAACGCCAGAGATTCGCACCTCGCGCATGCCGCCGGCATGGACAAGCTGCTGCGCATCGATCAGCGCCTGTCGCAGGCGCTGGCCGGAGCGGGCATCGCCAAGCAGGTGGCGCCGAAGATCGTGGCCGCCTTCGGTGAGGCCCTCGGCTGGGCCTGTGGCGTGCTCTGGTCGCGCGACGGCGACGCCGCCGATCGGCTGGCGTGTCTCGGCGCCTGGGGCGTCGACAAACCCGGCATTGCCGACTATCTGAATCACACGCACGGCCGGCGGCCGATCCTGCACAACGCCGGCATCGTCGGTGCGGCCTGGCTCGGCGCCACGCCGGTGTGGGTGCCGGACACAACCAGGGACGAAACGTTCCGTCGCGTGCCGATCGCGGTGCGCGCGGGCCTGCGCAGCGCGCTGGCATTCCCGGTCGCCGTCGGCGACCAGGTGCTCGGCGTCGTCGACCTGTGCGGCACCGAGGTGCGGCAGCCCGACGAGACGCTGCTCGCCGGGCTGCCCCTGCTCGGCGGCCAGATCGCGCAGTTCCTGCTGCGCGCGCAGGCGCAGCAGCAACTCGCGGAGAGCGAGAAGCGCTTTCGCTGCCTGACCGCGCTGTCGTCGGACTGGTTCTGGGAGCAGGACGCGCAACTGCGCTTCATCCGCTTCGAGGGCCACGGCGTCGGTCGCAGCGGCGCCAAGCTCGCACCGGCTATGGTGGGCCGCCGCCACTGGGAGGTGGACGGCCTGGTGCCGGTGGATCGCGATTGGGTTCAGCATCGTGCCGCACTGGAACGCCGCGAGCCGTTTCGCGATTTCGAGTGCGTGTTTCGCGACGCCAAGGGCACGATGGTTCACATCAACGCCCACGGCGATCCGATCCACGATGTCGACGGTCAGTTCACAGGCTACCGCGGCACGGCGCGCGACGTCACGGCGCACAAGCAGGCCGCGCAGCGCATCCAGTACCTGTCGACCCACGATGATCTGACGGGCCTGCCCAACCGCGCCGCGCTGCGCCAGCTGGTGGCCCAGGCGATCGAGCTGGCCAAGCGCTACGAGCGTCGCTTCGCGGTGCTGCAGCTCAACGTCGACCGCTTCCGGCGCATGAACGACAGCCTCGGCCGCGACGGTGGCGACGTGTTGCTGCGCGAGCTCGCGCAGCGGCTGCAGAAGCAGCTGCGCGCCAGCGACGTGGTCGCGCGGCTCGACGGCGACGAATTCGCGGTGCTGGCGCACGAACTGCCGGCGCCGCAGCAGGCCGAGCCGGTGGCGCGCAAGTTGTTGCAGGCGGTGAGTCAACCGCTGCTCCTGCACGGCAAGGAGTACCGGCTGAGCGCTTGCGTCGGCATCGCGGTGTACCCGCACGATGCGACCGACGAGCGCGCGCTGATGAAGCAGGTTGCGCTCGCACTGCGCATCGCCAAGCGCCAGGGCATGGGCACCATCGGCTTCTGCCCCGCCGGCGCCGCGCCGCCCGCGACCGAGCACGGCGCCGCTGACTAGCCGGCGCGCACCGTGCGTCGTCGAGGTGAGCGCACCCGCTATGGCTTGGCGACGTGCCAGACGTTGTTGACGTTGTCGCCGGTGCGGTCGCCGGCCTTCTGGTCCTTGACCCAGTAGTACAGCGGCTTGCCCTTGTAGGCCCACTGCTTGGAGCCGTCGTCGCGCGTGACGACCGACCAGTCACCGCTGTTGCCGTCGCTGGCGTCAGCCATCAACGGCGGCCAGTTGGTCGCGCACTGTCCGTTGCACACGCTCTTGCCCGAGCCGGCGGCGTCGCGGTCGAACGTATACAGCGTCATGCCGTTGCTGCCGACGAGCGCGCCGTCGGCCGTCTTGGCCGGCGTCGAACCCATACCCATGCCCATGCCCATGCCGGCGCAGCCGGCGGCCAGCGCTGCCAGCGCCAGAACGGAGAAGGAGACCCGGATCGTCATGGTGGAAACCCGTTGCTGTGGATGACCAGCGGTTTACGCGCGAGCCCGCGCCAGCATTCCGCGACCGACCTCGGCGTGGGGTGGCCACCCGCCGCAGGAGCTCTAGCGCCCTGCCGCCACCTTGCCGGCGCCCGGCCGGATGCGCAGCGCCTTGAGCCCCTGCTCGATGCGCTCGGCCAGTTCGCGCTCGCGTTGCAGCGCCCTGAGCGTGTTGTGCGCCTCCTGCACGGTGAAATCCAGCCGCGCCAACCGCTCGCCGACATCGTCGACCACCGCGCGTTGCTCGCCCAGCATCTCCAGATTGACCTGCAGGTCGTTGAGCAGGTGGCTGATGCCGTCGGCGCGTGACTGTGCCTCGTCGACGGCCGGGCGCCGCGATTCGAGCTGCGCCATCGATTCCGTGAGCGTCGCCACCTGCGCCATCATCTGCTCGAGGCGTTCGGCGGTGCGCGCCGTCTGCTCGAACAGCGCGTCGTGACGCGCGCCGAGGTCGGCCTGGCGGCTCTGCATCGCGTCGGCCTGCGCCGCCAGTTTGCGCAGCGCCTCGCCGATGTCCATCAGCGCGGCCTCGGCTGTCGCGCTGTCGGCAGGTGCTGGCTCGACCGTCGGCGTGCCGTCGTGCCGTGCCGCCAACGATTCGAACGCGCAGGCGATCGCGCTGCGCTCACCCGGCAGGTGGATCTCGCTCGTCCGCAGCTCCGCCATCGCATCCGCCAGCAGCGTGGCGAGCTGCGGCGACAGCAGCACCTGGCCGTCGCGCGCGCCGGCGGCCAGATCGCCGGCCTGCGCGAGCGCGCGGCTGCTGACGCGCACACCGTCCCTGGTCTGCGCCGTGCGATCGCTGAGGCTGCAGGCGAAGCCGAAGCGCAGGGTCGAACCGAGCGGGCTCCGTACGGCCTCGCAGGCCAGCGCGATCAGGCGCGCATCGGTGGTGCCGAAGCGGACGAACGTGGCCTGACGGGTGTTCTTGGCCGTCACCACCGCGCGCTCGCGCCGCGCCAGCGTCGCGAACGCGTCGATGCGTTCGGCGTCGGGCTGCGGCGAGAAGACAAAGCCGACGAGTTGAAAGGGCGTCGCTTCCATGACGGTCGACGCTCGCGTGCGGGCCGAACCACGCTGGTGCGCATGCGAGAAAGCGCACCGTCGCGAGAGTCGTTTCCATTATCCGAGCGCGTACGAAAGCGCGCCGCGTCGTTTCGGCTTGATTGGTCACCAACGGTCACTCCGTTACCTGCGCTGCGCGCGCCGCGGGCAGTAGTTCACAACCGTCACAGCGGCCTCTGTACGACGATGCGCCAGCGATGCGCGCGGCCGAACGGCCGGCCGGTGAACACAGCAGCGGGGGCTCGAGATGCTCGACACGATCTTCAAGGCAGGAGAGCGCAAGCAGGCGCAGGACGACCTACGGGCGCTGATCGAGCAGGCACGCGAGGAGCGTTCGGCGCTCGACATCATGCTGGCGCGCATCAGCGCCGCCGGGCCGAGCTTGGTGCACACCGCGCGTTCGCTCGACGAGCTGGGCGCGAAGACCGACGGCGTGACCCGCCGTTGCGACCAGCTCGGCAAGGCGGTGAGCAGCTACGAGCAGTGCGTCAGCGACTTCGAGCAGCTCGAGACCCGCATGACCGATCTGCTGGCCCAGGTGGCCGACGCACGGCGTCACGCCGAGGCGATGACCGCGCCCGACGGCGGGCTGCAGCAGATCCGTGACATGGCCCACGAGATGGGCGCGCAGCGGCGCGAGGCCCGCGCCACGCTCGACGAGCTGCAGCGCGAGTCCGACAACCTCGAGGGGTTGCGCGAGCGGCTGCGCCAGGCGACGTCGGAGATGGGGCAGTCGGTGGGTCAGGCGGTCGCGCTGAAGGGCGAGCTCGACGAGCTGCGCCAATCCGAAGCGCAGCTGACGCAGGAGATGCAGGGCATCCGCAAGAGTGCCGGCGACGCGCGCGACGACTGCGACGCGGCCAAGCGCGCGGTGGCCGACGTGGAGGCGAAGCTCGAGTCGTTCGCGCAGCTGCAGGAGTTGAGCAAGAGCACCGAGCAGCGGCTGGCCTCGCTGAACGCGCTGAGCGAGCACATCTCGCACAAGGCCAAGGCGCTCGAAGCGCAGAAGCAGACCATCGAGCGCGCCGTCGTCGAGGCCACGCGGCTCAACGAGATGGTGTGGGCGATGGACGCGCAGCTGGCCAAACTGGCGGCCGGCGGCGACCAGATCCAGCGCGCCGAAGCGACGGTGGCGCGGATGGAGGAGTTGGCCGACGCCACCCGAGAGGACCTGGCCGCAGCCGCGGCGGCGCGTGCAGCCTTCATGAGTGAGTCGGAGCGACTGGAGGCCCAGGGCCAGGCCTTGGCGGATTCGTTGCGCGCCACGCTCGAGCGGCTGGCGTTCGACAAGAAGGAAGTCGACGCCTTCGACGATCGCCTGAAGTCGCTGGCCCGGACCGTGGGCGAAAGCGAGGCGCGCGTGCAGGGCGTGCTGGCGAGGGACGATGAACTGGCCGCGATGCGTCGCGAGAGCGACGCGCTCGCCAAGGCGTTCGCGGTGCTGACGGCCAACGCCGACGAACTGGCGCGCAAGCAGGGCGCGCTCGACGGTCTGGCCGGGCGGCTGGCCGAGGTGGACGGGCTCGCCAAGCGTGCCTCCGCGCAGCACGAGAGCGTGCTGCAGGTGCGCAAAGAGGTCGAAGGTGTGCGTGCCGAACTGGTCGAGTTCCACCAGGCTCACGCCGCGGCGGCGCAACTGCGCGACAAGCTGGCGGTCGACCGTGCGGCACTCGACGCGTTCGGCGAGCGCGCCACGACGATGCTCGGTAAGACCCCGGAGCTGGCGGCGCGACTGGACGAGGTGCTCGGCAAGATGGCGCTGGTCGACCAGGGCAATGCGGCCGTAGCGCGCCTGGGCGAGCTGGCCGGCGAACTCGATGCGCGGGTCACGCGCGTCGGCGCCCGGCTGCAATTCGTCGAGCAGCTGGAGTCGCGCGTCAATGGCCTGCATGCGATCACCGTCGACGTCGAGCGCAAGCTGGCCGAGCAGCTGGCACGTCGTGCCGAGGTCGAGGGGCTGCAGAACCTGTGCGAGACGCTGGCCACGCAGATCCTCGATGCGCAGCAGAAGCTCGACGGCGTGATTTCGCTACAGGGGCGCGTGACGCCGCTGGCGTCACAGGTGGGCGAGCTGATGCAGACGCTGCAGAGGGCCCAGCAGCTGGCCGACGCGATCCGCATCGATGAATCGGAGGTGCACGAGCAGCAGGCACGCTGGACCGCGCTGACCGAGCAGGGCAGGGCCCTGGCCGCCGAGACGGCCGAGCGGCTCAAGCAGGTGCGCAGCGTCGGCGACGACCTGGGTCGTGCCACCACGCTGAAGGAGCAGGTGCTGGCCGAGCTGGCGCGCGTGCAGACGCAGCAGCTCGACGCGGTGGCGCAGACCGAGGCGGCCGAGGACCAGATCAGGCGGGCCGAGGCGTTGGTGCGGCAGCTCGAGCAGCGTCACGCGCAGCTGATGCACAGCGCCGAGAGCGTCGCGGCCGTCGAGGGCCGCCTCGGCGAGCTCGACCGCACCGCCGACGCGGTGGAGCGCAAGATCCAGGCGTTGGCCGACCGCGACGTGGCCGTGCAGGCGGTGAAGGCCGAGGTCGACAACATCCGCCAGATCAGCAGCCGCAGCAAGGCTGACCTGCAGTACCTGAGCGAGCATCGCGAAGACGTGGTCGATCTGCGCGCCAAGCTCGAGGAGTTGCTCGGCCGAGCTGCCGACACCGACGACAAGATCGCCCAGATCGAATCGCGCCGCAAGATCGTCGAGGACGTGCAGTCGCGTGCCGATGGCATCGCCCACATGCTCGACGACATCCACGTCAACCTGGAGATGCTGGGCGAGCAGCGCGCGGTCATCGACGACGTGGGCGAGAAGCTGGCGCGGCTCGATTTCACCGTGCAGGAGGCGCACAACACGCTCAGGGCGCTGCAACGCGAGCGCGAACTGGCCGAGCGCATCGAGCAGGGCATCAAGGCGCTGCGTGCACGCTCGGGCCGCGCCGGCGCCGAGTCGTAGCGCGCTTCGCGCGGTCTGTCGCGCCGCTCAGTCGAAGCGCACCCAGTGTGCGCGCAGCGCGTTGTCGGGCATCACCACCGGCGTCACGTTGCGGGGCGACACGATCGGGTCGAGCAGGCCCTGCACGTCGGTGGTGCTGCCACCCCAGCCAAGCAGATAGAAGCCGGTGTCGAGGCGTTCGATCTTCTGCAAGAAGATGGTCTTCGGCCGCGCGTCGACGCGCACCTTGACGCCGACGCGCTCGAGCATCGGCGCCACCGCGATGCAGATCGCCTGGTCGTTGACGTAGCGGTCGTTCGGGCAATCGAGCGTGACCTCGAAGCCGTCGGCATGGCCGGCGTCGGCCAGCAGCCTGCGCGCGCGGGCAGGGTCTGGCGCCGCGCGCTGCTCCAGCTCCGGTGCCAGACAACCGATCGCGGCGGTGGCCATGCACATCGTGGTCATCGAAGCTCCTTCGCCGACGCGACGCGTCGGCGAAGGTATTCTGGCCCGCGCGGGGGCGGCCGCTCAGCGGCGGGCAGATCCGGAGGCGGTCTGGGCGACCAGCGCACCACGCTGAGCGGCCTGGGCCATCCGTTCCGCCTGGCGGGCGGCGTTGGCGGCCATCAGCTGGCTCTGGTGGGGCTCGGCGATCGAGACCAGGCCGTTGAGCGTCGCCACCGTCATGAACACCGCAGACGCGGCGGCGAGGGCGCGCACGGCGATCGGCAATTTGCGGTTCATGGACTTCTCCTGTGGGCAGGGGGCGAATCGATGGCCATGACTGTGCGCGCCCGACGCTGTCGGGGCGATTGCGCAATGAGCATGCGCGGCGTTCAATAGTGAACATCGGGTTTCAGCGGAAATCGCCCCGCCGAACCGGCTGCAGCAGGGCAGCGCGTCAGCGCACGTGCGCGCTCTGCAAAGCCCGAGCGCAGGCCGCGGCGCTGGCCCAGGCCCACTGAAAGTTGTAGCCGCCGAGCCAGCCGGTGACGTCGACCACCTCGCCGATGAAATACAGGCCGGGCACGCGGCGGCTCTGCATCGATTGCGAGCTCAGATGGCGGGTGTCGACGCCGCCGACGGTGACTTCGGCCTTGCGGTAGCCCTCGCTGCCGCTCGGGGTGACGATCCAGCGCTGCAACCCATCGGCCAGCGCGGACAGGTCGCGGTCGCGCAGTGCCGGCAACGGCATCTCAGCGAGCGGCGGGCCCGGCCGCAGCCCGAGCCAGGTCTCGGCCAGGCGCCGCGGCAAAAGGTCCGCGAGCACGTTGCCGAGCTGGCGCCGCGTCGTCCCCTTGGCCGCCACCAGCTCGGCCTTCAGATCGTGGCCGGGGGCCAGGTCGATGCGCAGGGCGTCACCGGGGCGCCAGTGGCTCGAGATCTGCAGGATGGCCGGGCCGCTGAGCCCGCGATGCGTGAACAGCAGGTCCTCCAGGAACTCGCTGCGCCCGTCGGCGGTGCTCACGAGCACCTCGAGCGACAGGCCGGACAGGGCGGCGAGGGGCGTCCACGCCGCGGCATCGAAGGTCAGCGGCACCAGCCCCGGACGCGGATCCACGACCGGGTGGCCGAACTGGCGCGCCAGCCGATAGCCGAAGTCGCTCGCGCCGATCTTGGGGATGGAAAGCCCACCGCAGGCCACGACCAGCTGCGGAGCTGCCACGAGGCCCCGGTCGGTGTCGAGCTCGAAGCCGCGAGCGCCGTGGCGCACCTCGGTCACTCGGCAGGGCTGCCACCGCTCGACACCACCCAGCGCGCACTCGGCGAGCAGCATCGCGACGATCCGTTCGCTGGAGTCGTCGCAGAAGAGCTGGCCCTTGTGCTTCTCGTGCCAGGCGATGTGGTGGCGCTGCACCAGCTCGATGAAGTCGCGCGGTGAATAGCGTGCCAGCGCCGAGCGACAGAAGTCGGTGTTGGCCGACAGAAAATTCTGCGGCGTGGTCTCGCGGTTGGTGAAGTTGCAGCGGCCGCCGCCGGAGATGCGCACCTTCTCGGCCACCGCCGCAGAATGATCGATCAGCAGCACGCGCACGCCGCGCTGTCCGGCGATCGCCGCGCAGTGCAGGCCGGCCGCGCCGGCGCCGATGATCACCGCGTCGGCGTGGCGCATCGCGCCGATGATAGGGTGGCTGCGCAGCGGGGACCCGGCGCGTGGGCAGGCTGAATCCACGCATGCAGCGCGGGTTCCCGACAACTGGCGGTGGCGATGCCTACACTGCCGCCGTTGCGCCGGAGCCTGCCATGTGGAGCGTTAGCATCGTCCTACCGCACGCGATTCGCATCACCATCACGTCGCGCGTCGTGTCGTGGCTGTTTGCCGGTGCGGCGGTACTGTTGTTGCTGGGGTCGTTCGTCACGGTGCTACAGCAAGGGCTCGAGCGCGGCGAGCTGATGCGCGCGGAGCAGCGGCGCATCGCCACGCAGCCGGTGCAGAAGCCGCCGGTGCGCACCGCGCTCGCGCAGCCCGTCACCACCAAGCCCTGACGCAGCCGCTCCAGGCAGCGCCGCGCGCATCAAGGCTTCTTGATGCGGTGCGGCTGCGCGCTGTCGGTGTCGACGGGTCGACCCCAAGGAGTCCAGGCCTCTCCCGCGGCAACGTGGACGCCGGCGTCGCCGGCCGTGTGCGAGTCGACCGCGAGACCCTGCACCACGCCGTAGCCGGGTTGTGCGTGCAACATCGATTCGCTCGCGCCGCCGCCGCAACGGAAGAGCAGCGACTCGCCGAGAAAGGCGAACAGCTGCGCCAGCGCGGTCCCTGGGTCGTGCTGGGTCTGTTGTGTCCAACCCGGCGCAGGTGGGCTCGACGCGTGCGCAACCGGCTGCTGCGCTTCCTGCGCCGAGGCGAGCGGCATGGTCGCGGTCGACACGCCCTCGATCGGATGGGCTTGGAACGAGGTCTCGGTGACGTAGACCCCGGGGTACAGGCGTTCGACCATGGATCGTCCTCGTGCGGTGGCGGCAGGCGCATCGGCGCGCGTTTGAGTTGCCCATCGCGCGAGTGCGGTTCAATCAGCCCCGCGCCAAGCTGCGCAGTCGACGAGTGTCGAGGTGACCGATGAAGCCGATCGTCGTCTCAGGCTGCCTGCTGACCTGGGTGATGTCAGGTGTGCTCGCGGCACCGGTCGACGCGAACAACGCGACGCAGGCCGACCTCGAGCAGATTCCCGGTGTCGGCCCGTCGATCGCGCAGCGCATCCTCGACGAACGCGGCAGGGCGCCCTTCAAGGACTGGCGTGACCTGATCGGCCGTGTCAAGGGCATCGGCTCGGGCAGCGCAGCCAAGTTCTCGGATGCCGGGTTGACGGTCAACGGCGCCACGTTCGACCGTGCGGCCGCTGTGCCGGCGAAGTAGGCGCGGCGACGGGCGCGCCTGCACCTCGACACACCGCGACCGGTGATTCGGCCTATGCTCGCAGCGTCGCCCTCCGGAGAAGACCATGCGTAGCTCCAGCCGTGCAGCGCGTCTCGTCGTCCAGGCGAGCATCGGCGCCGCCATGTTGCTCGCCGGCTGTGCGTCGACCCGGCTCGACGCGCAGTGGTCCGATCCCCAGCTTGCGCCGGGCAGTCTGCGCGGTGCCCGCGTCATGGTCGCCTGCGAAGCCTACGACCAGGTGATCAAGCGCATCTGCCTCGACCAGATGGCCGCGGCGGTGAGTGCACGCGGCGGCACGCCGGTGTCGGCCCCCGACACCACCAACCAGGCGCCGGGCCGACCGCTCGGCGCCGAGCAGTACCTACCTGCTGCGCGCAGCGCCGGCGCCAAGGCCGTGATCACGCATTACGTGACGCAGTCGGACGTCAGCGTCAGCGGGCCTTCGAGCATCTCGTTCGGCATCGGTGGCTTCGGCTTCGGCGGCGGAGGCACCTCTGTGGGCACCGGGGTCGGTGTCACCACGCCGGTGGGCGGTGGGCGCACCAACGTCGGCTATGCCATCAACAGCAGCGTCACCGACACCGGCAGCGGCCGGCTGATTCAATCGGCCAAGGCGAGCGCGCCGCCGTCGACCGACCTGACCGCCCAGCTGACCGAACTGACCCATCTGGTGTTCGGCGCCGTCGACAGCGCCAAGCTGTTCTGAGGACGTTTCTCGCGGCGCGGGAGCGCCGCATGTCCACCGCTTGGCCCGTTAAGCCGCCTTCGCGCGGCGCATCCCCACGCGAATGGATGCGCCGGTGATTGCACGGGTGCACAGTGGCCGTGTGACCTTCGACACCTTCCGTCGCTCCCGCTGCGCCCCGAGGCCGCGTCTTCAGGTGCGCGGCATGATCGGCGGCAGGCTCACCAGCGCCTGCATCAGGTCGGCGAGCCGACGCGTGCCGGTCTTGTCGCGGATGCTGCTGATCTGCGTGCGCACGGTCGACAGCAGCACCTCGTGCTTGCTGGCGATCTGCTTGGGCACCAGCCCTTCGGCCAGGCCGAGCAGCACGCGCGTCTCGGCCGGCGTGAGCCCGCACGAGCCCGCGTACAACTGGATCGCCAGCGGCTCTTGCGTCTGGCTGAGGCCGAACAGCAGCAAAGCCAGCGCCCCGGTGTCGCGCTCGCCATGGAAGAGCGGGAATACCGCGATCGACAGCGCCCTTGTCCCCGCGCCCAGCCGCACCAGCGACCATTGGCCGGCGTGCGCGCCGTCCACCGCCTTGGCGAGGCGTGCCTGGTCGGCGTCGCTGGCGAGGTCCAGCGTCGCCACGTGCGCGTCTTCCAGGCGTAGCAGCGTGTGGCGGTTGCACGCCCGCAGCGCCGCGCGGTTGGCGAACGCCACCCGCAAGCCCGGGCCGACCGCCATCGCGCCGATCTGGATGCAGTCGAGGATCGACTGCACGACCGACGGTGCACCGACGGTCGCGGGCCGGTCATCGCGGCGCGCCGCCGGTGGACGTGGCACGGCGGGGTTGCCAGCCATCGCGCCGACGCGGAACGGCAGCGGCAATCGGACGGGCGAGGGTGTGGTTTGCAGCGGTTGCATCGGGGCGCTCCAGGGCCTGGTGGAAGACGCCGAAGCGTCCCGCGATCGGGCTTTCAGGTCCTTGGGTCGGGGCTGAAATTTGGGGGGACCGGTGGGTGGGTCGTTGTGCCGCCGTCGGACGGCTGGCAGCATCGGCGCGAGGTGAACCACGGGGGACGGCATGTCCGACAGCATCGGCAAGGGCTTCAGCCTGGTCATGGAACTGGAGGACCCGGCGCGCCTGCCCGAGCTGATGACCCGGTTGGACGACCCGGCGGTCAAGCCGCGCATCCAGAAGGCGCTGGCGTCGCTGGACTACGTGCACTACGCGCGCTTCGTGCCACTGTGGGAGCGCGGGCTGTTGATGATCATCACCGAGTTCGATGGCGCGATGCCGGACTACGTGCTCGACTTCGCCGCCGCGCTCGACACCGAGTTCTCGCTGATCCTGTCGTACATGAAAGGCAAGCCGCCGCTGCCGGTGAGCCGCTATCCGCGCCAGTTCTGGGAGTACGTCGACCGCAACACCGGCCCCAAGAGCCCGGACCCGCGAGCCTACCCCGACCCGTTCTCGGCCTACCCGGGCCGCACCGCGCTCGACATCGCCGGTGGTACGCGGCCGAAGGTGCTGCCCGATCCGCCCCCGTTCTCCGACGTCGCCGCCGACCCCGACGACGTGCAAGGTCATGTGCTGCACGGCTTCCGGGCGCGTTGCGCGCACCACCTCGGGGTCGTGTTCGCCGACGCCGCCGGCGGCCGTGCCCTGTTGCGCGCGCTGTTGCCGATGGTCTCCCGGGACAGCGAGCGTGGCAGGCCGTGGTGCCTGACGATCGGCCTCACGCACGCGGGGCTGCAGGCGCTCGGCCTGCCGCAGCCCACGCTGGAGCAGTTTCCGCTGGCCTTCCGCGAGGGCCCGCGCCTGCGCAAGGCACGCCTGGGCGACATCGGCGCCAGCGACCCCGAGCACTGGACGATCGCAGGCTTCGAGGATGCCTCGGCCGGCAGGCGCGTACCGGCGGTCGTGCACGGCCTGGTGTCGGTCTACACCACCGGTGACGGCAAGGCGCTGGCCGACCGCATGCTCGAAGTGCGCGCGGCGATGAAGAACCGTGCTCGCAGCTGCTTCGAGCTGCACGCCGACGCGATCGGCAAGCTGGGCGAGATCCACTTTGGCTTTCGCGACGGCATCGGTCAGCCGCGCTTCCCCGGGGCCTCGGGGCACGCCAGGCCGCGCTCGCCGACCGGTGACCTGCTGCTCGGCCGCGACTACCGCAACGCGCGCGGCGGCTACTACATCGGCGAGTTGCCTCCCGTGCTCGCCACCCACGGCACCTATGCCGCGCTGCGCGTGATCGAGCAGGACGTGAAGGCGTTCGACGGCTTTCTGCGCGAGGTCGAACGCCGACACGGTGTCGACCCCGAGCTGACCGCGGCCAAGCTGGTCGGCCGCTGGCGCAACGGATCGCCGCTGGCGCGCGAGCCCGAGCGGCCCGACCCGACGGCGCCGAAGACGTCGTCGACGCGGCTCGACGACTTCGACTATGCCGGGCCGGCTGCGTTCGACGACAAGGAAGGCCGGCGCTGTCCGTTCGGCGCGCACGTGCGTCGCCTTAATCCTCGGAGTGGCATGGTGCTCGGCGTGCCGTGGGGCCGCCGCGTGGTGCGCCGCGGCATGCCCTACGGTCCCCCGTACGACCCCGCACACCCCGACGACGCGCCGCGCGGGCTGATCGGGCTGTTCCTGTGCGCCGATCTGGAGTCGCAATTCGAATTCGTGCAGCACGTGTGGGCCAACGAAGACCTGTCGGCACCCGGGTTGCTGGGCACGCAGGACCCGTTCAGCAGCGCGCGCGAGGGCAGCACGCCGTTTCGCTTCCGCCCGGCCGAGTCGCGCGACGAGATCGAGGTGCAGGTGCCCCTGCTGACGCGCACGGTCGGCAGCGCCTACCTGTTCATGCCCGGGCACAAGGCCCTGGCGTGGCTGTCCGACGCCGGCTGGCGCGCCCACGACGCTGCCGCAGCGCCGCCGACCCACACTGCCTCCAGCAAGACCGGAGCCTCCATGGCCGCACCCGTTCTCGACGCCACGCCGGCGCAGTTCTTCGACAACCCCTATGCGGACTACGCGCGCATGCGGGCGCAGGCGCCGGTCGGCCGCGTCGGGCCGCCGTACAACGCCTGGTGGGTGTTCGGCGCCGAGCTGGTGGCGCAGTGCAATGCGCAGAAGGACTTGTTCCTCAAGCCCGGCGGCACGCGGACGGGTGGCCACGAGCGCGGCCCGTTCCAGGTGGTCAATCACCAGAAGGACGGCCTGTTCTTCCTCGACCCGCCGCGCCACACCGAGGTGCGGGCGATCATGAACGACGTGTTCGCCGCTGCGATCGTCAATGCGCGCGAGCTCGCCGCCAAGGCGGCCCACGGCCTACTCGATGCTGCGCTGCTCGACGGCCAGCTGGAGACCATCGCCGGCTATGCCGGCCCGCTGGCGTCGCAGGTGTTCTTCCAGGTGATGGGCGTGCCGCGCGGTCCGATGAACACCAACGTGGAGTGGGCCGTGGTCGACGGCTGGATCCGCGCCGCGCTCGACGCGCACCGCGAGACGATGCTGCCGCCGCAGCGCGTGCCCGGCGCCACCGCGGGGCTGGCGATGCGCAGCTACTTCATGGCGCTCGGCGACGCGGCGGCGCAGGCCAGCGACTACACGACCGCCACGTCGATCATCGCCGGCATGCGGCGCCGCACCGGGTACCCGGCGTCGAAGACGCAGCTCGATCCGGTGGAAGCGATGAACACCGCGGTGCACTTCGCGCTCGGCGGCTACCTGTCGACCCAGTTCCTGATCGGCTCGGGGTTGCGCAACCTGCTGATGCATCCGCAGCAATGGCAATCGCTGTGCGCGCAGGGCGGCCTGACCGATGCGGCGCTCGACGAAATGCTGCGCTACGACGCGCCGTTCCAGCTGGCGGACCGCTGGGTGGCGCACGACACCGAGCTCGGTGGCGTCGCGTTGCCCAAGGGCACGCTGATCTCGCTGGTCTACGGGGCGGCCAACCGGGACCCGACGCTGTGCGCGTCGCCCGACACGTTCGACATCGCGCGCGAAGGCACGCGCAACTTCGGCTTCGGCGACGGCATCCACCACTGCATCGGCGCGCCGCTGGCGCGCATCGTGACGAAGGCGGCGATCGATGCCATCATCGAACGCTGTCCCGCGGCGCGCATCGGCGAGGTCGGGCCGTGG
>DATJYZ010000009.1:0-3361 GCA_035499355.1 Burkholderiaceae bacterium | reverse complement strand
CTTGGCGCAGTGCGCCGCGCGCGCGCGCCCAGCGCGAACGTCTCGAGGCCGTCGTGGGCGCACCGGTGCTCAATTGCCGCCAGCATTGGCTGCGATTCAGTTGGTGCGACACCTGGGCCGCCCAGTCGCAGGCCGGCCTCGCGCAGGACACCACGCTGATGTTCAATGACCGCGCCGGGTTTCGTGCCGCGGCGGCGCTGCAATGGAGTCCGTGGGATGCGCGGTCGGGCGCGGCGCACCGCCTTACCGTGTTGCCGACGCTGCTGATGGACTCGCATCTCTATGACTATCAACCGCTGCTGCGCGAGCAGCGCCGCCAAGCGATCGGGCAGTGGCTCGACGAACTGGTGGCCGTCGGCGGGCAAGCCGCGGTGCTCTGGCATCCGCACACGTTGTCGCGGGACTATGGATGGCGCGATGGCTTCGACGAGCTCATCGCGCAGATGCAGCGGCGTTCGATATGCGGCGCCAGCGCGGTCGGATCGGCAGGATCGTGAACGATGCCGGCTACCGCGGCATCCCGCGGGTCGATCTGGCCGTGTTGGATGTCAACCTGGTGGTCCGGCTTCACCATCGCAGGGCGGCCTGAGGCGTGCAGACCAACCCCTACCTGGTCGCAGTGCGGGCAGCCCTGCCCCGCATCCTCGCCTTGTTCGACACCGATCGCACGAGTGCCAGCCATGGCGTGGGCGATCGGCGCCACTGGGCGTGGGGCGTGATCGATTTCGCCAATGCCACGTTCCAGGGCGCCGCCCACGGATTGGCCAGGCTCTGGACCAGCGGCCTGTGGCCTTACGAGACACCGGCCGAGCGCTTCCTCGAACGCATCGATGCCCTGTTTGCGGGCACCCGGCGACTGACGCGCAGCGATGGCAGCCTCGAGGAGGCGTTTCCCCACGAGGGCTCGTTCTGCGTGACTGCACTGGTGGCCTACGACCTGCTCTGCGCGCTCGAGCTGCTCGGCAGCGCCGTGCCAGCGCAGATGCGCGCGCGTTGGCAGGCCACGATCGCGAGGCTGATCGGTCACTTGCTGACCGCCGACGAGGGCCACGCCTTCATCTCCAATCACCTGGCCACCGCGGCCGCGGCACTGGCACGCTGGCATTCTTTGACCGGCGACCTCGCCAGTGAGACGAAGGCGCGCCAACTGTTCGAGCGCATCGTCGAGCACCAGTCCAGCGAGGGCTGGTACGAGGAGTACGGTGGGGCCGACCCAGGCTACCAGTCGCTCGCCACCTGCTACCTGGCCGACCTGCACCGGCTGCGGCCGCAGTGGGGCATGGGCGAGTCGCTGCAGCGCTCGCTGGAATTCCTGTGGCATTTCGCGCATCCCGACGGTTCGTTCGGCGGTCTCTATGGCAGCCGGTGCACGCGCTTCTACTTTCCTGCGGGCATCGAGCTGCTCGCATCCGCGCTGCCGCAAGCCGCTGCCTTGGCGCAGACCCTGGCCGACAGCGTGTCGGAGTCGCGCGTGGTGGGGCTCGATAGCATCGACGAGCCGAATCTGGTGCCGATGTTCAATGCCTACTGCTGGGCAGCCGAGCTGCGCGCCGCCGAGCCCAACCGGGGCGAACCACCCGTGGTCGTGCCGGCGTTGCGCGGCCAGGCGCTGCGCAAGCATTTCGAGCGCGCCGGCCTGTGGGTCGACGCCGGTCCCAGTCACTACACGGTGATCGGTGCACACAAGGGCGGCGTGGTGATGCACTTCCGCGACGGACGCCTGGCGCGCTGCGATGCCGGCGTCGTGGTGCGCAACCGGCGCGGCCGCTTGGGCAGCACGCAGGCACTCGCGCCATCGAACGTTGCGCAGCTGGCGGGCGACACGTTGAGCATCAGCGCCGACGTGTGCCGGATGCCCAAGCGACTGCCCGCGCCGTGGCAGTTCGCGCTGCTGCGCCTGGGCTGCATCTCCGTGCTTCGGGTGCCGAGTTGGCGCGAGACGATCAAGCGGCTGCTGGTGCGCTGGCTGATTTCCGGACGCCAGGTCTGGCCGGTGCGCAACAGCCGTCGCATCCGCCTGGGACCGGACCTCGAGATCAGCGACGACACGCGCCTGGGCGACGGCTACTCGGTGGTGGAACAACCAGGCGCCTTCGTGGCGATCCACATGGCCAGCCAGGGCTACTGGCAACGGCAGGATGAGGCGTCGCCGCGATGATGCCGCGCTTCAGGCCACGGATCGGCACCCCGGAGCTGGCGGCTCTGGTCGGCCGCCACCGCGGCGCCGTCGAGACCTTCGAGCGCAAATTCGCCGCTGCGTTCGGCGCCCACGACGCAGTGGCCTTTCCGTACGGCCGTACGGCGCTGTGGGCCTTCCTGCAGGCCGTCGGGGTGTGCGACAGCGAAGTCGTGATGCCCGCCTACACCTGCTCGGTCGTCGCCTACGCGATCAGCTTGAGCGGCAACCAGCCGCAGTTCGTCGACATCCGCCTGACCGACTACAACATGGATCCCGATCTGCTGCAGTCAGCCATCGGACCACGCACCCGGGCCGTCGTGGCGACACACCTCTTCGGCTACCCGATGGACATCGATCGGCTCGAGAGCGTGGTGGCCGAGGCGCAGCAACGACACGGCCACAAGATCTGGATCATTCAGGACTGTGCGCACGCGTTCGGCGCGTCATGGAAAGGGCGCATGGTCGGCTGCTCCGGCGACACGGCGCTGTACGCATTCAACCTCAGCAAGATGATGACCGCCATCTTCGGCGGCATGCTCACCTTTGCCGACCGTGAGCTTGCACAGCGCGTGCGCGCCTGGCGCGACGATCATCTACATCCGGCGTCGTGGGTGAAGGCGGCGCTCAGGCGCGTCTATCTGCTGGCGGCCAGCGCCGCCTTCAGCGGGCCGCTCTACGGGCTGACGTGGTGGTTGCAGGAGCGAACGCCCTGGCTCGATCGACTGACTCGCTCGTACCACCTCGACCAGCGCATCGAGCTGCCGCCGGATCACCTCGACCGCATGCTCGACGTCGAGGCCGCGGTCGGCCTGGCTCAGCTGGCGCGCTACCGCGACATCGTGGCGCATCGGCGAGCCAACGCGTCGTGGTTCGATGGCCACATCGTCCGCCGCGCCGGCTGGAACCTGCCACCCCTGGTCGAGGGCGCGACCTACTCGCACTACGTGGTGCGCGTGCCCGACCGAGCCCGCTGCGTGGCGGCGGCGGCACGGCGCGGCGTGCACCTGGGCGAACTCGTCCAGTACAGCGTGCCGCAACTCGGCCCCTACGGCGCGCCCGCATCGGCTCACCCGAACGCTGATCTCGCGAGTCGAACGACGATCAACGTGCCGGTCGATTGGGCATGCCAGGTGGCCGACCGGCAACGCCTCATCGACGTCGTCAACTCGCTGGGCGCATGAA
>DATJYZ010000008.1:0-6712 GCA_035499355.1 Burkholderiaceae bacterium | reverse complement strand
GCCTGGTGCGCGAACAGCGCGAGCATGATCTGGAAATGGCCCGGCGCGCGGCTCGCAAGCTCGCCGATCTCGAGCAGCACAGCCGCATCACCGACCCGGCGATGCTCGAGCGCAAGCGAGCCGTCGTGGCCGCGGCGCTGGCACGCGCGCGTGGCGCCGGCGAGCCACTAGATTTGACCGAAGCACCGGTCAACGGCGACACGTGAAGACCGCCGACGTCGAATTCCTGTTCGCGACGCTGCAGCGCGCGAATCCGCACCCGGCGAGCGAGTTGGCGTACAGCAGCACGTTCGAGTTGCTGGCCGCCGTGCTGCTGTCGGCCCAGGCCACCGACGCCAGCGTCAATCGCGCGACGCGCCAGCTCTTCGCGCGTGCGCCGACGCCGCAGGCCATGCTGGCGCTCGGTGAAGCGGCGTTGTGCGAGCAGATCCGCACCATTGGCTTGTACCGCACCAAGGCCAAGCACCTGATCGAGACCTGCCGCATCCTGGTCGAGCGCCATGGCGGCGAGGTGCCGCGTGCGCGAGAGGCGCTCCAGGCGCTGCCGGGCGTGGGCCGCAAGACGGCCAACGTCGTGCTCAACGTCGCATTCGGCGAACCGACGATGGCCGTGGACACGCACGTGTTCCGTGTGGCGAACCGCACCGGTCTGGCCCCAGGCGACAGCCCCGAGGCGGTGGAGTCGCGTCTGCTCGCCGTCGTTCCCGAGGCTTACCGCGTCGAGGCCCACCACTGGCTCATCCTGCACGGCCGTTACGTGTGCACCGCCCGCGCGCCGGATTGCCGTGCCTGCGCGATCCACGCTGTCTGCGCCGCCTATGCCGCGTCCGGCGGCGCGCCGACGCTGCGTTCGTGACTACGGCGGTTGGCGCACCCTACAATCGCGGCCAACGCCGTCACCCATCGCGTCATGGCCACGCTGCAAGAGCTTGCCGATCGCATCGAGCGCCTCGTGCTGCGGCACGACGAACTCAAACGCACAAATGCGCTGTTGGAAGAGAAGCTCGCGGCCGTCGGCAGCGAGCGCGACAACCTGAAGTCACGCCTCGGCGCTGCGCGCGCCCGCATCGACGCGTTGCTCGAGCGCCTGCCCGCGGGCTCGAGCAGCGTTGGCGAGCATTGAGGCAGGTGCTGCGTTGAGCCAGCTCGAAGTCACGATCCTGGGCCAGAGCTACGTGCTCGCCTGCCCCGACGGCGGCGAGCGCGATCTGCTCGAGGCGGTGGCGATGGTCGACCGCGAGATGGGCGCAATCCGCGATGCCGGCAAGGTGAAGGCGCGCGAGCGCATCGCGGTGCTGGCCGCGTTGAACCTCGCGTACCAGTTGGCCGAAACCCCGGCGCGCGCCGACGTCTCGGCGGACCCTGCCGAGCTCGACCGCCTGGTACGACGGATCGACCATGCGTTGAGCGACGACGGCCGGCTGTTGTGAGCGGCAAGCCGACCGCAGCAAGCGTCGATCCGTCACGCCGGGGATGCGCTCGATGCGCATTGCGTTGCGCGAAGCCGCGCGTAGAATGATCTCGTCCGCCGCGTGCGCGGAGGTTCTTATTTCCTTGAACCGATGCTCAACGAGCTAGGGCTTGGAACATTGCTTGGCAGGTGCGATCGTCTCGCGTCAGATGAACCCGAAGCCTTGCTGACCGGGCCCACCTGAATCCCCTGGGTTCAGGAATGCGGCCTTCGGTGCGCGGCGGACACTTTCGCACCTCTCATCGCGGCGCCGCCGGGCGCAAGCCGAGGCACCACGATGACCCACTACTGGTTGATGAAGAGCGAGCCCGACGAGGCTTCGATCGACGACCTCGGCAGCGCGCCCGGCAAACGGCTGCCGTGGACCGGCGTGCGCAACTACCAGGCCCGCAATTTCATGCGCGACCAGATGCGCATCGGCGACGGCGTGCTCTTCTATCATTCGTCGTGTGCCGAGCCCGGCGTCGCCGGGCTGGCTGAGGTGTGCAGCGCCGCATACCCCGACGCCACGCAGTTCGACCGCAAGAGCAAGTACTTCGACCCCAAGTCCACGCGCGAGTCACCGCGCTGGATGCACGTGGACGTCAAACTGGTCAAGAAGACCCGCCTGCTGAGCCTGCGCGAGATGCGCGAGCGACCCGAGTTGGCCGCCATGGTCGTGCTGCGGCCGGGCAACCGCCTGTCGATCACGCCGGTGCAGCCCGACGAGTGGCGCGCGGTGCTCGCGCTGCTGCGCGCGTGACCGGCGCGCTGGGCGCGCGCCTGGCACATGCCATCGGCGTCTATCGCCCGTCGGTCGTGTTCGCCAACTGGTTGTCTGAGCTGGCGCTGTACGTGGTGGGGCGCGGCATCACCGCCGCTTGACGCCGCCGGCGCTCACGCCGGATCGAAGCGGATGCTGGCCAGCGCCACCGTGTTGCCACCGCGCTTGCGCGCCTCGCCCAGCGCCGCTTCGCACGCGCTCATCAGGTCGGTTTGCGAGTGCGCGGTGTGCGGAAAGCTGGCCACGCCGATCGACACCGTGAACCCCAGCTCCTCGCCGTCGAGCACGACGATCTGGGTCGCGCACTGTCGACGCAGACCCTCCATCCGCGAGTGGGCGGTAGCCAGCCCGACGCCCGATAGCAGCACGGCGAAGCGCCGCCCTTGCAGCCTGCACGAGGCATCCATCGCCCGCGTGTTGCCGCGCAACAGGCGGCCCATCGCCTCGAGCACCTGGTCGTGGGCGCGCGGGCCCAACGCCGCGACGCGTTCGCTGTCGTCGTCGAGCTCGAGGAGCACCATCGCAAACTCACGATGCTCCCGCGTCGACAGGTCGACCTCGCGCCGCAACTGATCTTCGAAGTGGCCGCGCGTCGCCAGGCCGGTCGCGCTGTCGCGCATCAGCTGCTCGCCGAACTCGCGACGCAGTTGCTGCGTGGCGATCTGGTGCTGCTCGATCTGCTCAATTGCGGCATGCAGCTGCGACTCGCGCAGGCGCTGCGGCGCCAGATCGCGCCACAGGCAGGCCAGCACGCGGCGACCATTGAGCTCGGTCACCACCCGCAGCACTTCCCAGTCGTGCTTCTTGTCGAGCCAATCGAAGCGGTGCTCGCTGGTGAGCTGGCGGCCGTGCGCCAGCGCGGTTTGGTCGGCTGCCCGCATCGCCGCCCCCAGGGTGGGGTCGAGCAGTTCGGTGTCGTTGTGGCCCAGCACGTCGTCGAGCGGCCGACCATAGAACTGCGCCAGCGAGTCCGACGCCGCGAAGTAGCGGCCGTCGCTCGCGTCCTTGAGGCCGTACATGACACCGGGCATCGATGCGTACGCCGTCAACAGCCTGCCGGCGGCGGCCAGCAAGGCCGCATCCGGACGCCCGGCGCTCGCGGCCTCCTGGGCATGGAAGTTGGTTTCGGCGCCTGCGCTCATTCGAAACGCTCCGTGCAGCCCCCCGTCGCGTTAGGTGCGGGCCATGATATCCGTCCGCCTACGGTTCGTCACGGACCTGTCGGCCAGCGCCAGGGCATGGGCCGCTGCCCGTGATGGAATGGCACCCTCCAAACACGGGCCGCTCCGACTGCGACCACGCCCGCCCACCCCCATGGCCATCGCCTCGTACCTGCGTGAGATCGGCCGCGGCGCAAAGGGCGCTCGCTCGCTTGGTGTCGACGCCGCACGGGACCTGATGGCCCAGCTGCTCGACGGCCGGCTGAGCGACCTCGAGGTCGGCGCGTTCGCGATCGCGATGCGCATGAAAGGCGAATCGCTCGACGAGCTGAGCGGCTTCCTGCTGGCGCTGCATGAGCGGTTGAACCCATTGACGAGCGACCGGGCGGTGGTCTCGATCGCAAGCTACAACGGTGCGCGCCGGCTTCCTAACCTGGTACCCCTGCTGGCCTTGTTGCTGTCGCGCGCCGGGGTGCGTGTGCTCGTGCACGGACCGCTGAACGACCCGAACCGCGTGACCACCGCACAGGTGTTCGAAGCCTTGGGATTGCCGCCGGCGACGTCCGCGGGCGCGGCGGCAGCAGATTGGCGTCACCGCAACTGCAGTTTCGTGCCGACCGGGCTGCTCTCGTCGTCGCTGGAGCGGCTGCTCGAGGTGCGCCGCACCGTCGGCCTGCGCAACTCCGGCCACACGATCGCCAAGATGATGTCGCCCGTCACGGGGGCGCCGTGCTTGTGCCTGATGAGCTACACACACCCCGAGTTCGGCCAATTGATGGCCGACCATGCGCAGCGCGCCGCCCGCCATGTCGGCCTGCTGCGCGGCACCGAAGGCGAGGCGGTGGCGGACCCACGCCGGCGGCTGCGTCAGCGCATCTGGTTGCACGGCCGGCCACAAGCCGACCTGAGCGTCGACGAGGCTGCGGCGCTCGGTTCGGTCCCCGATTTGCCCGCAGCCTCCGACGCCGCGACGACAGCCCGCTGGATCGAGGCGGCGCTGGACGAAAAGGTCCCGGTGCCGCCAGCCATCACCGAGCAAGTGGGCCGTCTGGCGCAGGCATTGCACCGGCTGGACGACACGGCGGCCAGACCGAGCGGCGCGGAAGGGTCGGAATCGGGCTAGAATTAATATCTTTGCCGGCCCGGGCGCCAGCAGCAGCCCACGGCATCGACCCCGTCGATTGCAGGCAGCACCCAAGGCGCCGGAGCCAAGGACATTCGAAGCGTTCATGACAACCATTCGCGTCAAGGAAAACGAGCCGTTCGACGTGGCCCTGCGCCGCTTCAAGCGCACGATCGAGAAGCTGGGCCTGCTCACCGAGTTGCGTGCTCGTGAGTTCTACGAGAAGCCCACTGCTGAGCGCAAGCGCAAGAAGGCGGCCGCCGTCAAGCGGCACTTCAAGCGCGTGCGCAGCATGCAACTGCCCAAGAAGCTGTACTGATTGCGCCGGCGCCGGCCGCGCCGCCTGAGCCCGCGCGGGATCCTTACCGGCGCGGGCTCTTGCATTTGGGAATGCCGATGACCCTGAAAGACCGCATCACCGAAGACATGAAAGCGGCCATGCGCGCCAAGCAGACCGATCGCCTCTCGACCATCCGCATGCTGCTGGCGGCATGCAAGCAGAAGGAGGTGGATGAGCGCATCGCGCTCGACGACGCCATGGTGATCGGCCTCGTCGACAAGCTGATCAAGCAGCGCAAGGATTCGGTGGCCGCGTTCGCGCAGGCCGGCCGGACCGACCTGGTCGACAAGGAGACCGCCGAGATCGGCGTGCTGGAGGCCTACCTGCCCCAGCGCCTGAGCGCACAGGAGATCGCCGACGAAGTGTCGCGCATCGTCGCGCAGACCGGTGCCAAGGGCCCCGCCGACATGGGCAAGGTGATGGGCGCCGCCAAGGCGCAGCTCGCCGGCAAGGCCGACATGGCGCTGCTGTCGGCTGCGGTCAAACAGGCCCTTGCCAAGTGAGACCCCGATGAGCGACACCCTTCCGATCCGCCCTATCGCGCCCGATGTCTGCGTCGCGCCACAACTGACCCCCCAGGCAATGGCCGAGGCCGCGCGCGCGGGCTTTCGCAGCGTCGTCAACAACCGGCCCGATTTCGAGGAAGGGCCGCACCAGCCGACCAGCGCGAGCATCGAAGCGGCAGCGCTGGCTGCCGGTCTCGAATACCGCTTCCTGCCGGTGTCGAGCGCCTACCAATCGCCCGAGGAGATCGCCGCCTTCGCCCGGTTGCTGGCCGAGTTGCCGCGACCGATCCTGGCGTTCTGCCGCTCCGGCGCGCGATCGACGCGGCTGTATGCCGCCGCCAGTGCACTCTGAGCGTGCACCACGCGGGCCGCTCCGCCCGCGGTGCGCGTATATACCGGCTTCCCCGCTGATTCCCCCTTCCTAGAATGCGGTCGCCCCGGGTGCGGCGTCGCCGTGCGCGGGCGCACAACACGAGGGGACATCTGTGCCGGCATTGCTAGCGCTGTCGCGCTGGATCGACAGCATCAACGAGTTCGTCGGGCGTTGGGTGGCGTGGCTGGTCCTCGCCGCGGTGCTGATCAGCGCCGGCAACGCCACGGTGCGCAAGGTGTTCGACACCAGCTCGAACGCATTCCTCGAGATTCAGTGGTATCTGTTCGCCGCTGTCTTCCTGGTGGCCGCCGGCTACACGCTGCTGCGGCAGGACCACGTGAAGATCGACGTGGTACTGCACAGGTTCAGTCGGCCCACGCAGGTGAAGGTCGAGATCTTCGGCATCGTCTGCTTCCTGATGCCGTTCGTCTACGAGATCGTGACGCTGGTCTGGCCGCTGGTCACCAAGGCGTACATCCACGGCGAGATGTCTTCCAACGCCGGTGGCCTGATCCGCTGGCCGGTCTATGCGATGGTGCCTTTGGGCTTCACGCTGCTGGGCCTGCAGGGCGTCTCCGAGCTGATCAAGCGCGTGGCATTCCTGATGGGGCTGGTCGGCGACCCTGGCAAGAAGAAGCAGGAGAAGACAGCAGAAGAGCAACTCGCTGAAGAGCTCCGCGGGCGCGAGCAGGGGGCCAAGCCATGACCGCCTGGGTGCTCGCGAACCTGGCCCCGATCATGTTCTCGGGGCTGGTCGTCTTCCTTCTGCTGGGCTTTCCGGTCGCGTTTTCGCTGGCCGCATGTGGCCTGTTCTTCGGCTGGCTCGGCGTCGAACTCGGCGTGCCCGGGATGGAGAGCCTGCTGCAGGCGCTGCCGCTGCGGGTGTTCGGGATCATGGCCAACGAGACACTGCTGGCGATCCCGTTCTTCACCTTCATGGGGCTGATCCTCGAACGCTCGGGCATGGCCGAGGATC
>DATJYZ010000007.1:0-5403 GCA_035499355.1 Burkholderiaceae bacterium | reverse complement strand
CCTGTCCAGCGGCACGAAGCCGCACCTCAACCTCAACGAAGGAGCAACCATGAAGTCCAACCTGTCCCTGCGCGTGGCCGCGGCTGCGCTGCTATCCCTCGGCGCGCTGTCGGCGGTGCACGCCGGCGAGTGCCCGGCCGACCAGCGCCGCCCCAATGGCAACGGTCAACCGATGTCGGCGCTGGGCGCAAGCGGCGTCACCGACGTCGTGGTCACCTCGACGGAGCTGGCCAAGGAGCCGGTGTCGATCCAGGGCCGCCTGTTCCGCGGGCGCAAGCTCGACATCGCGCCCGGCGGCGTGGTGCCGTGGCACAGCCACGGCGACCGCCCTGCGCTGCTGCTGATCGCCACCGGCGAAATCACCGAATACGCCAGCACCTGTGCGGTGCCGATCGTGCACAGGGCCGGCGACATCACGCCCGAGCGCAGCCCGACGTCGCATTGGTGGAAGAACACCGGCACGCAGCCGGTGGTGATCTATGCATTCGACCTCTTCCGCTCGGAAGACAAGCACGACGAACACATGATGTGAGTTGGCGTCGAGGCCCACCGCAACGGCAGCGACGCCATGTCGCGCAGCGGCAGCGTTGCCCTGATGGCGTTCCTGCCTCGGTGGGCCTCTTGCCTCGCACTTCTTCGCCCCCCCTCTCGTCCAATGCCCAGGAGAATCCCCTCATGACCCGGACCTTTCGATCCTTCGCCGCCGGCGCGATGCTCGCCCTCGGCGTCGCGCTTGCACTTCAGGCCAAAGCGCCCGACAGTGGTGTCGTGCGCGTGAAGAGCGCCTACTCGATGGAAGAGTCGATCGCGCGCGTCAAGGCCGACGTCGCGGCCAAAGGCATCACCTTCTTCAACGAGATCGACCAAACGGCACTGGCCGCAAAGAACGGCATCTCGCTGCGCCGCTCGACCCTGTTGGAGTTCGGCAACCCGGCGCTGGGTACGCAATTCATCACCGCCAACCCCGACGCCGGCCTCGACTGGCCGGTACGCCTGCTGTTCACACAGGACGACCGTGGTCAGGTGTGGGCGGTATGGACCGACTTCAGCTGGATCGCCACGCGGCACGGTATCACCAGCCGGGAGCCGCAGTTCGACATGGCCACGCAGGTGGTGAGGTCCATCACCTCGACGCTCAAGCCGGCCCCTTGAGAGCGCCCGCGGGCTCTTGCAAGATGGCACTGCGAGGTGACTGACGATGAACGTGCACGCCATCGAACCCGCGGCGCCGCCGGCGGCGCACCTCGCTGAGTCTGAACGCGGCGCGAGCCGTCCTCGTGCACGCGCGCGTCCCCACGCCGCCGAACCTGCAGCGCCGCAGCGAGACGTGGCGCCAGTCCTGGCGTAGCTTCGAGATCTGTGCGACGTCGGCCGACCAAGCAGCGGGGGTCGGCGATACTTCAAGCGATGACCGTCGCCTGGTTGCTCGCCTATCTCGCCACCGGCGCTGTCATCGGCTTCCTCGCTGGGCTGCTCGGCATCGGCGGCGGGATGACGCTGGTGCCCGTGCTGGCGGCGATGTTCACCGCGCAGCACCTCGCGCCCGAGCACGCGGTGCACCTGGCCCTGGGCACTGGCATGGCGTCGGTGATGTTCACTTCCAGCGCCAGCGTGCGCACCCACCACCGCCTGGGCGGCGTCGACTGGGCCCTGGTGCGCCGCATGGGTCCGGCGATGGTGGTCGGCACGGTGCTGGCCACCGCGCTGTCGGGCTGGGTGCCGCAGCGCACGCTGGCGCTGGCCTTCTCGCTGATCGTGTACGCCGGCGCGGCCCAGCTCCTGCTCGGCCGCAAGCCGTCGGCCGGGCGCACGCTGCCGAGCACGCCGGCGCTGACGGCGATCGGGCTGGCGATCGGCGTCGTGTGCGGGTTGGTATCGGCCGGCGGCGCTTTCATCACGGTGCCCTTCATGCTGTTCTGCGGCGTCGCGATGACCACCGCCATCGGCACCGGCGCCGCGCTCGGCGTGCCGGTGGCGGTGATGGGCACTTTGGGCTTCGTGTTCAGCGGGTTGCAGGTCACGGGGCTGCCGTCGCTGACGCTGGGCTTCGTGTACCTGCCGGCGCTGGCCGGCATCGTGGCCGGCAGCGTGTTCACGGCGCCGATGGGCGCCCGCGCGGCGCACCGCCTGCCGGTGACGACGCTGCGCCGCATCTTCGCCGGCCTGCTCGTCGTGCTGGCCACGAAGATGCTCTGGACCTATCTCTGAGGCCTCGCCGGCCCGTGGCGCCCGGCGTCAGGGCTGCAGCGGAAACTGCAGGTTCAGCCCCATGAACACCTGGAACTGAGGCAGGTTGGCACCGTCGTGCGACACCGTCCACTGCGGCTCGACGAACGCGTTGAGCGTGGTGCTGCCGGCCTTCCACACGTAGCCCGCACCGGCGCCGATGGGGATGTAGTGCGTGTCGCGCGCGAAATCGAACTGCCACACCGCGGTGCTGCGCAGGTACACGCCGTGCGGCAGGTTGGCGATGAAGAACGGCTGCAGCTGCGCGTTGTTCTGCGTCGGCCGGTCGCCGTCGCCGGCGAACGAGTGCTGCCACGTCAGCAGCCCGCCGATGAGGCCCCATTTCTGCGGCGCGATGGCCAGCGCGGCCAGACCGGCCTGCCACTTGCCGGTGCCCATCTCGTCGCGGCTGGCGGTGGGGATCGTCAGCTGCGGCCCCAGGCCGTACTCGACGCCGCCGCTCTTGACGATGAAGGTGTCGAAGACGTTGAGGTCGCCGAAGCCGGTCTTGCGGCCGACAGGCGGCAGGTCGGCCGTGGTGACCACCGGCAGCGTCAGCCGCGCGAGTTGCGGCATTCCGAACAGCTTGTGCGGCAGCGCGCCGCGCAGCAGCAGCGCGTTGCTGGCCTTGTCGCCGAGGTCGTAGTAGCGCGCGGTGTAGGCGTCCTGGACGTTGAACGCCACGCTCGGCGTCAACGGGTTGTTCGACGCGTTCATCTCGTCGCCGCTCGGCTGGGCGAGTGCGCTGCCTTGCGCGGCGAGCGCCGGCACGACGATCGATGCAACGCGCAGGACGACGGCCGAGACTCGCATGACGGGCCCTTCGGGGTGGGCCCCGATTCTGGCCAACCGCCGTCCGCCCGCGACATGGGACCAAGGTCCAATGGTCACGCGCCCGCAGCTTCGCATCATCGAAGGGCCGCCGCGCGCGGCCGCATGCTTGTTGCGCCGCGGCGAGCCGCCGACCCCTGCCCCATCACGCGAACACCAGGAGCGCTCTCGATGGCCACCAAGTCAGCCAAGTCCCCGACCGCCAGGCAGCCCAACATCCTCGTGATCTGGGGTGACGACATCGGGCAGTCGAACCTCAGCTGCTACACGCACGGGCTGATGGGCTACAAGACGCCGAACATCGACCGCATCGCCCGCGAAGGCATGCTGTTCACCGACAGCTACGGCGAGCAGAGCTGCACCGCCGGACGCTCCTCCTTCATCACTGGACAGAGCGTGCTGCGCACCGGCCTGTCGAAGGTCGGGATTCCGGCCGCGCCGGTCGGCATGTCGGAGAAGATCGTGACGATCGCCGCGCTGCTCAAGGAGCAGGGCTATTCCACCGGGCAGTTCGGCAAGAACCACCTCGGCGATCTCAACCACATGCTGCCGACCAATCACGGCTTCGACGAGTTCTTCGGCAACCTGTACCACCTCAATGCCGAGGAAGAACCCGAGATGGCCAACTACCCCAAGGACCCGAAGTTCCGCGAGAAGTTCGGCCCGCGCGGCGTGATCCACTCGTGGGCGGCCGACAAGGACGACAAGACCGTGATGCCGCGCTGGGGCAAGGTGGGCAAGCAGAAGATCCAGGACACCGGCCCGCTGACCAAGAAGCGCATGGAGACCTGCGACGACGAGTTCGTCGCCGCGGCGAGCGACTTCATCAAACGGCAGAACAAGGCCGGCAAGCCGTGGTTCGTATGGCTCAACACCACCCACATGCACCTGTTCACGCACACCAAGCCCAAGAGTCTGGGTCAGGCCGGCAAGTGGCAGTCGCCGTACCACGACACCATGATCGACCACGACAAGAACGTCGGCCAGATGCTCGACCTGCTCGACGAACTGGGCATCGCCGACGACACCTTCGTGCAGTACAGCACCGACAACGGCCCGCATCGCAACAGCTGGCCCGACGGCGGCATGACGCCGTTCCGCAGCGAGAAGAACACCAACTGGGAAGGCGCGTTCCGGGTGCCGTTGCTGGTGCGTTGGCCGGGCAAGGTCGCGGCCGGTTCGGTGGCCAACGGCATCGTGCAGCACCACGACTGGATGCCCACGTTCCTGGAGATGGCCGGCGGGCTCGACGTGATCGACAAGCTCAAGAAGGGCTACCCCGCGATCGGCCGCACCTACAAGAACCACATCGACGGCTTCAGCCTGCTGCCGTACATCACGGGCAAGAGCAAGGAGAGCCCGCGCAACTTCTTCTTCTACATCAGCGACGACGGCGACATCCTGGCGATGCGCTACGACAACTGGAAGATGGTGTTCCTGGAGCAGCGCTGCCACGGCACGATGCAGGTGTGGGCTGAGCCGTTCACGCGGCTGCGCGTGCCCAAGATGTTCAACTTGAGGACCGACCCCTACGAGTTCGCCGACCAGACGTCGAACACCTACTACGACTGGTTCCTGCACAACGCGTACTTCATCTATGCGGCGCAGACCGGTGCGGCGATGTTCGTGCAGACGTTCAAGGACTTCCCGCCGATCCAGAAGCCGGGCAGCTTCACGATCGACGACGCGGTGGCCAAGATGGCCGACGCGGCCGCCGGTTCGAGCTGAAGCGGGCCGGACTGGACAACGGCAAGGCCCGCGGGGTGTTCGAGACCTGGCTCTAGCCCGGCGCGCGGGTCATTGCCGGCTTCCTGCTCGCCAGCCTCTCCGCGCAGGCCGAGAAGGATCCAGTGCGTGGCATGCGAACGGATCCCTTGCGGTCCGTGGGGGTGGCGCGACGAGAGCGCCCGGCGCGCCTATTGGACCAAGGTCCCATCCCCACGGCGTGCGCGCCCCGCTATCGTGGCCGACTCCCAGCATTCGACCGAGGTTGCCGCATGGCCACGAAGAAGGCGTTCAAGGGCGTCATCAAACTCGACGTGCGCGACTCCAAGCCCGACTGGGGGCCGTTCACGCTGGCCAAGGCGCCCAAGGGTGCGCCCAACGTGCTGATCGTGCTGTACGACGACACCGGGCAGGCGGCCTGGTCGCCGTACGGAGGCCGCATCAACATGCCGACGCTGCAGAAGCTGGCCGACAACGGCCTGACGTACACGCAGTGGCACACCACGGCGCTGTGCTCGCCGACGCGCTCCACGTTCCTGACCGGACGCAACCACCACCTGAACGGCATGTCGTGCATCACCGAAGGTGCGCAGGGCTTCCCGGGCTGGAGCGGTCGCACGC
>DATJYZ010000006.1:0-11332 GCA_035499355.1 Burkholderiaceae bacterium | reverse complement strand
AAGCTGACCCATGGCCTGATCCTCACCTACGTGTAGGACGGAACGCACCATGCTTCATGGCGACATCATCCAGTTGACGCAGCAGGCGCTGTGGTTCGTGCTGCTGCTGTCGGCACCGCCGATCCTGGTGGCGGCGGTGGTCGGCATCCTGATCGCGCTCGTGCAGGCCGCCACTCAGCTGCAGGAGCAGACGATGCAGTACGTGGCCAAGTTCTTCGCCATCGTTATCACCATCTTCATCACGGCATCGATGCTGGGCGGCGGCCTGTACCAGTTCGGCGACCGCGTGTTCAGCAACTTCGCCGGCATGGTCCGGCAGTAGGCTGAAAGGCCGGCCATGGAGTCGCTGGGCATCTTCGGCCCCCTGAGCGACGCAGCGCTGCTGCTCGGCCTGTCGACGATGCGGGTGGCCACCGCGTTCCTGCTGGTGCCCCTGTTCACCTCGGACTTGATCCCGGCGCTGGTGCGCAACGCGATGTTCCTGTCCATCGCGCTGCTCAGCCTGCTGCTGCAGCCCTCGTCGGCGCCGATCGCGCTCACCACCTGGCAATGGGTGTCGCTGTACGCGAAGGAGGCCTTCATCGGCGGCGCGCTGGGCTTCTTCTTCGGCGGCATCATGTGGGCGTTCGAGGCCGCAGGCCAGTTGATCGACACCAAGGTCGGCACCACGCAGGCGACGGTGCAAGACCCGATGTCGGGCGCCCAGGTCACGTTGAACGGCGCGCTGTTCGGCCGCCTGGCGAGCTTCGTCTTCATGGCCGGCGGCGGCTTCATGGTGATGATCGGCACCGTCTACGAGAGCTTTGCGGCATGGCCTGTGCGTTCGCCGGCCCCGTCGCTGACGGCCCAGGGCTTTCGGCTGTTCGAGGGCGAATTCGGCCGCATCATGCTGCTGACCCTGCTGATCGCCGCGCCGACCCTGGTGCTGCTGTATCTGATCGAGGGCGTGCTCGGCCTGATCAACCGCTTCGCGCAGCAGCTCAACGTGTTTTCGCTGTCGCAGTCGCTGAAGGCGGTGGCCGCGGTGTGGATCATCTGGATCCAGCTCGCCACGCTGGTGCAACTCTTGCAAGACGACATCCTGTCGCGCGGCGCCATCGCGCTGCGCGTGTTGCGCACGTTGTTCGGAGGCTGACCGTGGGCCCCCTGTTCACTTCGTTCACGGCCCCCGCGGGGCCCTCAATACCCTGCGGGCGGCCGGGCGGGCACTGACATGGCCGACAAGAACGACGGCGGCGACAAGACCGAACAGCCGACACAGAAAAAGCTCGACGACGCGCGCAAGAAGGGCGACGTCTCCAAGAGCAAGGAAGTCACCAGCACGGTGGTGCTGATCGTCTGGCTCGGCCTGGGCGCCATGGTCGTCAGCTACGCGGGCCTGCGCTTCGCGGCGTTGTGGGACATGCTGTTCGCCACTGTCGGCCAGGGTTGGGAGCAGACCGGCTTCACCGGGGCCGCGCGCGACCTCGGTGCCAAGGCCGCCGAGCTGGCGGTGATGCTGGTGGCGATGTGCCTGGTGCCGGTGGCCGCAGTCGGCACGCTCGTCGACTTCCTGCAGATCGGCCCGGTGCTGGCGTTCGACAAGATCAAGCCCAACCTCGAGCACATGAATCCGGTCGAGGGCTTCAAGCGTATGTTCTCGATGGACAACCTGATCGAGGTGGTGAAGTCGCTGGCCAAGACCGCCTTGTTGTTCACGGTCGGCTGGCTGCTGGTCAAGTCGTCGCTGCCGCAGATCGTGATGCTGGCGCGCTCGGCCGACCTGTCGCCACAGGCGATCGGTGGCCTGTTGTGGGCCCTGACGCTCAAGCTGATGGCCTGGACGGTGGCGCTGTTCGCCTTGCTGTCGCTGCTGGACGTCGCCTACCAGCGCTACTCGTTCACCAAGAAGATGCGCATGAGCATGCGCGACATCAAGCAGGAGATGAAGGAGAGCGAGGGCGATCCCTACATCAAGGGGCAGCGCCGCCAGCTGGCCCAGGAATGGTCGCAGCGCAACGCCGCCAGCGCGGCGCGCAACGCCAACGTGGTGGTGGTCAACCCGACGCACATCGCGATCGCCATCGACTACGACCGTGAGCTCAACCCGGTGCCCACCATCGCCGCCAAGGGCGAGGACCACGTGGCCCGAGCGATGCGCCAGGCCGCCGAGGAAGCCGGGGTGCCGATCGTGCGCAACATCCCGCTGGCGCGCGACCTGCTCAAGCGCGCCGAGATCGGCGAGATCATTCCGGCGGACCTGTTCGACATCATCGCCGAGGTCATCCTGTGGGCGCGCGAGGTTCGCGCCGAGGTCGAGGCCCAACGCAACAACGAGGCCGGGGCCGATGCGTCGCGGCGTCGCCTGGCGGCGCCCGGCGAGGACCTCACCCGCTATCCGGAGACCCCATGGAATCGTTCGCGCTGAGTTTCGCCAGCATGCTGCTGGCACTGGCCGTCGTGATCGGCCTGGCCTGGGTGGCCTTGCGCCTGCTGCGCGACCGCCTGCAGCCGCGCGCCAAGCCCGGCGTGGTGAGCACCGACGATGCGCTGCGCTTCGTGCGGGCGCTGCCGGTGGGCGCCAAGGAGCGGGTGGTGATTGTCGAGCATCGAGGCGCTCGCTGGATGCTCGGCGTGACGGCCGGCGGCATCAGCACGATCGCGCATTGGCCCGCGGCGGACGCCGGCAAGGGCAGGGCGCTCGATCGTCCCACCCCGGGCGACGACGCGGCCGCGGGACGTTCCTGACTAGGGCTGCCCCCAACGGGGGGCGCGCCTAGCTACCGAACGCACCGACTTCTTTGTTGAGCCGCACCCGCATTTAATTCAAACGTCCGTGGCGCTGGTTGCAACTGAGTAAGGCAACCACGTCGCTGGCAAGTCAGTTCGCATCGAACCGGTTTGCTGGAGTGGTGCGGTTAAGAGATCCGTCGTTTTTGCAACCCCAGGGCGAACGCAACCAAACATCGTTTCCGCCCACACCCAAGGAGCTAGTCATGTCTCTCTTCTCTGATATCGGCAACTTCGCCAGCCAGGCCCTCAGCACCGTCTCCAGCCTGGCCACCACGGCCGCCAGCGTCGCCTTCCCCGAAGTCGCGATCGCCAGCAGCCTGACCAACGTCCTGGCCCAAGGCTTCGGCGGCGCGATCGGCTCGGCGGTGCAAGGCCTGATGCAAGGCGGCGGCATGCCCAGCTTCATCGGCAACGGCATCATGGACGTCGTCAAGGGCGTCGTCGACCAGCTGACCCAGCACGGCAACCAAGACTGCGACAACGCCGTCAGCCAGCAGTGCGGCAATGGCCTGCAAGACTTCTTCCACGACTTCGCCAACAAGCTGCAGCAGTGCGCTCTGCAGAACATGAACGAAGGCTGCGAAGGCGGCAAGGGCCACGGCAAGGGTGGCAAGGCCGGCGGCAGCTCGGAAGGCGGCAGCTGGTACGAAGCCCTGGCCAAGGCCCTGGGCCAAGCCCTCGACGCCCAGACCGACAAGATCCAAGACCTGTCGAAGAAGGTCGGCGCCCTGAACGATCAAGCCCAAAGCATCGATTCGAGCGACACCAAGGCGACCAAGCAGAACGACAGCGACAAGGCGTCGACGATGACCGACCTGCAAGCCGCGTCGCAGAAGCTGAGCTTCATGATGAGCGCTGCCTCCGATGTTCTGAAGACCATCGGCCAAGCGATCAACCAGATGGCCGGCAAGAACTAAGGGTCACAAGCCCCTGGGCGCAAGGCGAAGGCGGGGCTACCTGCCTTCGCCTTCGCGCTTGTGTGAGAGAGTTGAAATTATTCGGAGGTTCTATGACCTTGCCCATCGACATGACCGGCGCCGTGTGGTTCGTTTCGCAGGCGATCTGGGAGTGGGAAGACGTCCCGCAGACACCTGCGGCCGACACCGCCACGCCCGCTCAATCCCCCGCCACGAGTGACGACGCGCAAAGCGATTCGACCGCGTGCGAAGGTGCAAACGACGAACCCGCCTTCACGCGGGAGCTGGTCTTCAAGGGATTCACCTTCGACACCCGCTACAACTGGATCTTCAACACCGACTCGCCGCTGGCGCACCCGTGGGAGCCGGACGACGACCGGTCCGACGATGCGCGACAGCATGCGCATCCGCCCGTGCATCCGGCACCCGACGAGCTGGCGTGGCCTGCGGAGCCGGCAGCGGAACTGCCTGCAACGCACGATCTGCCACCCACCGAGGACCCGTCGCACAACGAATGACGCCCACGCCACGCGGCTCGAGCCTCGTGGCGGGACTAGGGTCGCTCCCAATTGGGAGCCGCAGCAGTTTCGCGCTGCGCTCGCAGTCGCTATTCTTGAACTGATCGATTCGACCGAACCGAGAGCCATTGACCATGATCCGCCCCTCAGACCTGCCCCAAGCGACCGCGTGGCTGCAGCCGCCGCTGGCGCCGCAGCCCCGCGCCGGGGTTGATGCGGCGAGCTGGCAAGCCGAGGTCGGCGAATCCAACGTCGCCATCTCGTGCGACCTGAAGCCGTCGGCACGCGGTCTGAGCGTCGAGCAGCACGCGCAGCGCGTGTTGATACATCTGACCGCCGAACGCGACGCCGGCTGACCCGCGCAAGGCAACGCTTGGCTGCCGTGAATCTCCTGACCGAGCCACGCTGGCCGCTGGCGGCGCAGGCCCTGGTCGATGGCTGCACCGACCTGCAGAACGACGAAGACCGAGTGGCGCTCCTGATCGGCGTCTGCGACGGCCTGGGCGACGAGCTGTACCCGGCCTTCCTGCGCGTGCTGGCCCTCATCGGCCAGCAAGGCGACCACCCGGCGCGCGCCGCCGTGGCTCAAGCTCTCGTGCATGCCTTGCGCACCGGTCGCCTTCCCAGCGGGCGGCGCAATGCGTGGGGAGCCCACAGCGCGGCCCAGCCGGCGATCGCCTACGGCAGCATGCGCAGCCTCGGGCCACTCGAGTACTTGTGCGCCTGGCACGCGCAGGCCGAGCCCGAGGGCGCGTTGACGGCCGCTCAGTTCCAAGGAGCGGCCCGTTCGCTGATGGATCTCATCGCCAGCAGCGACGAGGCACGCGCGCTGTACAGCGAAAAGCTACTCGCCGACGTCGACGATCCGATCGCCGGCATGCTCACGCGACAAACGCGCCACGCCCTGCGCGAGCTGGCCCTCGCATGGGCCGCGGGTGCAACGTCGTTCGACGCCAGTGCACGGTTTCTCGGTGCGCTGCCGCAATCGCGCGACGGCTCGCTGGCGTCACGCATCTCTCAGCCGGTCCACGCGTTGCGCTGACGGCACGCGCCGCATCCGCGGTCCCTGCCTTGCATGACCCGTGCTTCCTTGCTGGCCTGCACGAGCCGTTGCCGCACGTGAAAGAGCCCAGACCGCTTGCGAGGGCACCTTGCGGTGCGGGCTCGGCAAGCAGCCTGGGCTGCTCTTTCAGCGCAGCGGACTGCGCACCACAACGATCAATAGAACTTCCAGTCGATGCCGGGGCCGCCATGCAGCGTGTCCCAGCCCTGGCCGCCGATCAACACGTCGTTGCCGCGGCCGCCGTCGATGTGGTCGTTGCCACGGCCACCATCGAGCCAATCGTTGCCATTGCCACCGCTGATGTAATCCCGGCCGTCGCCGCCATGGATGACGTCGTTGCCGTTGCCGCCGGACAGATAGTCGTTGCCACGGCCACCGTCGATGGTGTCGTTGCCGCCGCGACCGAAGATGGCGTCGTTGCCGCTGCCGCCCTTGAGCACGTCGTTGCCGCTGCCGCCGATCATCACGTCGTTGCCGGCGCCGCCGTTGGCGTGGATGTTGGCGTTGACGTTGCTGTCGACCACCAGCGTGTCGTTGCCCGCGCCCAGGTTGAACTGGGTGTTCTCGAGCTGCTGCTTGCTCATGTACTGGGTCTGACCGTTGATGTCGACCTTGTACAGGCCCAGCAGCCCCGCCAGGCCGTCGGCCTTGGAGATGTGGACGTTGTCGTCGCCGCAGCCGGTGTTGACGGTGTTGGTGGGCGAGCTCGGGCCCGCAATGATGGGAAGCCCATTGATCGGGCCGATGGGATTGAACATGCTTAGCTCCTAAAGATGAGGGTTGAGTGATGCGACACGGCAATCAGTGTCCGCATCGCTGAGTTGCATTGAACGCTCTTGCGTGCATCGTTCCAAGACGGCACGTTCGCTAGCTGGGAGCATCCCCAGTTCGGGTTGCCCGCAATGCGGCCAGGCCGCTGTGCAGCCGGGTTAGCTGCTCACTCGGCCACCACGCAGCGCACGTCGGCCTCGGCGAGCAGCGCGGTGAAGGCCTCGGGCGGCGCGCGGTCGGTGAACAGGCTGTCGATGTGGTTCAAACGCGCCAGCTCGACCATCGCGGGGCGGTTGAACTTGCTGTGGTCGGCCGCCAGCCACACCTGGCGCGACTGCTCGATGATCGCGCGCGCCACCTTGACCTCGCGATAGTCGAAGTCGCGCAGCGAGCCGTCGGCCTCGATGCCCGAGATGCCGATCAGCCCGATGTCGACGCGAAACTGGCGGATGAACTCCACCGTCGCCTCGCCGATGATGCCGCGGTCGCGCGAGCGCACCAGGCCGCCGGCCACGATCACTTCGCAGTCGGGGTTGTCCGACAGGATCGCCGCCACGTTGAGGTTGTTGGTGATCACGCGCAGGCCCTTGTGGTGCAGCAGCTCGCGCGCCACCGCCTCGGTGGTGGTGCCGATGTTGATGATCATCGAGCAGCCCTGCGGCACCGCCAGCGCCACCGCACGCGCGATCCGCACCTTGGCGGCTTCGTTCAGGTGCTGCCGCTGCCGGTAGCCGATGTTCTCGGTGGTCGAGCCGGGCACGCGCACGCCGCCGTGAAAGCGCGCCAGCAGGCCGGCGTCGGCGAGCAGCTTCACGTCGCGGCGCACGGTCTGCAGCGTCACGCGAAAGCGATCGGCGAGCGCCTCCACCGTGAGCGAGCCGTGCTCGCGCACCGCGCCGAGCATCTCGGCCTGGCGGGGATTGGGGCTGAAGGGGTTCAGGGCCATGCGCAGGACGTGAGCCTAGGTGACATCGAGTGTGGCGCCATTCGGGATCGCCGGATTGCATACGAACGCGACTTCGGCTAGAAACGAACGCATTAGAAAGCCAAACGAACGCAAACGAACATCTACGGGGCACCGAATGTCGCTGCCCGTGATGGCTCGAAGGCAGACTCAGGAGATCCGATTGAGCGAAACCCGCGCGGCGCAGGCGCTGCCGGGTGCGGCGCGCGACCCGGTGTCGTGCGACGTGCTGGTGGTGGGCGGCGGCATCAACGGTGCCGGGATCGCGCGCGACCTCGCCGGCCGCGGCCTCGCGGTGTGGCTATGCGAGAAGGACGACCTCGCGCAGCACACCTCGTCGTCGTCGACCAAGCTGATCCACGGCGGCTTGCGCTACCTCGAGTACTACGAGTTCGGCCTGGTGCGCAAGGCACTGGCCGAGCGCGAGCTGCTGCTCAAGAGCGCGCCGCACATCATGCGGCCGCTGCGCTTCGTGATGCCGCACGACCCATCGATGCGGCCGGTGTGGATAATCCGCGCCGGGCTGTTCCTGTACGACCACCTCGCCCATCGCGAGTGGCTGCCCGGATCACAGGCGGTGTCTTTGCGCTCGCACCCTGCCGGCGCGCCCTTGAAGCCGCAGTTCACGCGCGGCTTCGTCTACAGCGACGGCTGGGTCGACGATGCACGGCTGGTGGTGCTCAACGCCGTCGACGCCGTGGCACACGGGGCCACGGTGCTCACGCGCTGCCTGTGCGAGCGTGCGGAGCGCGCGGCCTCGGGCTGGCGAGCCGTGCTGCGCCGCGCCGACGGCCGCGCCCACCATGTGCAGGCGCGCGCGCTGGTCAACGCAGCCGGCCCCTGGGCGGCGCAGTTCCTGCGCGAACACGCCGGCACCGCGGTGCCGAAGGCGCTGCGGCTGATCAAGGGCAGCCACATCGTGGTGCGCAAACTGTTCGATCACGAGTACGCCTACATCTTCCAGAACGCCGACCGCCGCATCATCTTCGCGATCCCCTACGAGGGCGAGTTCACGCTGATCGGCACCACCGACGTCGAGACGCAGGCGCCGATCGGCGAGGCCCGCATCGACGCCGACGAGACCCGCTACCTGTGCGAGCAGGCCAGCCGCTATTTCGCGCGCGCGGTCGCGCCCGGCGACGTGGTGTGGAGCTACGCCGGCGTGCGCCCGTTGCTCGACGAGGCCGGCGATGCCGCCTCGGTCACGCGCGACTACCTGCTCGAGCTCGACACCGCGGGCGGCGCCCCGCTGCTCAACGTCTGGGGCGGCAAGATCACCACCTTCCGCAAGCTGGCCGAAGAGGCCGCCGAGCTGTTGCGCGCGCCGCTCGGCGTGACCGCCGCACCGTGGACCGCGCGCGCCGCGCTGCCTGGCGGCGACCTCTCGGGCTGGATCCGCCCGAGCGGCCGGCCGGACCGCGACATCGCCGCCTTCGATGTCGAGCTGGCCAGGCGTCAGCCGGAATTGCCGACCGCGGTCCGCCAACGCTGGGTGCGCAGCTACGGCGCGCGCGTTTCGACACTGCTGGAGCAACCGCTCGGTGCCGAGGTGGCGCCGGGGTTGCACGAGGGCGAGCTGCGCTTCCTGCAGCAGCACGAATGGGCCCGCAGCCCCGATGACGTGCTGTGGCGGCGCAGCAAGCTTGGCCTGCACTACGGCGACGGCGAACGCGCGCAGGTGCAGCGCTGGTGGCAACAACACGCGGCCGATGCGCTGCCCGCCTCCGCGGCGATGGAGCCCTCGTGGAACTGATGCTCGAGCGCGTCGACAAGCAGCTGGGTGCCGCCACGCACCTGTACCCGCTCGACCTCACGCTGCAACCGCGCGCGGTGACCGTGCTGCTGGGCGCCACGCAGGCCGGCAAGACATCGCTGATGCGGCTGATGGCGGGTCTGGACACACCGTCGCACGGACGCGTCACGGTCGACGGCGCCGACGTCACCGGCGTCCCGGTGCGCGAGCGCAACGTGGCGATGGTGTACCAGCAGTTCATCAACTACCCCTCCATGAGCGTGTTCGACAACATCGCGTCGCCGCTCAAGCTGCGCGGCGGGCTCGACCGCACGGCGCTCGGCCAACGCGTGGAGGCGCTGGCCGCCAAGCTGCACATCGAGCCCTTCCTGGCCCGCCTGCCGGCGGAGTTGTCGGGCGGGCAGCAGCAGCGCGTGGCGCTGGCGCGCGCGCTGGCCAAGAACGCGCCGCTGATGCTGCTCGACGAGCCGCTGGTCAATCTCGACTACAAGCTGCGCGAGGAACTGCGCGAGGAGCTGTCGGCGCTGTTCGCGGCCGGCGACTCGACGGTGGTCTACGCCACCACCGAGCCCACCGAAGCCCTGCTGCTCGGTGGCTACACCGCGGTGATGGATGCCGGCGAACTGCTGCAATACGGCGCGACCGCGGAGGTGTTTCACCGACCGCGCTCGATCCGGGTGGCGCGCGCCTTCAGCGACCCACCGATGAACCTGCTGCCCGGCAGCGCGGCATCGCTGGGCGTGCAACTGCGCAGCGGGCCTGCCCTCAGCGTGCCGCTGCCGGCCAGTGTGTCGCAGCAGCTCGCCGGCGCGCTGACGATCGGCGTGCGCGCCGGCGCGCTGCGCGTGCGCGAACGCGCGGGCGACGTGGCGCTGCCCGGCAAGGTCGAGCTGGCCGAGATCTCGGGCTCCGACACCTTCGTGCACGTGGCCACCGCGGTGGGCGAGCTGGTGGCGCAGCTCACCGGCGTGCACTTCTTCGAGCTCGGCGCCGCGGTCACGCTGTACCTCGACCCGTCCGCCGTGTACGTGTTCGACGCCAAGGGCGACCTGCTGGTTGCACCGGCAGAACGAGCGAGGACCTGATGGCGCGCATCGACCTCGACCTCGCGCACTCGTACAAGCCGGCGCCGAAGGACGACGCCGACTACGCGCTGCTGCCGCTGAAGATGAGCTTCGCCGATGGCGGCGCCTACGCCCTGCTCGGCCCGTCGGGCTGCGGCAAGACGACGATGCTAAACATCATCTCGGGGCTGGTGCGGCCTTCACAAGGCAGCGTCAAGTTCAACGACGCCGACGTCACCGCGCAGACGCCGCAGCAGCGCAACATCGCGCAGGTGTTCCAGTTCCCGGTCATCTACGACACGATGACCGTGGCCGAGAACCTGGCCTTCCCGCTGCGCAACCGCGGGGTCGCACCCGAGCGCATCCGCCAGCGCGTGGGCCAGGTCGCCGAGATGCTCGAGCTGTCGGCGCAGCTCGACCGCCGCGCCGCCGGTCTCGCGGCCGATGCCAAGCAGAAGATCTCGCTCGGCCGCGGCCTGGTGCGCGAAGACGTGAGCGCGGTGCTGTTCGACGAGCCGCTCACGGTGATCGACCCGCACCTCAAGTGGCAGCTGCGGCGCAAGCTCAAGCAGATCCACCACGAGCTGAAGCTGACGCTGATCTACGTCACGCACGACCAGGTCGAGGCGCTCACCTTCGCCGACCGCGTGGTGGTGATGACGCGCGGCCGCGCGGTGCAGGTGGGTTCGGCCGAAGAGCTGTTCGAGCGCCCGCAGCATATGTTCGTGGGGCACTTCATCGGCTCGCCGGGCATGAACTTCCTGCCGGCAGCGCTGGTCGGCCAGGCGCCCGCCGGCGCGGCGACACTGGGCGTGCGCCCGGAGTACGTCAGACTCGCCCGCGACGGCGATGCGGGTGCCTTGCGCGCGCAGGTGCAGCAGGTGCATGACGTCGGCACCTACTGGCTGCTCACCGCACGGCTCGGCAACGCGGTCGTGCGTGCGCGGCTCGACTCCGATGTGCGGGTACCGCGCGCCGGCGATCCGGTCTGGCTCGATCTCGTCGGGCCACACACCTGCTTCTACCGCGCCGACGAGACGCTCATCGAAGGCGCAGGAGCAGCGGCATGAAACCGATCAATCAACGGGCGTGGCTGCTGGTGTTGCCGGTGTTCATCTGCGTGGCTTTCTCCGCCATCCTGCCGCTGATGACCGTGGTGAACTACTCGGTGCAGGACATCATCGCGCCTGAGCGCCGCGTGTTCGTCGGCACCGAATGGTTCGTGCAGGTGATGCGCGACGAAGACCTGCATGCCGCGCTGCTGCGCCAGATCACCTACTCGTTCGCGGTGCTGGTGGTCGAGATCCCGCTCGGCATCGGGCTTGCGCTGGCGATGCCGGCCAAGGGCTGGAAGTCGTCGGCGGTGCTGGTCGTGGTCGCGATCTCGCTGCTCATCCCGTGGAACGTGGTCGGCACGATCTGGCAGATCTACGGGCGCGCCGACATCGGCCTGCTGGGCTACACGCTGGCCGCGCTCGGCTTCGACTACAACTACACCGGCAGCGCGCGC
>DATJYZ010000005.1:0-4325 GCA_035499355.1 Burkholderiaceae bacterium | reverse complement strand
CGACCACCGCACACGAAGCCCTGATCGAACTGGTGCGGGATCACTGGTTCGACATTGTGGGCTTCTCGATCGGCAACGAACGGCGGATCGATTCGCTGTCCGAGACGATTCGAGCGATCCGAAAAATCTCCCGCAACCGTGCAGTGCGCGTGCTCGTCGGCGGACCTCTGATGATCCAGCGACCCGAGCTCGCGGCGCGGTTGGGCGCCGACGCGACGGCTCTCGACGCGAGGCAGGCTATGCTTGCAGCCGAAAGGCTGGTGGCCACGCGGGACGGCAGGTGAGTGCAGGCAGGGAAACAAGAAGAGCGACTCAAAGAAACGGCAGCGCGGTCAAGACCGCGCTGAAGTCCTTTATCGCAACCCGGCGTCCGCTCGAGGCACTCGATGCAGACGCTGCGGCAACGCTCGTCGCCGCCGCCGCCGACCTGTCGCTGGTGCTCGACAAGCGCGGCGTGATCCAGGACGTGGCGATCGGCAGCGAAGATCTGCCCCCGCGCAGCGGTGCCGCGTGGATCGGCCGACCCTGGGCCGACGTGGTCACGGTCGAGAGCCGCCCCAAGGTGGAATCGCTGCTGAAAGACGCCGCCGAAGGCGCCCCGGGCCGTTGGCGCCACATCAACCACCCGGTGCCGCGCGGCAGCGATCTTCCGCTGCTGTACTCCGCCGTTCAGGTGGGGCAGAAGGGCCGCATCGTGGCGTTCGGACGCGACATGCGCGCGCAGGCCAGCTTGCAGCAGCGGCTGGTGGACGCACAGCATGCGTTGGAGCGCGACTACTGGCGACTGCGCCACGTCGAAACCCGGTATCGTCTTCTGTTCGAGCAGTCGTCCGAAGCGGTGGTGATCGTCGACGCCGCCAACGGCACGGTCGTCGAGGCCAACCCCGCGGCCGTCGCGATGCTGGCGCTGCCGGCGCGTAAGTCGGCTGGCCAGCCGTTCGGCAGCAGCCTGGACGAGCGGTCGCAGCGGGCGGTCAACGCCTTGCTGGCCCGTGTGCGCGCCAGCGGTCGCAACGAGGCGATCAAATTGCGCGTGCCACACAGCCGCGACGAGTTGCAGGTCAGCGCAGCGATGTTCCGACAGGAAGACGCGTCGTTCTTCCTGGTGCGCATCAGCGGCCAGAGCGGCAGCTCATCCGCGCCCGACACCACGTCGGCGCAGGACACCGTGGCGCAAGTGGTCGAACGCTCGCCGGACGGCTTCGTCGTCACCGACCTCGAGGGTCGGTTGATGAAGGCCAATCGCGCGTTCGTCGAGCTGGTGCAGATGACCCACGAGGACCAGCTGCGCGGCGAGTCGCTCGATCGCTGGCTCGGCCGGCCCGGCGTCGACCTGAGCGTGATGCTGTCGACGCTGAAGCAGCAGGGGTCGGTGCGCCTGTTCGCCACCAGCCTGCGCGGTCAGCACGGCGCACTGGCCGATGTCGAGATCTCCGGCGTTGCGGTCAGCGACGGCGCTCCGCCTTGCCTGGGCTTCACCGTACGTCACGTCGGGCGCCGCCTCGGCGCCGACTTGCAGGCGGCGAAGACAGCGCCGCGGTCGGTGGAGCAGCTGACGCAGCTCGTCGGCCGCATGCCGCTGAAGGACCTGGTGCGCGAGTCGACCGACCTGATCGAGCAACTTTGCATCGAGGCGGCGCTGCGGCTGACGCAGGACAACCGGGCCTCGGCGGCAGAGATGCTCGGGTTGTCGCGGCAGAGCCTGTACGTCAAGCTGCGCCGCTACGGCCTCGGCGACCTGGATTCCGAGCCCGGTCGCTGACGGCGTCGCCATCGAGCAGTCCGGCTTGCCGGGGCGCCGCGCCGCCGGGGAGCCGACAGCGGCCCGCCCGGTGACACGCTCAGCAATACCAGCCGGTGGTCACCATCGGCACCGGCACTTGCGGCGCGTGCTGTTCGAGCCAGCGCAACGCGGCGACGGCTGACGCCAGAGCGGCGGGCTGTTCGGACGCGCCCTGGCGCACCACCGCGGCGCAAGATGCCGCGCCGACCGCGGGCAACCACTCGTCGGTGTCGCGTACGACCAGTCCCTCGTTCATCGGCGAACCCTTCCTGCGACGCCCGCTCCCGGGGATGCGGTGCCGTTGATGTAAATTAGCATTGACACTTTGCTGTGTCAATTCAAGAATTGCCGCATGGCCTCACACGCCCTGCCCGCGTTCTCGGCCGTGGCCGAGCTGCTGAAGCCGATCACCTGGTTTCCGCCGATGTGGGCGTTCGGCTGCGGTGTCGTGGCGTCGGGCATGCCGCTCGGCGATCGCTGGCCGTTGTTGCTGCTCGGGGTGCTGCTGGCCGGCCCGCTGGTGTGCGCCACCAGCCAGGCCGTGAACGACTGGTTCGATCGGGAAGTCGATGCGATCAACGAGCCACAGCGCCCCATCCCGTCGGGCCGAATGCCCGGTCGCTGGGGGCTGTACATCGCGCTCGGCTGGAGCGCACTCTCGCTGCTGGTCGCGCTTGCGCTCGGACCCTGGGGCTTCGTCGCGGCCGCCATCGGGCTCGCACTGGCCTGGGCCTACAGCGCACCGCCGCTGCGCCTGAAACGCAATGGCTGGTGGGGCAACGCGGCCTGCGCGGCCTGCTACGAGGGCCTGGCGTGGATCACCGGGGCCGCCGTGATGGCGTGGGGCGCGATGCCGCACACGCGTTCGATCGCGCTGGCTGTGCTGTACAGCATCGGTGCCCACGGCATCATGACCCTCAACGATTTCAAGTCCGTGCGCGGCGACGCCCGCATGGGCATCGGCTCGCTGCCGGTCCGCCTGGGGCCGGACGTTGCCGCGCGCGTCGCCTGCGGCGTGATGCTGCTGCCGCAGCTCGTCGTGGTGGCGCTGCTGCTCGCGTGGCAGGCGCCGTGGCACTCACTGGCCGTGCTGGCCTTGAGCGCATGGCAGGCGGCGCTGATGCGCTCCTTCCTCGCCTCTCCGGCGAGGCGCGCCGCCTGGTACAGCGCCCGCGGCGTGTCCTTGTACGTGGCCGGCATGCTGGTGAGCGCGTTCGCATTGCGTGCCGGGGTCGGCGCATGAGAGCCGGCGCGATGCCGCTGAGCTGGCTGCAGATCGTCCGCATGGGCCTGGTGCAGGCCGGCCTTGGTTCGATCGTCGTGCTGACCACCTCGACGCTCAATCGGATCATGGTCGTCGAGCTGGCCTTGCCCGCCTTGGTGCCCGGCCTGCTGGTCGCCCTGCACTATGCGGTGCAGTTGACCCGCCCTCGCCTCGGCCATGGCAGTGACGTCGGCGGCCGCTGCACGCCGTGGATCGTCGGCGGCATGGCGGTGCTGGCCGCAGGCGGATGCCTGGCCGCGCTCGCCACGGTCTGGATGGCGGACAGCCGTAACGCCGGGCTGGCGCTGGCGGCCATCGCGTTTGCGCTGATCGGTCTTGGCGTCGGAGCCAGCGGCACCTCGCTGCTCGTGCTGCTGGCCAAGCGCGTGGATCCGGCCCGCCGCGCCGCGGCGGCCGCCACCGTCTGGCTGATGATGATCGCCGGCTTCGTCGTCACAGCCCTGGTCGCGGGGACGCTGCTCGACCCGTACTCCCCGGCGCGATTGATGGCGGTGTGCACCGGCGTCTGCGCGTCGGCCTTCGCACTCGCCACGCTGGCGGTGTGGGGCATCGAGCGTGATGCGGGCGCCGCGGTCGTTGTCACGCGGTCCGACGCAATGGGTGGACCAGACTTTCGCGCAGCGCTCCGCGCCGCCTGGTCGGACCCGACGGCGCGGCGCTTCACGATCTTCGTCTTCATCTCGATGCTGGCCTACAGCGCACAGGATCTGATCCTCGAGCCGTTTGCCGGCCTGGTGCTCGGGTTCACTCCCGGTGAATCGACTCGGCTGTCCGGTGTGCAGCATGGCGGCGTGCTGGCCGGCATGCTGCTGGCCGGCGCGGTGGGCAGCCGTTGGCGCGGGCGCGGCCCGGGGTCGTTGCGCGCATGGACGGTGGGCGGCTGTCTGGCCTCGGCGATGGCGATGGCCGGGTTGGTCGCCGCCGGCAGCATCGGGCCTGCCTGGCCATTCAAGCAGACTGTGTTCGTGCTCGGCATGGCCAACGGCGCGTTCTCCATCGCCGCCATCGGCTCGATGATGCAATTGGCCGGTGAAGGGCTGCCACGCAGCGAGGGGGTGCGCATGGGTCTTTGGGGTGCCGCACAGGCAATCGCGTTCGCGCTCGGTGGCCTGCTCGGCACCGGCGCCAGCGACGCGGCGCGGCGCTGGCTGGAGCAGCCGGGGCTCGCCTACGGCAGCGTGTTCGCACTCGAAGCCCGGCTGTTCGTGGCTGCCGCGGCACTCGCGATGCGCGTCACCAGCGGCCGGCGCGTCGCCG
>DATJYZ010000004.1:0-18624 GCA_035499355.1 Burkholderiaceae bacterium | reverse complement strand
CGACGCCCTTCACCGACGCGACGTTCCGCCGCGCACGCGCCGAGCGCCCACCGATCGACGTCGTCGAGGTCCGCGCCGACGGTGCACACCTGGCCGCGCTGTGGCGCCAGCGCCAGGCGTTCTACCCCGCCGATCGCCCCGACCTGCTGCACGCGTTCGTGCTCGATGCGCTGAAGGTGGACGACGTCGAGGCCGGGCACCGCGCGGTGGCGGCCTATCGCATCGAAGACCGCATTGCGTCGATCCGGCAGCCGACGCTGCTGATCCGCGCGCCCGATGATCCGTTCGCGGCGTCGCACGCGGCCGAGTGGCTCGCGCACCTGCCGCAGGCGCAGGCGGTCGACATCGCCGGCGGCATGGTGCCGCTGCCCGATCAGCTGCCGCAGGCCTTCGCCGACGCGGTGCTGCGCTTTCTCGACGCGCGACGATGAAGGCCGTGCGCGTGCACGCGTGGGGCGAGGCGCCACGCCTCGACGAGCTGCCGGAGCCGGCCGCCGCCAGCGGGCGCACGCTGGTGCGCATGCAGGCCGCCACCGTGGGGCACATCGACCGCACGGTGTGGCGCGGCGCCTTCCTGCGCCACCCGCCGCTGCCGTACGTGCCGGGGGTCGAGGCCGCGGGCGTGGTGGTGTCGAGCGCGCACTTCGCCGTCGGCCAGCGCGTGTGGTTGCGCGGCAGCGGCCTCGGCGTCGCGCGCGACGGCACCTGGCGCGAGCTGATCGACGCGCCCGATGAGGCGATCGGTGCTCTGCCCGACGGCGTGCCGGCCGCGCTGGGGTCGGCGTTCTTCTCGCCGTGCACGTCGGCGTGGGTGGCGCTGCACGAGGTCGCACGCGTGCAGGCCGGCGAGCAGATCCTGATCACCGGGGCCACCGGTGCGGTCGGCTCGGTGGCGGTGCAGCTGGCGCGCGAGCTCGGTGCAGGGGTGCGCGCGCTGGTGTCCGACGCCGCGCAGGCCGCACGGCTACCCGCGGGCGCCGACGCGGTGTCGGTCGACGCGCTGGCGCCGCGTGCCGACGTGCTGATCGACGCCGTCGGTGGCGCCGTGCTCGCTGCTGCGTTGCGCGGTGTGGCCCCCGGCGGGCGCGCGGTGCTGGTGGGCTACACCGCCGGCGAAGCAGTCGAGCTGAACCTGCCCGAGCTGCTGCAGCGCGACGTGGCGCTGCTGCCGCTGAACATGCTGCGCCGCGAGGCCGCGGGTCGCGCGGCCGCGCCGGCCCTGCTGGCGCGCATCGCCGGCGGAGGCCTGACGCTCGAGGTCACCGAGTTTCCGCTGCACGAGGCCGCGCGTGCGCTGGCGTGGATCGCCACGCGGGGCCGGCGCGGCCGCGCGGTGCTGACGGCGTGAGGCGCGAAGCTTGCATGCGACCTGGGGACACCCGCGCAGAGGCCGTGCCGGCCGCGCGATCAGTGGAAGCACTAGGCGTGGCGAGGGACGACTTTCCCTATGGTCGGGCGTGTTGATGCTGGAGGTGGGCGCGGCATGGGCGCTGTGAACAGGGTTGCTGCGGTCACCGGGGGCAGCGCCGGCATCGGCAAGGCGATCTGCGAGGCGCTGCTGGCCGCGGGCTACGACGTGGTGTCGCTGGCGCGGCGGCGCAGCGACATCGCGCACCCGCGGCTGCACAGCATCGAGGTCGACCTTGCCGATCGCGGCGCCACCGCCGAGGCGGCGCGCGCGCTGGCGCAGCGCTTCGAGGTGACCACGTTGGTCCACAACGCCGGCGTGATCCGCCCTGCGCTGCTGCCCGACGTGAAACCCGACGACCTCGACGCGCTGACGCAGCTGCACCTCGGCAGCGCGATCCAGCTGGTGCAGGCGGTGCTGCCGGGCATGCGCGCGCGCCGCTTCGGCCGCATCGTGCTGATGGGCTCGCGCGCCGCGCTCGGCGCGCAGACGCGCACCAGCTACTCGGCCACCAAGGCCGGCATGATCGGCATGGCGCGCACCTGGGCGCTCGAGCTGGCCGCCGACGGCATCACGGTCAACGTGGTGGCGCCGGGGCCGATCCACACCGACATGTTCTACGACGTGATTCCCGCCGGCAGCGAACGCGAGCAGAAGCTGGCGGCGTCGATCCCCGTCAAGCGCGTCGGCGAGCCGGCCGACGTGACGCGCGCGGTGTCGTTCTTCATCGATCCCGAGGGCGGCTTCGTCACCGGCCAGGTGCTTTACGTCTGCGGCGGCGCCAGCCTCGGCAGCATCGCGCTGTGACGATGCACGACGCGGTGATGGACGCAAGCGCCCCGATCGGACTGCACGACGCCGCGCACGGCATCCGTCGGCGCGATCTCGCGCCCCTGGTGCAGGACGATCGCGTGCACCGCGACCTCTACCTGAGCGAGGCGCTGTTCCGCCTCGAGCAGCGCCATTTCTTCGCCAACACCTGGAACTACGTCGGCCACGCCAGCCAGGTGCCCGAGGTCGGCGACTACGTCACGGTGCAGATCGCCGGGCGCCCGCTGGTCATGCTGCGTCAGGCCGACGGCGGCATCCGCGTGCTGCACAACCGCTGCGCGCACAAGGGCACGCAGCTGCTGACCGAGGAGTGCGGCAACACCGGCAAGCTGCTGCGCTGCCCGTACCACGCCTGGACCTACAAGCTCGACGGCACGCCGCTGCACGTGCCGCTGAAGGCCGGCTACGAGGGCACGCGGCTCGCGCACTGCGCATCGGGCCGGGGCGTCGGCGCGCTGAAGCACGTCGAGGTCTACCGTGACTTCGTGTTCGTCAAGCTCAACGACATCGGGCCCGATTTCCAGGGCTACTTCGGCGACGTGCTGGGTGCGATCGACAACCTGGTCGACCGCTCGCCGGTGGGCCGCCTGCGCATCGACGGCGGCGTGCTGCGCAACCTGATCCACTGCAACTGGAAGATCTACCTGGAGAACATCAACGACACGGTGCACCCGCTGTCGACGCACGAGTCGGCCACGCACGCGGCGGCCGCGCTGTGGCGCGGCCAGCCCGACGACGCGGTGAAGCCGATGGCGATGGAGCAGATCCTGCCGTTCGGCGCCGGCTACGACTTCTTCGACCGCATGGGCGGCCGCGCCTATCCGAACGGCCACAGCATGCTCGGCACGAACTTCAGCATCCACTCCGGCTACTCACAGGTGCCGCAGTACGAGGCGGCGCTGCGCGCGGCGCACGGCGAGGCGCGCGCCACCGAGATCCTGCAGCGCGCGCCGCAAAACTCGGTGTGCTTTCCGAGCCTGTCGGTCAAGGGCTCGCCGCAGGCGATCCGCGTGATCCGCCCGTTGGCGGCCGACCGCACCGTGATCGAGGCCTGGAGCTTTCGCGTCGAGGCCGCGCCCGAGCTGCTGTTCGAGCGTTCGATGACCTACAACCGCCTGGTCTTCTCGCCGATGTCGGTGGTGGCGCACGACGACGTGCACCTGTTCGAGAGCATCCAGCACGGCCTGCGCGCCGGCGACAACGAGTGGGTCAGCCTGCACCGCGGCTTCGATGCGGCCGAGCTCGTCGGCGGCACGCGCGAGGTCAACGGCACCAACGAGCTGCTGATGCGCAACCAGCACCGGGCCTGGCTGCAATTCATGAGCCTCGGCCTCGAGGATTGACGCCGGTGTCCCCGCAGGAACTCGTCGTCCACGAAGCGCGCCTGCTCGACGAGCGCCGCCACGACGAGTGGCTGGCGCTGTTCGCCGACGACGGTCGCTACTGGGTACCACTGCGCGGCGCTGCGCAGGAAGAGGGCGCAGCCCACAACGCGCTGGCCGACGAAGACCGTCTGCTGCTGCAGTTGCGCGTCGAGCGGCTGAAGAGCGCGCGCGCGCACTCGCAGCATCCACCCAGCCGCTGCCAGCACGTGCTGCAGGCGTCGAGCGTCACGCGCGACGATGCTGCCGGCGGCCGCTGCGAGCTGCGCACGCCGTTCGTCTACATCGAGTCGCGCGGCGAGCGCCGGCTGATGCTCGCGGGCACGTGTTTGCACCGCCTCGTGAAGGTCGGGCGCGACTGGCGCATCCGGCTCAAGCGGGTCGATCTGCTGGATGCCGGCGCCGCGCTGCCGATGATCCAGTTGTTCCCCTGACGCATTGATCCACCAGGAGCTTGAAACCATGAACCGTCTCGTTCGTTGCGCCGTCGGCGCTGCCGTGGCGCTCGCCTTCACCGCCGGGGCCGTGGCTGCCGACCTCAAGGTGGGCCTGAGCGTGTCGTTGTCGGGCCCCAATTCGTCGCTCGGCATTCCGTACGCCAAGGGCATGCAGGCGGCGGTCGCCTACAAGCCCGAGATCAACGGCCGCAAGGTGCAGCTGATCGTGCTCGACGACGCGTCGGACCCGACCAACGCCGGCCGCAACGCGCGCAAGCTGGTCGAGGAAGAGAAGGTCGACATCCTGATGGGCTCGTCGGGCGTGCCGGCGACGATCGCGATCTCGCAGGTCGGCCGCGAGAGCCGGACACCGATGATCGGGCTGTCGCCGATCTCGCTGCCCGCGACCGAGGCCGACTGGACCGTCACGGTGGCGCAGCCGCCGCAGCTGATGATCGACGCGGTGGTGCAGCGTATGAAGCGTGACGGCGTCAAGACGGTGGGCTACATCGGCTTCACCGACGCCTGGGGCGACCTGGTCTACAACTCGCTGATGAAGGCCACCGCGCCGGCGGGCATCAAGGTGGTGACCAACGAGCGCTATGCGCGCGCCGACCAGTCGGTCACCGGCCAGGTGCTGAAGATCGTCGCCGCGCGTCCCGACGCGGTGATGACCGGCGGCTCCGGAACCCCGGGCGCGCTGCCGTACCTGGCGCTGGCCGAGCGCGGATTTAAGGGCAACGTGTACGGGCAACACGGTTTGATCAACCCCGACTTCGTGCGCGTCGCCGGCGCGTCGGCCAACGGCAGCCTGATGCCCACCGGCCCGGTGATCGTGGCCGAGCAGTTGCCCAACGACTACCCGACCAAGAAGCTCGCGCTCGACTTCCGCGCCGTGTTCCAGAAGGTCAACGGCGCGCCGACCACCGACGCGTTCTCGGCCTACTCGTTCGACGGCTACATGGTGTTCGCCGACGCGGCGGCGCGCGCCAAGGGCGAGCCCGGCACGCCGGAGTTCCGCGCCGCGCTGCGCGACGCCATCTTCAGCAGCAAGGAAGTGATCGGCACGCACGGGGTCTACAACTTCAAGCCGGGCGACCTCTATGGCGTCGACGAGCGCGCGCGCGTGATCGTCAAGCTCGACAACGGCCAGTGGAAGCTGGCTCCTTGACCCCCGCCCGATGCGCCTGCGGCGCCTTTCCCCCAGGGGGGCGCCACCGGCGGCCCGGCGGAGCCGGATCCGCGGTGGCCGCCTGCCGGTGTGAGCCTTTTGGCCGACGCTGGCCTTGCGGCGCCCGGAAACGTACAGGGCGGGCAACGTCTTGACCTGGGACGTCGCGCTGATCCTGGCCATCGACGGGCTGGCCAACGGCGCGGTCTACCTGCTGGCCGGGCTCGGCCTGGTGCTGATCTTCTCGGTCACGCGCGTGGTGTTCGTGCCGTTCGGCGACGTCGCCGCGTTCGCGGCGCTGAGCCTGGCTGCGTTCGAGACCCAGCGCCTGCCGCCGACCATCGGCCTGGTGGCGATGCTCGCGCTGCTGGCCACCATCGCCGAGGTGGGCTCGCTGCTGCGCCGCCGCGAGCGCAGGCGCATTCCGCGTGCCGTGCTCGGCTGGGCCGTGCTGCCGCTGCTGCCGTGCGCGCTCGCCTGGGCGGCGGCGGGGCGCGCGCTGCCGCACGCGGTGTTCGTGGTGCTGGCCGTGCTGCTGGTGGTGCCGATCACGCCGCTGGTGGCGCGCGTGGCGCTGCAGCCGATCGCCGACGCATCGGTGCTGGTGCTGCTGATCGTGTCGCTGGCGCTGCACTTCCTGCTGTCGGGGCTCGGGCTGCTGTTCTTCGGCCCCGAGGGCTTTCGCACGGCGCCGCTGGCCGGCGGCTCGCTCATGCTGCCCGGCGGCTTTCCGGTCAGCGGGCAGGTGATGCTGATGCTGGCCTCGGCCGTGGTGCTGAGCGGCCTGTTCTTTCTCGCCTTCGAACGCACGGTGGCCGGCAAGGCGCTGCGCGCGACCGCGGTCAACCGGGTCGGCGCGCGGCTGGTCGGCATCCGGCCCGCGCGCACCGCGCTGCTGGCGTACACCTTCGCGTCGCTGCTGGCCGGCCTGATCGGCGTGCTGGTGGCGCCGGCGATGACGATGTACTACGACTCCGGCTTCCTGATCGGGCTCAAGGCGTTCGTCGCCGCGATCATCGGCGGCCTCGTCAGCTACCCGCTCACTGCGCTCGGTGCGCTCGCGGTCGGGGTGGTCGAGAGCTTCGGCTCGTTCTGGAGCGGCGCGCTGAAGGACGTGATCGTGTTCAGCCTGCTGATCCCGGCGCTGCTGCTGCGCTCGGCGCTGGTGCGCCACGCCGAGCAGGAGCAAGAAGAGCTTGATGGCTGAGCGTCGCTGGGGCGTGCTCGCCGTCGTCGCGGCGCTTGCGCTGGCGCCGGCGCTGCTGGGCAAGTTCGGCGTCTCGCTGCTCAACGACATCGGCATCAGCGCGCTGGTGGTGCTCGGGCTGGTGATGCTCACCGGCATCGGCGGCGCCACCTCGTTCGGCCAGGCGGCGTTCGTCGGCATCGCGGCGTACACCACCGCGTGGCTGAGCACCGTGCAGGGCGCGTCGCCGTGGCTCGGCCTCGCGTTCGCGCTGCCGCTGACCGCGCTCGCCGCCTTGGTGATCGGGGCCCTGACGCTGCGTCTGGGCGGACACTTCCTGCCGCTGTCGACCATCGCGTGGGGGCTGTCGATCGCGCTCGTGTTCGGCAACATCGAGGCGCTCGGTCGTCATACCGGCATCTCGGCGATCCCGCCGATCCGGCTGTTCGGCGTCTCGCTGGCCGACCCGCGCGCGGTGTACTACCTGATCTGGGTGCTGGTCGGCCTGGCCACGCTGTTCTGCCACCACGTGCTGCACTCGCGCCCGGGCCGCGCGATCCGCAGCCTGCGCGGCGGCAGCATCCTGCTGGCCAGCGTCGGCGCCGACGCGTTCCGCGTGCGGCTGTCGCTGTTCGTGCTGGCCGCGGTGCTGGCCGGCCTGGCCGGCTGGCTGTACGCGCACGCCAACCGCTTCGTCAGCCCGTCGCCGTTCGACGTGCGCGCCAGCATCGAGTACCTGTTGATGGCGGTGGCCGGCGGCTTCGCGCACCTGGCCGGCGCGCTGGTCGGCGCCGCGGTCGTGCTGGTGCTGAAGAACGTGGTGCAGGACGTGCTGCCGCTGGTCACCACCCGCGGCGGGCAGTTCGAGGCGGTGGTGTTCGCGCTGCTGTTCATCGTGCTGCTGCAGCGTGCGCGCGGCGGCATCATGGGCCTGGTGTCGAAGGGGCTGCACCGGCGCTGGCCGCGCCGCGCGAGCGCAGCGCCAAGCGTCGCCGTGGAGCCGCTGGCGCGACGGCAGGCCGCGTCGCGCGGCGAGGTGCTGCTCGCGGTGCAGCGCGCGGTCAAGCGCTTCGGCGGCCTGCTGGCGGTCAACGACGTCAGCTTCGACGTGCGCGCCGGCGAGATCGTCGGCCTCATCGGCCCCAACGGCGCCGGCAAGTCGACGCTGTTCGACCTCATCACCGGCACCGCACCGATGACCAGCGGTCGCGTCGAGTTCATGGGCCAGGACATCACCGGCGTCGCGCAGCGGCTGATCGCGCTGCGCGGCATGGCGCGCACCTTCCAGCACGTGAAGCTGCGGCCGCAGATGAGCCTGCTCGACAACGTGGCGCTCGGCGCGCACGGCCGCGTGCGCGCCGGCCTCGTCGCCGCCGGGTTGCGGCTCGATCGCCGCGCCGAGGCGCAGATCCTCGACGAGGCGCGGCGCCAGCTGGCGCGCATGGGATTGGCCGAGCGCGCGCACGAACTCGCCGGCAGCCTGCCGCTGGGCATGCAGCGGCTGCTGGAGATTGCGCGCGCGCTGGCGGCCGACCCGGTGCTGCTGGTGCTCGACGAACCCGCCGCCGGCCTGCGGCGCCGCGAAAAGCAGGCGCTGGGCGACCTGCTGCGCAGGCTGCGCGACGAAGGCGTCACGATCCTGATCGTCGAGCACGACATGGACTTCGTGATGAAGCTGGTCGATCGCCTGGTGGTGATGAACTTCGGCTCCAAGCTCGTCGAGGGCGCGCCGGCCGCCGTGCGCGCCGACGCCGCCGTGCAAGCGGCGTACCTCGGCGGCGTCGGTGCAGCGCCGTCGACGGTGGTCGCGAGCGAGGCGCGGCCATGACGGCCGCGCGGAAAGACGAGGCGGCGCGGATGACCGCGCCGATGCTCGAGATCGGCGACCTGCACGTCTCATACGGCCAGGTCGAGGCGGTGCGCGGCGTGTCGCTGGCGCTGCTGCCGGGGCAGATCGTCTCGGTGATCGGCCCCAACGGCGCCGGCAAGACGACGCTGCTGTCGGCGGCGATGGGGCTGCTGCCGTGCCGCGGCGTCCTGCGTTTCGAGGGCGAGGACCTGCACGCGCTCGATGTCGAGGCGCGCGTCGAGCGCGGCCTGTGTCTGGTGCCCGAGAAGCGCGAGCTGTTCGGCGAGCTGACGGTGCTCGACAACCTGATGCTCGGCGCGTACACGAAGCGTCTGCGCGGCGAGTCGCTGCGCAAGCGGCTCGACGCGGTGACGGCGCGCTTTCCGCGCCTGGGCGAACGGCGCGCGCAGCGCGCCGACACGCTGTCGGGCGGCGAGCGCCAGATGCTCGCGCTCGGCCGCGCGCTGATGTCGTCGCCGCGCCTGCTGCTGCTCGACGAGCCGAGCCTCGGCCTGGCGCCGCTGGTGGTGCAGGAGATCTTCGCCATCGTGCGCGGCCTGCGCGACGACGGCGTGGCGATCCTGCTGGTGGAGCAGAACGCGCGTGCCGCGCTCGACAGCTCCGACCACGGCTACGTGCTCGAGACCGGCGAGGTGGCGTTGAGCGGCGCGTCGCGGCAGCTGGCCGACGACCCGCGCGTGCAGGCCACCTACCTCGGCGGCGCCACCGATGACGACTGACGACCTGTTCGCACCGCACGAGCGCGCGCTGCCGGCGCTGCTGCAGCGGCAGGCCCGCGCCTTCGGCGCGCGCCCGTTCCTGTCGATCGCCGGCGCGACCTGGTCGCATCGCGACGAGGTGGGCGTGGCCGCACGTCGGGCACACGCGTTGCAGGCCGCCGGCGTGCGGCGCGGCGACCGCGTGGCGGTGATGTGCAGCAACCGTGCCGAATTCGTCGAGCTGCTGCTCGGCTGCGGCTGGGTCGGCGCGGGCGAACGCGTCGCGCTCATGTGCGGGAACCGCGCTGAGTGCCTCGAGGTCGTGCTGGGCTGCGCATGGATCGGCGCGATCGCGGTGCCGATCAACGTCGCGTCGATGGGACCGCAGATCGAGTACGTGCTGGCCGACTGCGGCGCGCGCCTGCTGGCGATCGAGGAGCGATTCGTCGAGCGGCTCGGTGCCGGCGTGCCCGCGATGCTGTGGACCGTGCCCGGCGATTGGCCCGTCTCCGGCGACGCGATCGATGCGGCAGCCGTCGACCCCGGCGATCCGCTGGCGATCCTCTACACCTCGGGCACCACCGGAGCACCAAAGGGCGTGGTGTGTCCGCATGCGCAGGTCCATGGGTGGGGCGTCAACACGGCGAGCGTGCTGGGGCTGCGTGCCGACGACGTGCTGTGCAGCACGCTGCCGCTGTTCCACATCAACGCGCTCAACTCGGTCGTGCAGGGGGCGATCGTCGGCTGCCGCGTCGAGATCGCCGAGCGCTTCTCGGCCAGCGGCTTCTGGCCCGACATGCACGCGCGCAGCGCCACCGTGGTCTACCTGCTCGGCGCGATGGTGCCGATGCTGCTGGCGCAGCCGGCAGGGCCGCACGAGCGCGAGCACCGCGTGCGCATCGGCCTCGGCCCCGGCGTGCCGGCGGCGGCCGGCGCGGCGTTTCGGCAGCGCAGCGGCGTGCTGCTGCTCGAAGGCTATGGCTCGACCGAGACCAACTTCGTGATCGCCACCGCGCCGGATTCGCCGCGCAGCGGCGTGATGGGCTGGCTGCGCGCAGGCTTCGACGCCCGTGTGGTCGACCCGCAGGATGTCGCGTTGCCTGCGGGCGAGGCGGGCGAGCTGGTGCTGCGCACCGACGAGCCGCTCGCCTTTGCCAGCGGCTACTTCGGCAAGCCCGAGCAGACCGCCGATGCGTGGCGCAACGGTTGGTTCCACACCGGCGACCGCGTGGTGCGCGACGCCGACGGTGCCTTCCGCTTCGTCGACCGCATCAAGGACGCGATCCGCCGCCGCGGCGAGAACATCTCGTCGTGGGAGGTCGAGCAGGCGCTGATGAGTCACCCCGCGGTGGCGGCGGTGGCGGTGGTGCCGGTGCGCTCCGAGCTGGCCGAGGACGAAGTGCTGGCCGCAGTCGTGCTGCGCGACGGCGCCGCGGTCGCGCCCGCCGAGCTGGTGCGCCACTGCGCGGCGCTGCTGCCGAAGTTCGCGCTGCCGCGCTACATCGACTTCATGGCCGCGCTGCCGCGCACCGAGAACGGCAAGGTGCAGAAGTTCAAGCTGCGCGAGCGCGGCGTCACGCCGACGTGCTGGGACAGCGCCGCCGCGAAGGCCGCTGAAGGACGCCGCGCATGACGCCCCGATCGCCGTTCAGCGGCGAGTACTGGAACGCCGAGCTCGAGACCAAGCCGTGGGCCGAGGTCGAGCGCTGGCAGGCCGGCCGCATCGCGGCGATGCTGCCCGCGCTGCGGCGACGATCGCCGCTGTACGCGCGGCTGCACGCCGCGCTGCCGGACGCGCCCGCGCTAGGCAGCCTGGCTGGCCTCGCGGCGCTGCCGTTCACGCTGAAGGACGACCTGCGCGCGGCGCAGGAGCGCGCCAGCGCCGAGCAGCCGTTCGGCGACAACCAGGCCGCGCCGCGCGCCAACATCGTGCAAGCGATCTCGTCGTCGGGCACCACCGGGACGCCCTTGACCTACGCGCTGACCGCGCGCGACGTCGACACGCTGGCCGACGCGATCGCCAACGTCTGGTTCACCGCCGGCGTCCGGCGCGGCGACATCGTGGCGCACCTGGTGGGGCTGCCGATGGTGGCCGGCGGCCTGCCGTATGCCGACGGCTTCCGCCGCGTCGGCGCCACGCTGTGCTGGCTGGGCGGCTTCCCGACCGAGCGCATCGTGCGCGACATGCGCCGCCTGCGCGTCAGCGCGCTGCTGGCGACGACGTCGTTCGCGCTCTACCTTGCCGATCGGTGGGACGACATCGGCCGCGACACCGGCCTGCCGTCGTCGCTGGTCAAGGTGCTCGGCGGCGGCGAGCCGGGGCTGGGGCAGCCCGAGCTGCGCGGCCGCATCGAGCGCGGCCTGCGGCTGACGCACCTGCGCGAGACCATGGGCCTGGGCGACGTGCTGCCGTCGATGTGGGGCGAGTGCGAAGCGCAGGACGGCATGCACTTCAACGCGCAGCGCAGCGTCGCGGTCGAGCTGATCGACCCCGACAGCGGGCAGGCCGTGCCGTGGGCCGACGGCGCCCGTGGCGAGCTGGTGTACACCGCCTTCGAGCGCGACGCGACGCCGGCGGTGCGCTACCGCTCACGCGACCATGCGCAGGTGGTGGGCGTGCGCTGCGCCTGCGGCCGCACCAGCCCGCGCATCCGCGTGACCGGCCGCACCGACGACATGCTGATCTACAAGGGCATGAACGTGTTCCCCACCGCGATCCGCGACCGCGTGCTGCAACGCTTCGGCGACCGCGTGGAGCCGGTGCTGCGCATCGTCAAGGACCACAAGGACCAGGTGCGCTTCGACGACGCGATCGCGCTCGAGGTCGAGTCGGCACGGGCGGTCGATGCAACGGCGCTGGCCGCGGCGATCGAAGCCGACATCCGCAGCCAACTGCAGGTGCGCGTGGCGGTCACGGTGTTGCCGCCCGGCACGCTGCCGCGCGGCACCTACAAGAACGCACTGGTCGCGGTGCGCGACGCGACGAAGGGAACCCCGCCATGAAGTTCGAACGTGCCGCCATCAGCGCGCGCCACCTGTGGTCGTCGCCGTTCGTGCGCTGGCAGGGCAGCCTGGCCGACGTCTCCAGCCTCGATCTCGCGGTGGCGGTGACGCGCGACGCGCTCGCGCGGCGGCAGTTCGACGTCGCCGAAGTCGATCAGCTCGTGCTGGGCCTGACGATTCCGCAGCCGCACAGCTTCTACGCGGTGCCATGGCTCGCCGCGCGGCTGTGCATGCCCGGCATCACCGGGCCGCTGGTGGCGCAGGCCTGCGCGACCTCGGTGGCGTGCCTCGTCGCCGCCGCGGCGCAGGTGGAAGCCGGCGGCGCGCAGCGCGCGCTGGTGGTCGCCACCGACCGCACCAGCAACGGCCCGCTGCTCGTGTACCCGCGCAGTCGGGCCATGGGTGGCAGCGCGGCCACCGAGCACTGGGTGCTCGACAACTTCGCGGCCGACCCGGCGACCGCGCAGTCGATGGTGGCCACCGCCGAGGCGGTGGCGCGCGAAGGCGCGATGTCGCGCCAGGCGCTCGACGACCTCACGCTGCTGCGCCATCAGCAGTACCGCAGCGCGCTGGCCGACGACCGCGCGATCCAGCGCCGCTACCTGCAGCCGGTGGTGATCGAACAGGGCCGCTCGCGGCTGGCGGTCGAGCGTGACGATGGGGTGCACGACACCGACGCCGATGCGCTGCGGGCGCTGAAGCCGGTCAGTGCCGAGGGCGTCGTGACCTACGGCAGCCAGACCCACCCGGCCGACGGCACGGCGGGCACCGTGGTGCTCTCGCGCGTCGACGCGCAGGCGCTGGCCGGCGGCGAGGGGGTGGTGCGATTGCTGGCCGCCGGCTTCGCGCGCGCCGAGCTGGCGCGCATGCCCAAGGCCGCGACCACCGCGGCGCAACGCGCGCTCGAGAACGCCGGGCTCGCGATCGGCGACGTGCACGTCGTCACCACGCACAATCCGTTCGCGGTCAACGACGTGTGGTTCGCGCAGCAGACCGGCTATCCGCTCGAGCGCATGAACCCGTACGGCTGCAGCCTCGTCTACGGCCACCCGCAGGGGCCGACGGGGCTGCGCGCGACCGCCGAGCTGGTGCAGGCGCTGCGCTCGCGCGGTGGCGGCGTCGGCCTCTTCACCGGGTGCGCGGCCGGCGACACCGGCGCGGCGCTGGTGGTGCGGGTCGAGTAGCGCAGGCGGCCGCTACTGCAACCCGAGCAGCCGCTTCGCGTTCTCTTTCAGGATCAGCGGCTTCACCTTGTCCTTGAAGCCGGCTTCCTCGAAGTCGGCCAGCCAGCGCTCGGGCGTGATGAGCGGGAAGTCGCTGCCGAACAGGATGCGGTCCTTCAGCAGCGTGTTGGCGTACTGCACCAGCTGCGGCGGAAAGTACTTCGGGCTCCAGCCGGACAGGTCGATCCAGATGTTCGGCTTGTGCAGTGCAAGGCTGAGCGCCTCGTCCTGCCACGGCCAGCTGGGGTGCGCGACGATGATCTGCATGTCGGGGAAGGCCATCGCCACGTCCTCGAGTAGCATCGGGTTGCTGTTCTGAAGCCGCAGGCCGCCGCCGCAGCGCATGCCCGAGCCGATGCCCGAGTGGCCGCTGTGGAACACCGCGGGCAGCTTGTGTTCGGCGATCACCTCGTAGATCGGCCATGCCATGCGGTCGGACGGCAGGAAGCCCTGCACGGTGGGGTGGAACTTGAACCCCTTGACGCCGTGCTCCTCGATCAGCTTGCGCGCCTCGCGCGCGCCCATCTTGCCCTTGTGCGGGTCGATCGAGCCGAAGGCGATCATGATGTCGGCGTTCTTCTTGGCTGCCTCGGCGATCTCCTCGTTGGGCACGCGGCGCCGGCCGAGCTGCGACTCGGAATCCACCGTGAACATCACGAAGGCGATCTTCTTCTCGCGGTAGTACTTGACCGTCTCGTCGATGGTCGGGCGGCGGCTCGAGCCGAAGTACTTGTCGGCCGCGCGGTCGTACTCCTCGCCATAGTTGTCGAACGGGTTCCAGCACGACACCTCGGCGTGCGTGTGAGTGTCGATCGCGACCAGCGAGGCGGTGTCCATGGCGGCGCCCTCTTAGTTCAACATGGTAAGTATATGGCGTCTGTCGGGCAGGCTGCGGAATGTCATCTTCTTGGGCGTGGTGGGTCGACATTCGGGTTTGCCCTAGTTTTTCAGTTCTATAGTTGAACTATCTTTCGAACCTCCGAGGAAGCGGCCGATGTCTTCTTTCACTCCGGCCAGCGGTGCGCTGGCCACGCTCGACCTGCTGCGCGTATCGCACCGCGGCGCCGTCACCCACGTGCGGCTGCACCGCCCGGCCAAGCGCAACGCGCTCAGCGACCCGCTGATCAGGCAGCTGCACACCTGCTTCGTCAACCTGCCGGAGTCGACGCACGCGGTGGTGCTCAGCGGGGAGGGCGACCACTTCTGCGCCGGGCTCGACCTGTCGGAGCTGATGGAGCGCGACGTCGCCGCCGGGGTGCTGCATTCGCGCATGTGGCATGCGGCGTTCGACGGCATCCAGTTCGGCCGCGTGCCGGTGGTCGCGGTGCTGCACGGCGCCGTGGTCGGCGGCGGCCTCGAGCTCGCCGCGTCGTGCCACCTGCGCGTGGCCGAGGAGTCGGCCTACTACGGGCTGCCCGAAGGGCAGCGCGGCATCTTCGTCGGCGGCGGCGGCTCGGTGCGCATTCCGCGCCTGGTGGGCGTGGCACGCATGACCGACCTGATGATGACCGGCCGCGTCTACGACGCGCAGGAAGGCCTCGCCGTCGGCCTGTCGCAGTACGTGGTGCCTGCGGGCCAGGGCCTGGCCAAGGGCATCGAGCTGGCCGAGCGCGTGGCGAGCAATGCGCCGATGTCGAACTACGCCGTGATGCACGCGCTGCCGCGCATCGCCGACCAGCCGATGGCCGAGGGCCTGCTCACCGAGTCGTTGATGGCCGCGGTGGCCGAGAGCACGCCCGAAGCCAAGAAGCGGCTGCGCGCGTTCCTCGACAAGCGCGCGGGCAAGGTGGTCAAGTCGTGAGGCGATGGTGAGCGCTGCACGGTCGCTCCGAAGGTGCTCGCTCCCCCGGAGCCACGAAGTGGCTCCTGCGGAGCCCTGGGGGACGGCCCGCAGGGCCAAGGGGGCCGCATGAGCGCAGTCCCCGCGCGCGAGGCGTCGGTCGGTGGCTGCCTGCAGGCCGTCATCGAGCACCGCGCCGACGGCAGCACGCTGCTGCGCTCGACCGAGGCGCTCGGCGCGTACCCGGCGCGGTTGACCGATCACCTCGTGCGCTGGGCGCACGAGGCTCCGGATCGCACGTTCGTCGCACGGCGCGACGCCGCGGGCCAGTGGCAACCGATCACCTACGCGCAGATGCTCGAGCGCGCGCAGCGCGTCGGCCAGACGCTGCTCGACGCCGGGTTGTCGGTCGAACGGCCGCTGGCGATCCTGTCGGAGAACAGCCTCGAGCACCTGACGCTGGCGATGGGCGCGCTGTGGGCGGGCGTCCCCTTCGTGCCGGTGTCGCCGGCGTACTCGCTGCTGTCCAACGACCACGCCAAGCTCAAGCACATCCTCGGCACGGTGACACCGGGCCTGGTGTTCGCCAGCGACCCGGCCTTCGGCAAGGCGATCGCCGCCGCGGTGCCCGCCGACGTGGCGGTGGTGCTGGCGTGGGGCGATCTGGCCGAGCGCCGGGTGCGCCGTTACGACGAGCTGCTGCGCGCCACGCCCGGCGCCGCGCTGGCCGCAGCGCACGCCGGCGTCGGCCCCGACACGATCGCCAAGTTCCTCTTCACGTCGGGCTCGACGAAGGCACCGAAGGGCGTGATCAACACGCACCGCATGTGGTGCGCGAACCAGCAGATGCTGCGCCAGTGCATGCGCTTCCTCGCCGAGGAGCCGCCGGTGCTGGTGGACTGGCTGCCGTGGAACCACACGTTCGGCGGCAACCACAACGTCGGCATTACGCTGGCCAACGGCGGCACGCTGTACATCGACGACGGCAAACCCACGCCCGCCGGCATGGCCGAGACGCTGCGCAACCTGCGCGAGATCTCGCCCACCGTCTACTTCAACGTGCCCAAGGGTTTCGAGGAGATCGCGCGCGCGATGGACGGCGACGCGCAGCTGCGGCGCATGCTGTTCGCGCGCTGCCGGGCATTCATGTTCGCCGGCGCCGCGCTCAGCCAGGCGGTGTGGGACCAGCTCGACGCGCACGGCGCGGCCGCGATCGGGCAGCGCCTGCGCATCATCACCGGCCTGGGCATGACCGAGACCGCGCCGTCGTGCACGTTCGCGGTCGGCACCGACAACGAGTCGGGGCACATCGGGCTGCCGGTGCCGGGCGTCGAGGTCAAGCTGGTGCCCGAGGGCGACAAGACCGAAATCCGCTTCCGCGGCCCCAACGTGATGCCGGGCTACTGGCGCGCGCCGGAGCAGACGCGCGACGCGTTCGACGACGAGGGCTTCTACCGCACCGGCGACGCGGTGCGCTGGATCGACGCCGCCGATCCGCAGCGCGGCTTGCTGTTCGACGGCCGCACCGCCGAGGACTTCAAGCTGTCCACCGGCACCTTCGTCAGCGTCGGCCCCTTGCGCGCCCGCATCATCGAGGCCGGCGAGCCGTGCGTGCAGGACGCGGTCATCACCGGCCTCAACCGCGACACGGTGGGTGCGCTCGTCTTTCCGCGGCTCGACGCCTGCCGCCAGCTGGCCGGCTGCGCGGCCGACACGCCGGCGCCGGAGGTGCTGCACCACCCGGCGGTGCGCGCGCACTTCCAGGCCATGCTCGACCGTCTGGCGGCACAGGCGACGGGCAGCGCCAACCGCCTGGAGCGCATCCACGTGCTGGCCGAGCCACCGTCGATCGACAAGGGTGAACTCACCGACAAGAACTCGATCAACCAGCGCGCGGTGCTGCAAAGGCGCGCGGCGTTGGTCGATGCGCTGTACGAGGGGCGCGCGTCCGATCCGTTCATCATCCAGGCGAGACCGCGATGAGCAGGTCCCATGTCCATCGGGTGCAGGTGCAGTTCGGCGACTGCGACCCGGCCGGCATCGTGTTCTTCCCCAATTTCTCGCGCTGGATGGACGAATCGTCGCTGCTGTTCTTCATGAGCTGCGGCATCCCGCCGTGGCGCGAACTGGTGAAGACGCGCGGCATCGTCGGCACGCCGCTGCTCGAGATCCACACCCGCTTCGTGAAGGCCGCCACCTACGGCGAGTGGATCGAGGTGCACACCAACGTCGAGGAGTGGGGCCTCAAGGTGTTCCGCCATCGCCACGTGATCAAGCGCGGCGACGACCTGCTGTGCGAAGGCACCGAGGTGCGCACCTTCGTCATCCGCGATCCCGAGAACCCCGAGCGCATCCGTTCGATCCCGGTTCCCGAAGACATCAAGGCCAAGTGTCTCTGACCGCCGGCCTCCAGTGACCCCACCGTTGTTGTTCATTCCAACAGGAGACGCACGATGACCCTCAGCAGATCCCTCGTCGCCGCCGCATTCGCGCTCGGCATGTCGGGCGCCGCGCTGGCCGACATCACGGTCGGCATCAGCCTGCCGCTCACCGGGCCCGCCAACGGCCTGGGCATCCCGATGCAGAACTACATCAAGCTGTGGCCCGAGAGCGTGGGCGGCGAGAAGCTGAAGGTGATCCTGCTCGACGACGCCAGCGACCCGACGCGCGCAGTCCAGAACGCGCGCAAGTTCGTCAACGAGGACAAGGTCGACATCGTGATGGGCTCGTCGGCCACCGTCAACGCGGTGGCGATGGCCGAGCCGGTGGCCGAGTCGGGCACCGTGCAGCTGATGTTCTCGCCAGCGGCGCTGCAGGCCGGCAAGGATCACTGGGCGTTCCGCCTGCCGCAGGGCAACGCGGTGATGGCGCACGCGATGATCGAGCACATGAAGAAGCTGGGCATCAAGAGCGTCGGCTTCCTCGGCTACACCGATGCCTACGGCGAGACCTGGCTCAACGACTTCAAGGCGCAGAGCGCCGCGCTCGGCGGCCCGCCGATCGTCGCGGTCGAGCGCTTCGCGCGGCCCGATACGTCGGTGACCGGCCAGGCGCTCAAGCTGGTGCAGGCCAACCCCGACGCGATCCTGATCGTCGCCTCGGGCTCCGGCGCGGCGATGCCGCACAAGGGCCTGATCGAGCGCGGCTACAAGGGCAAGATCTACCAGACGCACGCCGCCGCCACGCGCGACCTGATGCGCATCGGCGGCAAGGACGTCGAAGGCTCCTACGTGGTCAGCGGCCCGGCGCTGGTGCCCGAGCAGCTGCCCGACAGCCACCCGTCGAAGAAGGTGGCGCAGGATTTCGTCAACAAGTACGAGAAGGTCTACGGCCCCGGCTCGCGCAACCAGTTCGCCGGCCATGCCTACGACGCGATCATCGTGCTCGACAAGGTGGTGCCGGTGGCCAAGGCCAAGGCCAAGCCCGGCACACCGGAGTTCCGCGCCGCGCTGCGTGACGCCATCGAGAACATGGGCCGCACGGTGCTGTGCCACGGCGTGCTCACCTACACCAAGGACAACCACTGGGGCTTCACCGTCGAGACGCCGGTGATGCTCAAGGTGGTCAACGGCGACTGGAAGATCGAGCCGTCGTCAATGTGACGATCACGCGTCGCCGCGCGCCGCTGCCGCCCT
>DATJYZ010000003.1:0-25065 GCA_035499355.1 Burkholderiaceae bacterium | reverse complement strand
CGCGCCGATCCCGGAGAGCCCGAAGTTCGGCATCTTCCGCATGTGAAATGGCCCACCCCCGATGCGCCTTCGGCGCCTCCCTCATGAGGGGGCGCCGCCAGCGGACCGGCAGAGCCGGATCCGCGGCGGCCGATTGGCTGGGCCTCGTCGTGCGTCGGCAAGCGCAGATCGGCCACAAGGACGCGTAACGTGGAGAACGTCTACCTGACGCCCGAGCACGAGCTCTTGCGCGACCAGGTGGCGCGCTTCGTCGCGCGCGAGGTCGAGCCGCACGCGTCGCAGTGGGAGCGCGACGGCTGCGTGCCGCGCGAGGTGCTGCGCAGGATGGGCGCTGCCGGCTTTCTCGGGTTGATGTTCGCGCCCGAGCACGGTGGCGGCGGTGCCGACGCGCTGACCAATCTGGTGTTCGCCGAGGCGCTGTCGCAGTCGACTTTCGGCGGCTTCATCGTCACCGTGCTCGTGCACACCGACATGGCGAGCCCGCACCTGCACCACGCCGGCACGCCCGAACAGCTGGCGCGCTGGATGCCGCGCATCACCCGAGGCGAGCTGATCAGCGCGGTGGCGATCACCGAGCCCGGCGCCGGCTCGGACGTGGCGGGCATCCGCACCCGCGCCATGCGGCAAGGCGACGACTGGGTGCTGAACGGCACCAAGCTGTTCATCACCAACGGCGTGCACGGCGACATCTACTTCGTCGCGGCGCGCACCGGCGAGACGCCGCACGCGATCTCGATGTTCGTGGTCGAAAAGGGTACGCCCGGCTTCACCGTCGGCCGCGCGCTCGACAAGACCGGCTGGCGCAGCTCCGACACCGCCGAACTGGTGTTTGACCACTGTCGCATCCCCGCCGACCATCTGCTCGGCGTCGAGCACCAGGGCTTCCGCTCGGTGATGAAGAATTTCCAGACCGAGCGCATCGCGCTGGCCGCGATGGCGGTGGGCCACGCGACGCAGGCGCTGAAGCTCACGCTCGCGCACGTGCGCGACCGCCAGGCGTTCGGCGCCACGTTGTGGGACAAGCAGACGGTGCGGCAGCGCATCGCGATGCTCGACGCCAGGACGCGCGCCGCGCGCCAATACCTGTACCACTGCGCGTGGCAGGTCACCCAGGGCCGCGACATCGTGCAGGACGTGTCGATGCTGAAGGCGCTGACCGGCGAGCTGGTCAACGAGGTGGTGCAGACCGGCCAGCAGTTCCATGGCGGCATGGGCTACATGCGCGACACCGCGATCGAGCGGCTGTGGCGCGACGCGCGTATCCTGGCCATCGGCGGCGGCGCGACCGAAGTGATGCTCGACGAAGCCGCCAAGCGGTACTGAGGGGCCCATGACGACGACGCTCGACATTCAACGCGACGGCACGACAGCGCGCGTGTGGCTCAACAGGCCCGACGTGCGCAACGCCTTCAACGACACCGTGATCGCCGAGCTGACGGCGGCGTTTCGCACGCTGGGCGCCGATGGTTCGATACGCGCGATCGTGCTCGGCGGCCACGGCAAGGCGTTCTGCGCCGGCGGCGACCTGAACTGGATGCGCGCGATGGCCGACTACTCGTGGGAGCAGAACCGCGCCGACGCGCAGGCCCTGGCCGACATGCTGTGGACGCTCTACACCTGTCCGCATCCGCTGGTGGGTCGCGTGCACGGCGACTGCTATGCCGGTGGCGTGGGGCTGGCATCGGTGTGCGACGTGCTCGTGGCCGCCGAGGGCATGCACTTCTGCCTCAGCGAAGCCAGGCTCGGGCTGCTGCCGGCGACGATCGGGCCGTACGTCGTGCGCGCGCTCGGGCAGCAGGCGTCGCGGCGCTACTTCGTCACCGCCGAGCGCTTCGGTGCCGCCGAGGCGCACCGGCTCGGCTTCGTGCACGAGCTGGCGGGCGCCGACGCCATCGACCAGAAGGTCGACGCGATCGTGCAGGCGCTGCTCGCCAACGGCCCGGCCGCGGTGAAGGCGAGCAAGACGTTGGTGCGCGATCTCGCCGGTGCGCCGCTCACACCCGAGCTGCGCGCCGACACCGCGCGCCGCATCGCCGACATCCGTGCCAGCGACGAGGGCCGCGAAGGGGTGCAGTCGTTCCTCCACAAGCGCAAGCCGGCCTGGCAATGACGGCGATGCCGTGAAGCCTCGACGATGAACGCCCCGAGCCTGGACACCACGCAACTGGTCGCGCTGGCCGCCGCGCTCGGCTGGGCCAGCGGGCTGCGCCTGTATGCGGTGGTGTTCATCACCGGGTTGATCGGCTGGGTCGGCTGGGTGCAGTTGCCGGCAGGGCTGCAGCTGCTGCAGCACCCCCTGGTGCTCGGCGCGTCGGGGCTGATGCTGGGCGTGGAGTTCTTCGCCGACAAGATTCCGGGGCTCGACTCGTTGTGGGACGCGGTGCACACCTTCATCCGCATCCCGGCCGGCATGGCGCTGGCGGCGGGCGTCTTCGGGGGCGACTCGGCGGTGTGGGCGACGATCGCGGCGCTCGCCGGCGGCACGCTGGCGGCGACCTCGCACGCCGCCAAGGCGACCACGCGCGCGGCGGTGAACACCTCGCCCGAGCCGTTCTCCAACGTCGCGATGTCGCTGCTCGGCGACGCCGCGGTGCCGACGATGCTGTGGCTGGCGTTGAGCCATCCGGTGTGGTTCTTCGTCGCGCTGGCCATTGCGCTGGTGGCGATGGTCACCGTCACCGCGCTGTTGTTTAGATTCCTGCGCGCGCTGCTGCAGTCGCTGCGCGCGCGCATCGGAGCTGCAGGAGCCTGAGGTGTTCACCAAGATTCTGATTGCCAACCGCGGCGAGATCGCCTGCCGTGTCGCCGCCACCGCGCGGCGGCTGGGCGTGCGCACGGTGGCCGTGTATTCGGATGCCGACGCCCACGCGGCGCACGTGGCCGCCTGCGACGAGGCGGTGCACATCGGCCCGCCGTCGCCGCGCGAGAGCTACCTGCGCGGCGAGCGGATCATCGAAGCGGCGAAGCGGATCGGCGCACAGGCGATCCATCCGGGTTACGGTTTCCTGTCCGAGAACGAAGATTTCGCGCAGGCGTGCGCCGACGCCGGTCTCGTGTTCATCGGGCCACCTGCTTCCGCGATCGCCGCCATGGGCAGCAAGTCGGCCGCCAAGTCGCTGATGGAGAAGGCCCGGGTGCCGCTGGTGCCGGGCTACCACGGCAAGGACAACGACGCCGCGCTGCTGGCGCGCGAGGCCGGTCGCATCGGCTACCCGGTGTTGATCAAGGCCAGCGCGGGCGGTGGCGGCAAGGGCATGCGACGTGTCGACAAGGCCGAAGATTTCGCCGCCGCACTGGCGTCGTGCCAGCGCGAAGCGAAGGCGAGCTTCGGCGACGACCACGTGCTGGTCGAGCGCTACGTGACGCGGCCGCGGCACATCGAGATCCAGGTGTTCGCCGACGCGCAGGGCAACGGGGTCTACCTGTTCGAGCGCGACTGCTCGGTGCAGCGCCGGCACCAGAAGGTGCTCGAGGAAGCGCCCGCACCGGGGCTTTCGGCCGGGCGCCGCGCCGAAATGGGCGCCGCCGCGGTGGCGGCGGCCAAGGCCGTGGGCTACGTCGGCGCCGGCACGGTGGAGTTCATCGCCGAGCCGCGCAACGACGGAGACCTGCGCTTCTACTTCATGGAGATGAACACGCGGCTGCAGGTCGAGCACCCGGTGACCGAGGCGATCACCGGGCTCGACCTGGTCGAGTGGCAGTTGCGGGTCGCATCGGGCGAACCGCTGCCGTTGAAGCAGGACGAGCTGGCGATCGGCGGCCACGCGATCGAAGCGCGCATCTGCGCCGAGAACCCGGATGCCGGCTTCCTGCCGGCCACCGGCACGCTGCGCACGCTGCGCTGGCCGGCGCACGTGGCGTTTCGCCGCAACGCCGATGCCGAACGCTTTCACGACCCGGCGGCGGTGCGGGTGGACGCGGGCGTGCGCGAGGGCGACGCCATCAGCCCGTACTACGACTCGATGATCGCCAAACTGATCGTCTGGGGGCACGATCGCGCGCAGGCGCTGGCGCGCCTCGACGCGGCGCTGGCGGCCACTCACATCGTCGGGTTGCACACCAACGTCGCGTTCCTGCGCCGCGCAATCAACTCGAAGGCGTTCGCGCAGGCCGACCTCGACACCGCGCTGATCGAGCGCGAGCGCGCGGCGCTGTTCGACCAGCCGTCGCTGCCGCTCGAGGTGGCCGCCGCCGGCGTGGTGGCGCACGCGCTGGCCGACGAGGCGCAGCTGCAGCAGGCCGACCCCTGGTCTCGGCGCGACGGCTTCCGCCTGCACGGCGGCGCGCGCCGGCACTTCCACCTCAAGCGCGGCGACGACGAGCACGGCGTGGCGCTGGCGCGGTTGCACGACGGTGCGTTGCGGCTGGAGATCGGCGCGCAGGGCTGGCCGCTGCAGGTGCGCGCGCTCGGTGGCGATCGCCACGACGTGACGCTGGGCGCGCAGCGCCTGGTGCTCGACGTCTATGTGCACGGCGAACAGGTCACGGTGTTCGCGCCCGCGGGCCGCGCCGACGTCCGCGAGGTCGACGACATCGCGCACGCGGGCGAAGGGGCCGCGCCAGGCGGGCAGTTGACCGCGCCGATGCCGGGCAAGCTGATCGCCTATCTCGCCAAGCCCGGCGACCGGGTGGCGAGCGGCCAGGCGCTGGCCGTGATCGAGGCGATGAAGATGGAGCACACCATCCACGCGCCGCGCGACGGCGTCGTGCACGAGCTGCTCTACACCGCCGGCGATCAGGTCGGCGAAGGCAGCGAGCTGCTGCGCCTGCAGCCCTGACGTGGCAGCGCGCGGATGCCGGGCCGCGTCAGGCGGCCGGCACCGATTCCGGCGGCAGCGACAGCAGCGACGACCATTGCGACGCCGCGACGCTCGACGCGCCGCTGCCATCGGCCGACGGCGGCAGCGAGGCCCCGCGAAAGGCAGTGGCCAGCCGCCGCAGGTCGTGGTGGTCCTCGCAGGCTTCGCACACCAGCAGCACGTCGCGGGCGTACAGCGGCTGCTTCAGCAGGCGCGCGACGTCGACGGCGATGCCGGTCTGGCGCAGCAGCGCGTAGTGGATGCGCGTGGCCAATTGCAGGCGACGGTTGGTACTGCGGTCGATCATCGCTGCAACTTCTCGGATGGCGCGATTGTTGCCGGCCCGGTGCGCCGGGCCAATCCCGCGAGTGGGGCTCGCGGCCGCGGAACCCGGCGCAAGCCCGTGCGGACATGCGGATCCGAGTGCGCCGCTATAGTGGTGCGGACATCCCACGAGTGAGGCGCCGATCATGATGCCCAAGCGTGTCACGCTGGTCGAAGTGGGCCCGCGCGACGGCCTGCAGAACGAGAAGGAGCCGGTCGCCACGGCGCACAAGGTCGAGCTGGTGCACCGGCTGCAGGCGGCCGGTCTGCGCGAGATCGAGGTCACCAGCTTCGTCAGCCCCAAGTGGGTGCCGCAGATGGCCGACAACGCGCAGGTGATGGCCGACATCGAGCGCGACCCCGATGTCCGCTACTCGGTGCTGACCCCCAACATGAAGGGCCTCGAGGCGGCGCTCGCCAGCGAGCCCGACGAGATCGTCGTGTTCGGCGCTGCGACCGAGGCGTTCAGCCAGCGCAACATCAACTGCTCGATCGCCGAGAGCATCGACCGCTTCGCGCCGGTGGTCGCCGCCGCGCGCGAGGCCGGCGTCAAGGTGCGCGGCGCGATCTCGTGCGCGCTCGGCTGCCCCTACCAGGGCGAGGTGTCGGCCGACGAGGTGGAGCACGTGGTGCGGCTGATGAAAGGCATCGGCGTGCAGCACGTCGGCATCGCCGACACCATCGGCGTCGGCACGCCGCGCAAGGTGCAGGCGGCCATGGAGCGTGCGCTCGAGCACTACCCACTGGCCGAGGTCAGCGGGCACTTCCACGACACCTATGGCCAGGCGCTGGCCAACATCTACGCCTGCCTCGAGGTCGGCGTGCACACCTTCGACGCCAGCGTGGCCGGGCTGGGCGGCTGCCCGTACGCCAAGGGCGCCACCGGCAACGTCGCCACCGAAGACGTGGTGTTCATGCTCGACGGCCTGGGCATCGACACCGGCATCGACCTCGATGCGCTGGTCGACGCCGGCGCGTTCGTGTCGCAGCAGCTCGGCCGGCCGCCGGTGTCGCGCGTCGGGCGTGCGCTATTGGCGAAGCGCGGCAAGGCATTCATCTGATGGCAATGGAAGGCGAACGGCCCGAGGGCTTCAGGCGTGTCGCGGAGGCGCTCGCGCGGCTGGGGCATGCGCACGCGCCGCTGTGGCTCGAGATCTCCGCGCGCACGTCGCAGGATGCGGCCGATGCGCTCGGCGTGGCCGTCGGGCAGATCGCCAAGAGCGTGATCTTCCGCCGCCGCAGCGACGACCGCGCGGTGCTGGTGGTGACCTCGGGCGACCGTCGGGTCGATGAGGCCAAGGTCGGCGCCGTCACCGGTGCGCTCGGCCGCGCCGACGCCGGCTTCGTGAAGGCGAGCACCGGTTTCGCGATCGGCGGGGTGGCGCCGCTGGCGCATGCGAGCCCGCCGGTGACGCTGATCGACCGCGAGCTGTTCCGCTTCGGCGAGATCTGGGCCGCCGCCGGTCACCCAAACGGCGTTTTCAAGCTGACGCCGGCCGAGCTGGAGCGCTACACCGGCGCGCCGGTGGCCGACGTGGTGGTGGCGCAGTGAGCGCACCGGCGGCGGGCGGCGTGCCGTCGCCGTGCATCAACGTCTGCCGCATGGACGACGCCAGCGGCTGGTGCGAAGGCTGCCTGCGCACGATCGACGAGATCGCGGCCTGGGGCGGCATGGGCGACGACGACAAGCGCGCGGTCTGGCAGCGCCTCGAGCAGCGCCGACAGCTCTGGAGCGCGCAGCGATCGAAGGCGGAGGCCGCGCGATGAAGCGCATCGGGTTCTGGTTCGACGTGATCTCGCCGTTCGCGTATCTGGCGTTCGAGCACCTGCCGCAGGCGCTCGAGGGCTGCAGCTACGAGGTGCAGTACCGCCCGGTGCTGTTCGCCGGGTTGCTCGGCCATTGGGGGCAGAAGGGGCCGGCCGAGATCGCGCCCAAGCGCGCCTGGACGTTCCGTCACATCGCGTGGCTGTCGCACACCTTGAACGTTCCGATCCAGACGCCGGCGATGCATCCGTTCAACCCGTTGCCGCTGTTGCGCATCGCGCTGGCCTGCAGCGACGCCGGCGGCACGCCGAACCGCCACGTGGTCGAATCGTTGATGCGGCACGTCTGGCGCGGCGGCGCCGATGCCACCGACCCGGCCCGCCTGCGCGGGCTGGCGGAGGCGCTGGCGCCGCGGCGCGACCCGGGCAGCGACGAGGTCAAGGGCGAGCTGCGCAGCTGGTCCAACGAGGCCGTCGCGCGCGGCGTGTTCGGCGTGCCGACATTCGACCTCGAAGGCCGCCTCTTCTGGGGCGTCGATGCGCTGCCGATGCTGCGCGCCGCATTGCTGGGTGACCCCTGGTTCGACGGCCCGCAGTGGGACGCCGCCGCGGTGGCGCCGCCCGGCATCACGCGCTAGGTCGCTGCGCCGGGAGCGACCGCGCGGCGCGCGGTCCACCACGCCGCGGCGGTGCACACGGCCCAGCACAGCCAGGCCGACCACAACGTGTGGCTGACGTAGTGTGCGCCGCGCGCGAGCTGAGCCCAGCCGTACAGCGTGCCCATCACGCACACCAGCGCCAGCGCCGCGCGCGCCAGGCGGGGGCGCAGGCTGCGCCAATCGAAATACAGCGTCAGGAAAGCAAACGCCGCGACCGCGTGGCCCGACGGGAAGCAATGGCCCGAGCCAGCGTCGCGCACGCCCCATCGCCAGTGCGGCACGTAGGCGGCCACCCCGCCGAACTCCGCCAGATCCCACGGGCAACTGCTGGTGCTGACGAGCTTGATGGCCGGGACCAGCAGCAGGCAGATCAGCGCGACGCCGATCCAGGTCCAGTGCTGCCTGCGCAGCGCCTTGTCCTTGCTGTGCCACAGCGCCAGCCCGACCATGAACGCCATCAGGCCCCAGCCCAACGCGCGGCCGCCGTCGTGCAGCAGCGAGCGCGTCCACCAGGCCTCGCGCAAAGGGAATCCGTCGTGCATGCCGTAGTGGCGCGACACCGCGAGGTCGAGGCCGCCGAAGTCCCACGCCAGCAGCGCCAGCAGCCCGATCAGGGTGATCGTCAGATCGAAGCGCAGGGCACTCGCCGGGCGCGGCCCGTCGCTGCGGCCGGACCACGGGCGCGTGGCGCAATGCGGCGCCGCGATCGGTGTGCCCGGCACGTTCATCGGGCGCTGCTGACGACGTCGCCTCGACAGGTGGCGCTGAAGTCCCACTGTCGGTCGTACAACGAGGTCTGCACGTCCAGCATGCCGAGCAGCGTGTGGAAGAGGTGGTCGTGGCTGACGCGGGTGCGTGCCTGTTGCCGCAGGCATGCGAGATCCAGGCCCACCGTCTCGGCGAAGCCGGGCGAGGTCCACATCACCATCGGCACCCGCGTCTGCACGTCGGGCGCGATCGCGTACGGGATGCCGTGCAGGAACAGGCGGTTCTCGCCCAGCGACTCGCCGTGGTCCGAGACGTAGACCAGCGCGCTGTCGACGCGGTCGGCGCGCGCCGCGAGATCGCGGATCAGCTGCGCCAGCAGGTGATCGGTGTACAGCAGCGCGTTGTCGTAGGCGTTGACGATCTCCTCGCGCGTGCAGTGCTGGAGGTCGTCGCTCTGGCACGCCGGCACGAAGCGCGCGAACGCGTCCGGATAGCGGCGGAAGTAGGACGGCCCGTGGTTGCCCAGCTGGTGCAGCACCAGCAGCTGCGTGCCTTTGGCCTGCACGAGGCGCTCGTCGAGCCCGTGCAGCAGCCCCTCGTCGAGGCAACGGCCGTCGCCGCACAGGCCGGGTACGTTCAGACCTTGCACGGTGTCGGCGGGCAGACCGTCGCACACCCCCTTGCAACCCGACTGGTTGTCGCGCCAATGCACCGCCACGCCGGCGCGCGCCAGCACGTGCAGCAGGCCTTCGCTGCCGCGGATGCGACGCTCGTCGTAGTCGCGCCGGCCGACCGGCGCGAACATGCACGGCAACGACACCTCGGTGTTGGTGCCGCAGCTGGAGACGTCGGAGAAGTTGATCACCGGCAGCGCGGCCAGCTCCGGGGTGGTCTGGCGCTGGTAGCCGTTGAGCCCCCAGTTGGCGGCGCGCGCGGTCTCGCCGACGACCAGCACGACCACCATCGGCTTGCCGCGCCGCGTCCAGCTCGGGCCGGGCCGGGCATCGAGGCCGATCGGCTGCAACGGCCTGGCCACGCGCTGCGAGTCCTTGGCCAGCACGGCGCCGAGCGACCACACCACGCTGCCCGGCGTGATGAGGTAGCGCACCTCGTGGTGGTTGCGCATCAGCGACGCGAACGGCTGCGACGCGGCCAGCAGCGACCCCACCGCAGCCAGCCCGGCGATCAGCACTGCGCCGGCGCGCACCAGCGTCGCGCGCAGCAGCGGGCGATTGACGAGGCGCACCCGCCACAGCAGCGCCAGCGGGAGCGCCGCATAGAGCAGCAGGTGAGGCAGCAACGGCAGCGAGATCAGTTCGCGCGCCTCGCCGAAGTCGGTGCGCAGCACGTTGCGCATCATCGTGGCGTCGAAGTAGACGCTGTAGCGCCCCATGTAGTAAGTGGCCAGCGCGGTGGCGACGATCAACACCATCAGCACCGGCTTGAGCGTCCAGCGGTTGGCCACCAGCGCCATCAATGCGAAGTGTGCGCTGGCGAGCAGCACGCCCAACGCGACGATGAAGCCCCAGGTGGTGGCACTGGCCGGATCGTGGCCATGCATCGCGGCGGCAAAGAACGGGCGATTGGCCGCCAGCGTGAAGAACACGCTGGCGACAATCAGCACCTGTTCGACCGTGGCGGTGAAGGTAAAGCGGGAGGGGGGATCGGCCGCGGGCAGACTCTGCGCCGGCGGCGGCAGCAAGGAACTCACGGCAGCCATTCCAGGCCGACCACCTGAAGTGGCCCTGAAGCCAACCTGGGCCTGCGGGCCTAAAGTGTGGTCTTTGGCCATCGAAGTCGGCCCATGCGGCTCCTGCTGATCGAAGACGACGACATCCTCGGCGAGGGCCTGCGCGACTACCTGCGTGCCGAAGGCCATGCCGTGGACTGGTTTCGCGACCTGCGCCAGGCCGACGCCGTGCGCGGCGAGCCGTTCGACGCCTGGCTGCTCGACTGGCAACTGCCCGACGGCTCGGGCCTCGATTGGCTGCGCGCCCGCCGCGCCAAGGGCGAGACGACGCCGGCGCTGATGCTGACCGCGCGCGACCGTCTGAGCGATCGCGTGATCGGGCTCGACGGCGGCGCCGACGACTACCTGATCAAGCCGTTTGCGCCGGAGGAGCTCGCCGCGCGGCTGCGCGCGGTGTGCCGCCGCAGCGCCGGTGCCGCCGACGGGCGCGTGCGCGCCGGTGGCGTGTGGATCGACATTCAGGCACGCGGCGCGTTTCGCGACGGCCAGCGCATCGAACTCACGGCGCGCGAGTGGGCGCTGCTGGAGGCATTGGCTTTGCGCACCGGGCGCATCGTTCTCAAGGGCGAACTGGAACGCCTGGTGCACGGCTCCGACGCCGAGATCGCGAGCAACGCGCTCGAGGTGCACATCTCGAGCCTGCGCAAGAAGCTCGGCCGCGACGTCATCAGCACGGTGCGCGGCCTCGGCTACCGGCTCGACGAAGGCGGGACGGCGGCATGAGCGGCGGCGCACCGACGACGGAGCTGGCGCGGCGCGGCAATGCGGCGCCACCGGCAGCGCGCGAGGCCGCCCCGCGGCTGCCGTCGATCCGGCGCCGTCTGGCGCGCGCGATGCTCGTCGGCTCGCTGCTCAGCGGGCTGGCGGTGGCGGTCGCCGTGTGGCTGGCAGCGATCGAAGAGGTCGAGGAGCTGCTCGACGACACGCTGCAGGCGTCGGCCGAGGTGATGGGCTCGCTGCTGCCGCGCCACGGCGAGCCGATCGTCGTGACGGCGCCCACCAAGTCCGACGAGCGCTTCGCCTGGCAGGTGGTCGATGCGTCGCAGCGAGTGGTGATGCGCTCCGCGCGAGCGCCCGGCGAGCCCTTTCTGCCCGCGGCGCTGGCCGGCTTCGCCGACAGTGCGCAGTGGCGGGTGTTCGGTGTCGCGCTCGGCGACGACGGCCGCACGCTGTACGTGGCGCAGACGCGCGCCGAGCGCGCCGAGGCGCAGTTCGAGGTCGCGATGAGTTCGGTCCTGGCGGCGCTGGCGGTGGGCATCCTGGCCTACTTCTGGCTCAGTGCCCTGGTGCGTCACGAATGGGGGCCGGTGCAGCGGCTGTCCGACCGGCTGGCCACGCACGAACCGCTGATCACCGGTGCCACGCTCGGGGCGGCCGAACGCTCGGAGCTGGAGGCAGTGCACCGATCGGTCGACCAGCTCGGCCAGCGGCTGACGCAGCGCGTCGCCCACGAGCGCGCATTCACCGCGCAGGCCGCGCACGCGCTGCGCACGCCACTGGCCGGCATCGACGCCCAGCTGGCGGTGTGCCTGCGCGAGAGTCCGCCGGAGCTGCAGCCGCGCCTGCAGCGCGTGCGTGAGGCGGCGACCCGGCTGCAGCGCGTGGTGGCGGCGTTGCTGACGCTGTTTCGCAGCGACGGCGAACCGGTGCGCGAGGCGGTCGACCTCGACGAACTGCTGCGTCAGTTCCCGCTCGAGCGGCTGCGCGTCGAGCTGCAAGCCACCCGAGCGCTGCACGCCGACATCGATCTGCTGGCCGCGGCCATGGCCAACCTGCTCGACAACGCGCAACGCCACGGCGCGACGCGGGTCACGGTGTCGACGCCGGCGGCCGACACGCTGCGTCTCGACGACGACGGACCCGGCGTCTCGCCACAGCGCCGGCAGGCGCTGCAGTCGGCGCTCGACGCGCAGGCCTACGACGACGCACCGGGCCTCGGCCTGGCCTTGGCGGACCTGGTGGCGCGCGCCCACGGCGGCCGGCTGCAGTTGCTGGTGCCGGCGAACGGCCGCGGCTTCGCGGTCGAGTTGTCGTTCCACCCGGCGGCCTAGGCAGCCTGCGCCGCGCGTGTGCGGCGGCCCAGCGCGGAGTTGCGCCCGGCGACGAAGGCGAGCAGCCGCGCGCCATGGTCCGCGCCGACCGCACGCTGCACCGACGGTCGCGTCTGCAGTGCCGCGCGCCAGGCGCGCACCTGGGGCGTGGCGTCGAAGAAGGTGAAATCGCCGAGTTGCTCGAAGGCGTCGAAGTAGCGGAACACCGGTCCGAACACCGCGTCGACGATCGACATGCGCGGCCCGGCGAAATACGGTCCGGGACCCAATGCCCGCTCCAACGTCGCGAAGCGCCGCACGAGGTCGTCGCGGCGTGCCTGCAGCGCAGGCTCGTCGGGCGCGTTGTAGAAGGCAGCGATGCCGTCGAGCACTGCCGAGCCGAATTCGACCCACGCGCGATGGCGCGCCCGCTGCAACGGATCGCGCGGATGCAGGCGCGGCTCGAGGATGTCGTCGAGGTACTCGCAGATCACCGCCGACTCGAAGATCGGCGTGTCGTCGATCAGCAGCACGGGGGTCTTGCCGAGCGGCGACAGCGCGAGAAACCAGTCGGGCTTGTGGGCGAGGTCGACGTCGCGCCGCGTGAACGGCGCGCGCTTCTCGTCGAGCACGATCGCGGCGCGCTGGACATATGGGCACAGGGCGTGGCTGACCAGCGTGAAGACCGGTTGCATGGCGGGCTCCCGATCACGCGGCCGCCGGCGGCACCAGGCGCGGGCTGCGCCGGAGCGCGAGGGCGCCATCGCCGGCGAGCCACAGCACGAGCGAGGCGGTGGCGAGGAACAGCGGGTACTCCCAACCGCCGCCTGGCGCGGTGTGCACCCAGCCGTTGGGCGCGTGCACCCACACCACGGTCAGCAGGATCGGCAGCGTCAACAGCGCGGCCTGGCGCGCGTAGAGGCCGCTCAGCAGCGCGAGCCCGGCGGCGATCTCGAGGGCAAAGACCGGCAGCACCAGGGCACCGGGAATGCCCACCGACTCGAAGAACTGCGCGCTGCCGGCGAAGGTGAAGACCAGGGGCTTCAACATCGCGTGGGCGATCCACATGGTGCCGAGCGACAGTCGCAACAGCAGCAGGCCCCAGGCGGTGGACGATACCGCCGGTGCGGCGGACACGGAGCGGGACAGGACAGCGGGCATGGCGGGCTCCGGAACGGGTTGGCGACGGGCACAATCTAGGCTTGCGATGGCGCATTGAAAATAGGATGCGATGCAAACAACGAATGCACAGACGCAATCAAACGCCGGTGGCCGCGAGCTCGGCGCGGCCGACCTCGCGGTGCTGCTGGCGCTGGTGCGCGGCGGCAGCCTCGCGGCCGCGGCACAGCTGGCCGCGGTCGACGCGTCGACCGTGTTTCGCACCGTGCAGCGCGCCGAGCGTGCGCTCGGCCAGCGGTTGTTCGAGCGCTCGCGCCGGGGCTATCGGGCCACTGAATTGGGGCAGCGGCTGGCCGAGCACGCCGAGCGCATCGAGGTCGAGCTCGAGGCCGCGCGTTCGGCGGCCGCGCTGCGCGAGGGGGCGGTCGGCGGGCTGGTGCGCATCAGCACCACCGACACGCTGCTCAACGGCTTGCTGCTGCCGTCGCTGCGCGCGCTGTGCCTGGCGCATCCCCACCTGCGCCTGGAAATCAACGCCCGCAACGAACTGGCCAACCTGACACAGCGCGAGACCGACGTGGCGCTGCGCGCGACGGTGCGGCCGCCGCCGCACCTGGTGGGTCGCCACCTGGGGCCGATCCGCTCGGCGGTGTACATCGCGCGCGACCTGGCCCCGCGGCGCCGCCAGGGGTTCGACCTCGCTGGCGCGCCGTGGCTGGCGGTGGACGACGCGCTGCCCGAGCACCCGTCGGTGCGCTGGCGGCGCAGGCATCTTCCGCGCGTCGAGCCGGCCGTGCGCCTGAGCGGCGTGCAGGCAGTGTTCGACGCGGTGCGGGTCGGGCTCGGGGTCGGCATCGCGCCGGTGTTTCTCGGCAACGCCTGCAAGGACGTGGTGGCGGTGACCCCACCGTTGGCAGAGTGCGAGACGCAGCTGTGGCTGTTGACGCATCCGGAGTCACGCCATCTGCGGCGCATCCAGGCGGTCGCTGCGCATGTGGCCCAGACCGTGGCGCTGGCCTGAGCCGACGGATGGCGGCGCCGCGGGCGCGGCGCCGGGTGACTCAGTAGGCGCTGCGGTCGGCCCTGGCGACCGCGACCGGCGCCTTGGCGGCCTCGTGCGCCTTGGCGCGGGCGACCACTTCGGGGTAGGTGGCCGATTGCGTGTCGGCGACCAGGCCGATTCCGTGCAGCACGGCCAGCGTGACGACGGCGGAGAGCGCGGCGGACACGATGCGGATGGCGTTGCGGTTCATGGCGGTTCCCCTTTCGGTTGACACTGGGTTGCCGCCCCCCGAGCCCCGGTTCAATCGTCCGTGACGCCGCCGCCCCCTGCGCCCGACCGCCGGGCCATCGCGTGCACGCGTTCGAGCAACAGGTCACGCTCGCGGGCGTTGCGCGCCAGGTCGGCGGCGCGCAGCAGCTCGGCCTGGGCTTCGCCGAGGCGGCCCAGCTTGGCCAGCAGGTCGGCGCGCACGCTCGGCAGCCACTGGTAGTCGCGCAGCGCGCCGCCGCGCTGCAGCGCGTCGACGATCTCCAGCGCCTGCCTGGGGCCGAAGGCCATGCCCACCGCCACCGCCCGGTTGAGTTGCACCACCGGCGTTGGCACGGCCTGCGCCAGTGCGTCGTAGAGCGCGACGATGCCGGGCCAGTCGGTCTCGGCCGCGGTGGCGGCGCGCGCGTGACAGGCGGCGATCGCCGCCTGCAACGCGTAGGGCCCGAGTGCCTGACGGCCAGCTTCCGCCAGCACGCGAGCCCGCTCGAGCGCCGCCAGGCCGCGGCGGATCAGCAGGCGGTCCCAACGCGAGCGGTCCTGGTCGGTGAGCAGCACCGGGCGACCCTCGGGGTCGACGCGGGCGGCGGCGCGCGAAGTCTGCAGTTCCATCAGCGCGACCAGTCCGTGCACCTCGCTGTCGTCGCGCGCCAGCTCGGCCAGCATGCGGCCCAGGCGCAGCGCGTCGTGCATCAGGCCCGGACGCATCCAGTCGTCGCCGCGGGTGGCGGTGTAGCCTTCGTTGTAGATGGCGTAGACCACCTCGAGCACCGAGGCCAGCCGATCCTGCAGCGCGTCGGCCGCCGGCACCTCGAACGGCACCTTGGCCTCGCCCAGCGTGCGCTTGGCGCGCACGATGCGCTGCGCCACGGTCGCCTCGGGCACCAGGAAGGCGCGCGCGATCTCCTCGGTCGACAGGCCGCCCAGCAGCTTGAGCGTCAGCGCGATGCGGGCGTCGGCCGACAGCACCGGGTGGCAGGCGGTGAAGATCAGCCGCAGCAGGTCGTCGCCGATCACGTCGCCCTCGGCGTCGGCGATCGCGTCGGCGATGTCGGACACCACGTGGTCGCCGCGCGCATCGGCGTCGGCACCGAGCTCGTCGTGCTTGCGCGCGTGCAGCGCCACCTGCCGCAGCCAGTCGAGCGCGCGTCGCTTGGCGGCGGTCATGAGCCACGCCCCCGGGTTGTCGGGCACCCCATCGCGCGGCCAGTGCTCGAGGGCCGAGACCAGCGCGTCGTGCGCGAACTCCTCGGCCAACCCGACGTCACGCACCAGCCGTGCGACGCCGGCAACCACCCTGGCCGACTCGATGCGCCAGACCGCGTCGATCGCGCGCCCGACATCGGTGGCCGCCATCAACGTCGCTCGGAATCGCGCAGCGACACGGTGCGGCCGTTCAGCGGCCGCCTCCGACGCCCATGTCGCGCAAGCGGGCTGCGGCCTGGCTGTCGCCGAAGTCCTCCAGCTCGAACATTTGGCGCACCTCGATCTCGCAGGCGCTGCCGTCGAGGGTCGGGTTCGGGAAGCGGCGCGACCACTCGAGCGCCTCGTCGCGGCTGCGGGTCTGGATGATCGTGTAGCCGGCGATCAGCTCCTTCGTCTCGGTGAACGGGCCGTCGACGATGCGCCGTTGCGCGCCGTCGTGGCGCACGCGCCAGCCCTTGGCGCTCGCTTGCAGCCCGGCGGCATCGAGCAGCACGCCGGCCTTGGCGAGCTGCTCGTGGTAGTCGGCCATCGCGGCGATCAGCGCCTCGCCGGGCATCACGCCCCGCTCGGACTCCGGGGTGGCCTTGACGATGATCATGTAGCGCATGGCGGTCTCCATCGGTTGCCGGCCCGCCGTCGAGCGAACGGACGTGCAGGATCGTGCAGGGCTTCGAATGGGCGACGAGCGACCAAGGCTGGTTTCGACATGCCTGGGCAGCGCGAGGCGCCTCCTTCAGTGAACACCGTGGATCCGGCTGCGCCGGTCCGCGGGCGTTGCCCCTCGAGCGGGGGGCGGCCGCTAGGCCGCTTCGCGGCCGGGAGGGCTCATGCGTTGCTGTCGTCGAAGCACGGGGCGAGCGAGCGCACTTCGACCGTGCACCATTCGGCCGCCGGGCAGCGCTTGGCGATCGCCAGCGCCTCGTCGCGGGTGTCGCAGTCGACGAGAAAGAAGCCGCCGACCATCTCCTTGGCCTCGGCGAACGGGCCGTCGACGACGCGCGCACGGCCATCGCGCACCTGCACGCGCGAGGCCTGGTTCAACGACGCCAGCGACTCGACACCCAGCAGCAGCCCTTGCGCCTTCAGTTCGTCGCCGAAGCGCTGCATGCGCGCGTACACCGCCTGCCCTTGTTCGTGCGTGCGGGTGGCGCGTTGCTCGGTGGGTTCGATCATCAACAGCATGTAGGCCATTGGCAGTTCACCTTCTCGCTTGTGGCGGGGGTGGCATTAGAGCACCGCGCCGCGGGTCGCGCCGGTGGCGGCGCGCGCCAGCGGTCACGCCGCCGCCGGTACCACGTTGGCGCCGCGTTCGATCACGAACTCGGCGTCGAGCAGCGAGCGCGAGTGGTTGAGGTCGCTTTGCGAGATCAGCACCGCGACGCCACTGCCTTTCAGGCCCGCGATCACGTCGGCCAGCCGTTTGGACAGCGCGGGTGCGACGCCCTCGAACGGCTCGTCGAGCAACAGCAGCCGCGTGCCCACCGCGAGCGCGCGCGCCAGGGCCACCAGCTTCTGCTGGCCACCGGAGAGCAGCAGCGCGCGGCGCTCGCGCATCTCGGTGAGCTCGGGCAGCACGCGGTAGACCAGCGCCAGCCGCGCGTCGACCGCGAGCGACGGGTTGACCCACACCGGCACCAGGACGTTCTCTTCGACGGTCAGCTCGGGCACCAGGCCGCGGTCTTCGGGCATGTAGCCCAGGCCGAGCGCGGCACGGGCATGGCGCGGCAGCGCGGCCAGGTCCTGCCCGTCGAACGTGATGCGGCCCTGCGACGGCTTCAGATGGCCCATCACCGTGCGCATCAGGGTCGTCTTGCCGGCACCGTTGCGGCCGACCAGGCCGACCATCGTGCCGTCGGCCACCTCGAGCGACAGCCCGCGCAGCGCCACCACGGTCTGGATCGATACGTGGATGCCTTCGATCTTCAGCACGCGTGCACCCGGGTCATTCCTGCAACAGCTCGCCGGTGACGTAGCGGCGCACGTCGTCGGTGGCGAGCGCCTTCGCCGGCACGTCGTCGGCGATGATGCGGCCGCTGTAGAACGCGATCACGCGGTCGGCATAGCGGCCGACGATCTCCATGTCGTGCTCGACGAACAGCACCGTGGTGTCGCGCTCCGAGCCGAGCGCCGCCATGATGGTGTCCATCATCGGGAACTTCTCTTCGGCCGAGACGCCGCTGGTGGGCTCGTCGAGCAGCAGCAGCTTCGGCCGCACGGTGAGCGCCATCGCGATGTCGAGCAGCTTGCGCACGCCGCCGGGCAGTTCGACGACGCGGCGGTCGCGGTGTTCGGCCAGGTCGAAGCGCTGCAGCAGCGCCTCGGCGCGCGCCACTGCCGACGCGTTGCGCGCCGCCTGACGGACGCTCAGGCGCGTGTCGTGGCAGGCGCTGGCCACCAGCATGTTGTCGAGCACGCTGAGCTCGCCGAACAGCTGCGGAATCTGGAACGAGCGCGCGACGCCGAGCGCGACGATGGCACGCGGCTGCAGCGCGGTGATGTCGCGGCCATCGAAGCGGATGTGGCCCTGGTCTGGCTTGAGATAGCCGGTGATCATGTTGACGAACGTCGTCTTGCCGGCGCCGTTGCTGCCGATCAGGCTGACGCGCTCGCCGGCGCGCACGCCGATATTCAGCTCCGCTGCGGCCACCACCGCGCCGAAGCGCTTGCCCACGCCGTGCGCCTCCAGCAGCGCGCCCGTCATCGCCCGCTCCGGCCGATCCACAACGAGCCGATGCCGCGCGGCAGGAAGCGGATCACGAACAACAGGAACAGCCCGAGCGCCAGCTGCCAGGTATTCGGGAAGTAGGCGCTCGAGAACGAGCGCACCACCTCGAGGACGGTGCTGGCCACGAACACCGCGGCCACGCTCTGCCAGCCGGCCAGGATGGCGACGAACACGAACTCGCCCGACGTGGTCCAGTAGCTGAACTGCGGCTCGATGTGGCCCAGCGACAGCACCACCAGCGCGCCGCCGACGCCGCCGCAGAACGCCGCGATCAGGAAGTTGATCGTCATCGCGCGGCGTACCGAGCCACCGAGGTATTCGACGCGCAGCTCGTTGTCGCGTGCCGCCAGCGTGACCAGGCCACGCGTCGAGTCGAAGTAGACGCGCGCGGCCAGCGCCACCAGCGTGGCCACGCCCACCGTCAGCAGGTAGAGCACATAGCCCGCGCGCGCGTCGGGCGGGCGCCAGCCGAACACGGTGGCGCGGCCGACGTTGAAGCCGTCGGAGCCGCCCAGCACCTCGAGCTTCATGCCCAGGCCGTAGGTCACCATCGACAGCGCCAGCGTCAGCATCGCGAAGAAGATGCCCCGGTAGCGTGCCAGCAGCGGCGCGAGCGGCAGCGCGATCAGCGTGGCCACCGCGCCGCCGGCCAGCACGAGCCCGAGCGCGTCGGTGAAGCCAAGCCTGTTGAACAGCAGCGCGGCGGTGTAGCCGCCGATGGCGAACACCATGCCCTGGCCGAACGGCACCACGCCGCCGCGCATCAGGCACACGATGCCCAGCGACACCAGACCGTTGCCGGCCGACATCGTGATCAGGTAGGTCAGCCACTTCGGGGCGACGAAACCGACCACCGCCAGCAGCGCGAAGGCCGCGAGGCCGAAGGCCGGAATGCGCCAACGCGGCGGCAGGGTCCGGGCCGGCTCGCGCCGCTCCAGCGGCGCGTCCCCGAGGCAACGCCGCGGATCCGGCTGCGCCGGTCCGCTGGCGTTGCCCCCCTGGGGGGGAGGCGGCCGCCAGGCCGCTTCAGGGTGGCTCATATCTTTCTGGCCTGGATGCGCTGGAACAGGCCTTCGGGCCTGAACATCAGCACGATCGCCATCACGATGTAGATCGAGAACAGCTCGGCCACCGGCGCCAGGTGCACCGCCAGCGAGCGCGCCAGGCCGACGATCAGCGCGCCGATCGCCGCGCCCTCGATGCTGCCGAGCCCGCCGATGATCACCACCGCGAACGACACCACGATCACGCCGACCGAGATGCCGGGCGACACCGAGATCATCGGGGCGGTGAACGCACCGCCGATGGCCGCCAGAAAGATGCCGGCGCTGAAAGCCAGCGTGTACACGCGCGACACGTTGACCCCCATGCTGGAGGCCACCTCGGCACTGTGGATCACCGCCAGTACGATCTTGCCCTGCCGCGTGCGGTTCAGGCCCCACCACACCGCGCCGCCCACGAGCAGCGCGAGCGCCAGCAGTGCGAAGTCGTAGCCGACGTAGGTCTGCACGCCGAAGCTGACGCTGCCGAACAACCCGTAGGGCTCCGACACGTACAGCGGATTGGCGCCCCACACCAGCTTGGTGACGTCTTCCAGGATCAGGAACAGCGCGTAGGTCACCAGCACCAGCAGCACCTCGTCGCGACCGTAGAAGAAGCGCAGCAGCGCGCGCTCGGTCAGCGGTGCCACCAGCGCCGCCACCGCCACCGCGGCCAGCAGCATGGCCACCAGCGAGAACGCCGGCGCCCACTTGAGGCTGGCCGCCCAGCCGACGAAGCTGGCGGCGGCGTAGGCGCCGAGCGCGTAGAAGCTGCCGTGCGCGACGTTGAGGATCTTCAGCACGCCGAACACCAGCGTCAGCCCGAGCGCGACGATGAACAGCCACGACGCATAGGTCAGGCCGTCGATCAAGATGGTCAGCGCGGCTTGCACGCTCGGCCTTGCAGGTCCAGCGGCGCAGTCAAGCGGACGCCGCGGATCCGGCTTCGCCGGTCCGCTGGCGTCGCCCCCTTGGGGGGAGGCGGCCGCCAGGCCGCTTCGGGGGGGTGTCAAGGACAGCCCTTGGCGCCGGGGAAGCCGGCCTTGATCCAGTCCTCCGACTTCATGTTCGCCGGCGGGTTCACGCAGTCGGCCGGGAAGCGCACGATGTCGTCGAGCACCACCATCTTCTTGGCGGCGTCGTAGCGCGTGCGGCCGATCGCGGTCTCCTGCACCGCCTGGTGGCCGTCGCCCAGCAGCATGCGGATGCGGCCGGCGGGCGAATCCCACTCGGAGCCGGTGAGCGCGGCGGCCAGTTGCTCGGGCGTCGGCTTCTTGCCGCCGTTGGCGGCCATCGCCTTCTCCACCGCGAGCTTCAGACCGAGCAGCGACTGCACCATGCGGTACGGCGCCTGCACCGGGTAGACGTTGTAGGCCTTGCTGTAGAGGTCCCACCACCAGTCGTTGAGCGCCGACTTCGGCGACATCAGGCCGTAGGCACCGCGCGCGCCGAGGATCACGCCGTTGGGCATCTTCTCGCCCAGACCGGGCAGCACGTGGTCGGCCGCCGAGAACACCACCTGCGTGCGCTGGAACAGGCCGCGTGGCGCCGCCTGCAGCACGAAGGCCTGCAGGTCACCGCCCCACAGGCTGGAGTGCGTGACGTCGGCGGGCTTGGACATCAGCGCCGAGATCTCGGTGCCGTACTGGCCGGCACCGAACTTGGGCAGCTGGTCCTCGCCGGCCTTGGCGCCGGGATACAGCTGCTGCATCGACAGCGTGAAGTCCTTCTTCGAGTCCTGGCCCCAGGCGTAGTCCTGGTTGATCAGGTTGAAGCTGTCGATCTTGATGTTCTTGGCCTTCAGGTAGCGCGTCAGCGCCACGTTGTCCATGGTCGCGTGCGACGCGGTGCGGAACACATACTGGTACTTGCCGTCCTCGAAGATGCGCGGCGTACCGCAGTCGTAGAGGATCAGGAACTTCTTCATCTCCACGGCCACGGGCGCCACGGCCAGGCAGTCGCCCGAGCCGACGTAGCCGACCACGGCATCGACCTTCTCGCGGTCGTACAGGTTGCGCAGCTCCTGCACCTGCTTGGTGGCGCCGCCGTTCTCGTCGACGTACACCGGCTCGATCTTCACGCCGCCGAAGCCGACCTTGTTGTACGGCGCCGGCGCCCTGCCGGCGTTGAACGCCTCGATCACCACCTTGGCGCCGTTGACGGCCGGGATGCCGAAGCTCTCGGCGGCCTGGCCCGATAGGAAGCTGACGATGCCGAGCTTGAAGGTCTCCTGCGCGTGGGCGATGCCGTGCACGGCCAACGCGGCGGCCGCGCCGAGCGCACTGCGCACCGCGATGCGCGCAGCCGAGGATGCGAGAAATGCCATCGGTCTCTCCTGGATTCGGGGTGGGGGTGCCGGCCAGCGCGCCGCGCCGGGTCGGGCGAGGAGCATCTTTGCCTGCGCCGAGGTGCGCCGGAACCCGAGAAACCCCGGCCCCGCGGCGGCGCCGGCGGGCGTCGGCCCGCGGCACTGCGGCATCGCCGCGTCGGCACGGTTGCTTGATGCGAGTCAAGCGCGGACGGTCGGCCGACGCCTAGAGTGGCTGAAGCATACGGAGCACGCGATGTACAAGAACCTGCTCGTTCCGGTCGACGGATCCGATCTCGCCGAGCGTGCCATGCGCGAGAGCATCGCGCTGGCCAGTCAACTCGGTGCGGCGATCGTCGGTTTCGTCGTCGAGCCCGACATGCCGCTGCCCAACGTGGGCACGCAGCCGGGTGCCTACGCGCGCCAGCGCGACGCCCACGAGCAACGCACCGACACGCATGCCCACGAGGTGCTCGCGCGCTTCGGCGCGTTGGCCAGCGAAGCCGGCGTCGCGTTTCGCGGCCGCCACGCGACCACCGACGGCATCGACGTGGCGATCGTCGAGGTGGCGCGCGAGCTCGACTGCGACATGATCGTGATGGTCACCCACGGCCGTGGCGCCTTCGCCGAGCTGCTGTTCGGCTCACACACCAAAAACGTACTGGCCAAGAGCAAGATCCCGCTGCTCGTGCTGCACTGACGCTGCAGGCTGACGCGCTGGTGAACGTGGCGGCGCGGCCCTTCCGCTGATGCCCCCGGCCTGCTAGGCTCGCGGGCCAAATGGACCGGACGGTACAAAAGCGGCGGCGCGGCGCCGCCCTGCGCAAGAAGGCAGCGCCACCGGGGCGCACCAACGACCCGGTGCGCACGATGGCCGACATCATCGACGTCGCGACGCGCGAGTTCGCCGACAAAGGGCTCGCGGGTGCGCGCATCGACGTCATCGCCGACGCGATGCGCACCAGCAAGCGGATGATCTACTACTACTTCGGCAGCAAGGAGGCGCTGTACGTCGCCGTGCTCGAAGAGGCCTATCGCAGGATGCGCGCGATCGAGGCCGAGCTGCACCTCGACGACCTGCCGCCCGAGGACGCGCTGCGCAAGCTGGTCGGCCACACCGTCGACTATCAGCTCGCACACCCGGAGTTCATCCGCCTGGTGATGACCGAGAACATCCATCGCGGCGAGTTCCTGGCGCGCAGCAAGACGATCCAGAAGCTCAACGTGCCGGCCATCGAGGCCCTGGGCCGCGTCTACGAGCGCGGCGTCGCCGAGGGCCTGTTCCGCGCCGGCCTCGACCCGATCGACCTGCACATGTCGATCAGCGCGCTGAGCGTGTTCAACGTCGCCAACCGCCACACCTTCGCGCTGATCTTCAAGCGCGACCTCGAATCGCCGCCGGCGCTGATCGCGCGCCGCGACAGCATCATCGAGATGGTGGTGCGCTTCGTGCGCAGGTAGGCGCAGGCGGGCGCGCCAAATCCCGACTCCGGGCGCGGGTCTTCGCTGGCGATAAAACGTACTAGTTCGTACATTACGTGCCGGCGGCCGCCCGGCTGGCGCCGCCGATGCGAGGAGACAACGCATGAAGAAAGCCCTGGATGGCTTCTGCCACGCCGTGAGCGCGCTCTCGGCGCTGCTGCTGGCGCTGATGGTGGTGCTGGTGTTCGGCAACGTGGTGCTGCGCTATGCCTTCAATTCCGGCATCACGGTGTCCGAAGAGGTGTCGCGCTGGCTGTTCGTCTGGCTGACCTTCCTCGGCGCCATGGTGGCGCTGCACGAGCATGGCCACCTCGGCACCGACATGCTGCTGTCGCGCCTCGGACCGGGCGGCAAGCGGGTGTGCCTGGTGATCGCGCAACTCACGATGCTCTACGTGACCTGGCTGTTGCTGCAGGGCAGCCTCGTCCAGGCGCGCATCAACTGGGACGTCGAGGCGCCCGTCACCGGCGCGTCGGTGGCGATCTTCTACGGCGCGGGCGTGGTGTTCGCGGTCGCCTCCGGCGTGCTGTTGCTGTACCACCTGGCGCTCACGGTGAGTGGGCGGACGCGCGACGAAGACCTGGTGATGGTGCAGGAGTCGGAAGACCTGGCGCAGGTCGAGGCGCTGCACCTCGGCGACCGTGCCGAAAACGGCGACAAGCGCTGACGCCGCCCCCGAGGACCACACCATGACCGTCGTCATCTTCCTCGGCTCGCTGCTCGTCGCGATGGCGCTCGGCATCCCGATCGCCTACTCGCTGCTGGTGTCCGGTGTCGCGCTGATGTGGCACCTGAACCTGTTCGACGCGCAGATCCTGGCGCAGAACGTGATCAACGGCGCCGACAGCTTTCCGCTGCTGGCGGTGCCGTTCTTCATGCTGGCCGGCGAGATCATGAACGTCGGCGGCCTGTCCAAACGCATCGTGCAACTGGCGATGACGCTGGTGGGCCACGTGCGCGGCGGCCTCGGCTACGTGACGATCCTGGCCGCCTGCATCATGGCGGCGCTGTCGGGCTCGGCGGTGGCCGACACCGCGGCGCTGGCCTCGCTGCTGCTGCCGATGATGGTGCGCGCCGGCCACGACAAAGCGCGCTCGGGCGGGCTGATCGCGTCGGCCGGCATCATCGCGCCGATCATTCCGCCGTCGATCGGCTTCGTCATCTTCGGCGTCGCCGCCAACGTGTCGATCAGCAAGCTGTTCCTGGCCGGCATCGTGCCGGGCGTGCTGATGGGCCTGTCGATCGCATTCACCTGGTGGTGGGTGGCACGCCGCGACGGCAGTGCGCCGCCCCCCAAGGCCACGGCCGCCGAGCGCTGGAAGGCGCTGCGTCAATCGACCTGGGCGCTGGGTCTGCCGGTGATCGTGCTGGTGGGCTTGAAGTTCGGCGTCTTCACGCCCACCGAGGCGGCGGTGGTGGCGGCGGTGTATGCGCTGTTCGTGGCCACCGTGATCTACCGCGAGATGAACTGGCGCCAGACGGTGGAGGTGTTCATCACCGCGGCCAAGACCACCGCCGTGATCATGTTCCTGGTGGCCGCCGCGATGGTGAGCGCGTGGCTCATCACGGTGGCCAACATTCCGGCGCAGATGATCTCGCTGCTCGAGCCGTTCATGGGCAACCAGACGCTGCTGCTGCTCGCCATCATGGTGCTGGTGATGGCGGTCGGCACCGCGATGGACATGACGCCCACCATCCTGATCATGACGCCGGTGCTGATGCCGGTGGTGAAGGCCGCCGGCATCGACCCGGTGTACTTCGGCGTGCTGTTCATCATCAACAACGCGATCGGCCTGGTCACGCCGCCCGTGGGCACGGTGCTCAACGTGGTGGCCGGCGTCGGCCGCATGAAGATGGACGAGGTCACCCGTGGCGTGGTGC
>DATJYZ010000002.1:0-16745 GCA_035499355.1 Burkholderiaceae bacterium | reverse complement strand
CGACCTTTCGCGGCTTGTCGAACCCGGCGCTCGACGAGGAGCGGCTCACCGGCGGCGACATCGGCGTCGACGCCCGCATCGGTGCGGTATCGCTGCAGGTGAGCGCGTTCCACAACCGACTGAAGAATTTCGTTGGCAGCGTCGAGGACGATTCGTTTACGGACAAGTTCACGGTGCGCAACGCCAACGTGGCCGAGGTCCGCAGCCGAGGCCTCGAACTAGCGGGCGCGGTGCCGCTGGGCAGCGCGGTGTCGCTGACGGGCAGCTACACCTACACCGACGCGGCGGTGGTCGAGGGGCCGCTGACCGGCAACAAGGTCGAGGGCACGCCGCGCCATGCCGCGCAACTCGCGCTGCTGGCGCGCTTGGGCTCCGGGTGGACGATCTATCCGCGCGTGCGCTATGTCGGCGAGACGTACCAGGACATCACCAACGAGGCGAAGCAGGATGCGCGCACGCTGCTCGATCTGCGCCTCGCATACCGCGTCAACCAGCACATCGAGCTGTCGCTGATCGGCGAGAACGTGCTCGACGAGCACTACATCGCCGACGCCTTCGGCGGTCTGCGCGGATCGCCGCGACGCTTCTCACTGGGCCTGAGGCTCGACCTGTGAGCCCGGGCGCGCCTCCATCGATGGGCGCTGGCGCGTCGGATCCGTCCGCCGACTCGGCGCTGTATCGCCGCGTCTGGCGGTGGCACTTCTACGCCGGGCTGGTATGCCTGCCGTTCCTGCTCGTGATGGCCGTGACGGGTGCGCTGTACCTGTTCAAGGACGAGATCCAGTCGCGCGTCTACCGCGACCTCTGGTTCGTCGCACCGGCACCGACGGTCGTATCGGATGCCGAGACCCTGGTGCAGCGTGCGCAGGCCTTTGCCCCGGGCCGGCCGGTGCGCTTCGTCGCTCCCGCCCAGGTCGGTCGCAGCGCCGAGGTGGGCATCCGCGCTGGCGGCGCCGTCGTCTCGGTCTACCTCGACCCCGCGAACGGCCGCGTGCTCGGCCAGCTCGACGACGACCACAAGCTGATGGAGGTCGTCAAGCACATCCATTCGCTGGCCATCGCCGGCACGGTGGCGAACCACTGGATCGAGGTCGTCGCCGGCTGGGCCATCGTGCTCGTCGTCTCCGGCATCTTTCTCTGGTGGCCGCGCGGCCGGCGAGGCGGCGTCTACAGTGTCCGTGGGCGTCCGGCACAACGCACCTGGTGGCGCGACCTGCACGCGGTCACCGGCATCACCGCCGCGGTGGCGATCCTCTTTCTGGCGGTCACCGGCATGCCGTGGTCGGCCTTCTGGGGCGACCGCTTCAGCCATTACACCAACGAGTGGGGCATCGGGTTGCCCAAGTACCTGTGGGGCGCGGCGCCCGAGTCGTCGCCGCCGATGTCGAGCCTGGGCACCGTGCCCTGGCCATTGACTCAGGCTCCGATACCACGGTCCGCAACGCACGCCGGACACGACTCGCCATCGGTCAACCGTGACGCAACGCCGGCATCCACGGCGCGGCCGATCGGCCTCGACGAAGCGCTGCGCATCTTCGAGCGTCTGGGTCTGCCGACCGGGACGCCGGTCAACCTGCCGGACGGCGCGCGCGGCGTGTACACCGCGACGAGCTTTCCCGACGACGCGACCGCCGAGCGGGTGGTGCACCTCGACCAGTACACAGGAGCGGTGTTGGCCGACGTCGGCTATCGCGACTACGGGGTCGCGGGCCGCTTCACCGAGTGGGGCATCAGTCTGCACACCGGGCGGCAGTTCGGATGGGTCAACCAACTCGTGATGCTGGCCGGTTGCGCCTCGATCGTCGTGCTTGCGATCAGCGCCGCCGTGATGTGGTGGAAGCGCCGGCCGCACGGCCGGCTGGCCGCGCCGCCGCGCCTGGCCGGCGACCGCGCGGCGCGCGGCGCGATCGCCGTGGCGGTGCTGCTGGGACTTCTATATCCATTGCTGGGCGCGTCGATGGTGATCGCCACGCTCGTCGACGCGATCGTGCCGCAGCGCTGGCACGAGCGCTTTGGCCTGTGACTCAGGAAGCCAATTTCAAACATCGATGGAGGGACCATGCAGACATTCGACAGGCACCGGCTCGGGTGTGCGTTGCTGACCCTCGCCACGGGGCACGCGGTTGCACAGTCCTCGGCCGATTCGCAGCCGGTGCCCACCGTGGTCATCACGGGAACCAGCGAGCGCGGCTACGGTGCGGGCAAGGCGTCGACCGCGAACAAGACCGACACCCCGCTGCTGGAGACGCCATTCTCGGTCGAGATCGTGCCCAACCAGGTGCTCAAGGATCAGCAGGCGATCAATCTGCGCGACGCCACGCGCAATGTCAGCGGGGTGCAGGCCAACTATGGGTACGGTGATCTGTACGAGGCTTTCGCACTGCGCGGATTCGAGACCAACAACACGCTGCGCAACGGCATGCGCGTCGCCGGCGGTGTCGGCCGCAGCAGCGTGGACGTCGCCAACATCGACAGCGTCGAGGTCCTCAAGGGGCCTGCGGCGATGCTTTACGGCCGCATCGAGCCCGGCGGGTTGATCAACGTCGTCACCAAGCGCCCCCAGGCGCAGGCGGCCTACTCGATCGAACAGCTGGTCGGCTCCGACAGCCTGTTTCGCACCACGCTGGATGCCACCGGCCCGGTCGATGCCGATGGCCATCTCCTGTACCGCGGCATCTTCTCCTACTTCGACGCCGATTCGTTCATCGACCACGCGCCGCACGGCCGCACGCAGTTCCTGGCGCCGAGCCTCACCTGGCGGCCCAATGCCGACCTCGAGGTCAACCTCGACATCGAGGCGCGCGACGTGCGTCCGCTCACCGGCAACGGCATCGTCGCGATCGGCGACCGGCCGGCCAACATCCCGATCACCACCTACCTCGGCGGCGACGAAGGCGACTACGCGCGAGTCCGCCGCGGCATGGTCGCCTTGGATTGGTCCTATCGGCTCGGCCGCGACTGGAAGCTGCGCAACGGCGTGGCCTGGGTGACCGACAGCATCGACTTCGAGGAGTTCTTTGGCGGCAGCATCGACGAGAGCACGGGAGACTTCAGCATCACGCCGTGGTTCGACAAGCGTCGCTCGCACGGCCTGAACACGTTCCTCGACCTGACGGGTCACCTCGAGGGCGCCGGGATCGCGCACACCGTGCTGGTCGGCCTCGACTACTACCGGCTCAGCTACGACGACGTCGGTTTCGTCAACGGCTGGGTGCCGGTGGACACCACCAACATCTACAGCCCGACCTACTTCAGGCCCACGGCCTGGGGCGCACACGAGACGTTGCGGTCCACGCCGCCCGACTGGACCAGCGTGGGATACCAGCAATGGACCGGTCTGTACCTGCAAGACCAGATGAAGGTCGGTGACGCACTGCATCTGCTCGTCGGCGGGCGCTACGACTGGGCCCAGGCCCGTGCGGGCAGCATCACGCTGGAGTACGCGCCGCCGGGCAGCACGCTGGCCGACGTCCCGATCAGCGACGCGAAGGAGCACAAGTTCAGCCCGCGGCTTGGTGCGCTGTATCAGTTCACGCCGACGCTGGCGGCCTATGCCAACTACGTCGAATCCCTGGGCACCTGGGGTACCGGGCTGGGCATCAAGTCCGACATCGATGGGCACCCGCTGCCGGCCGAGCGAAGCAAGTCCTACGAGGCGGGCGTCAAGGCCGAATTTGCCGCCGGACTCACGTCGACGCTGGCGCTGTACGAGATCACCAAGACCAACATGGCGACGCGTGACTTGTCTTCTCCCGACCCCACCGCGCTGCGCGCAACCGGCGAGGCGCGCAGTCGCGGCGTCGAGTTCGACGTCAGCGGCGAGCTGACCAAGCAGCTCAGCCTGATTGCCAACTACGCCTACACCGACGCCGTGTTCACGCGCGACGACAGCGGCCTGCAGGGCAACCGCATCGCCAACGTACCGCGTCACTCGGGTGGCTTGTGGGCGAAGCTTCGTCCGACCTCGGCCCCTCTGTCGCTGGGTGCGGGCATCTTTGCGCGCGGTCAGCGCCAGGGCGACAACGAGAACACGTTCCAGATGCCCGGCTACGCGACAGTCGACGCCTTCGCGGCCTATGCGTTCACGGTCGCCGGCAAGCGGGTGTTTGCGCAGCTCAACGTGAACAACCTGTTCGACCGGCGCTACTTCATCAACAGCAATGTCTACGACGCCAGTCCGCGCTTCGGGGTCATGCCGGGACAACCGCGGACTGTGGTCGGTTCGGTGCGGCTGGAGTTGTGAGCGGCCGGCAACCGGCGGTGCGGGCGAAATCGGACGGGTTGAGGGACGGGCCAGTTGGGGCGGGCGGTGAAGCTGCCGTTACGCACCGCCACCCCGTCGGCGACCTCCACGAGGCAATGCTCGTCGTGGTCTCGACTCAGTGGCTCCCTGGATGCCTCCGGCGAGCCCACCCAGACGAAGGCCGCGACCGCGCGCCGCGCGCAGGCACCCGGCACGGCCTCGTCACCGCCGCTGCAGCACCCCGCGCCAGGCCTCGGTGAGCACGCGCGCGATGTCTTCGTCACTCAGGTGCAGTGCAGCCAGGTGCGGGTTGCGCCGCAGGATCCACTCGGCCAAGAAGCCGTCGACCATCGCCTCCAACGCGTAGGCCTTGGCCATCGCCTCGCGCGAGGCCTTGTCGCGTGGCAAGGCACGGCCTGTCGCGGCGCCGGCGTCGATCGCGAGCGCCACCTTGCGTGCCCACTGCTCGTTCATCTCGAACTTCATTCGTTGCGCATCGTCGAGCAGGTGGCGAACCTCCTGCACCGCATGCACCAGGCGGGCGTGCGCCCGGTACAGGCGCACGTAGGCCAGGTTGGTGGCCAGCACCGCATCGTCGGTGCCGGCTCGCGCCGGACGACGGCCCTCGCGCAGCGCGTCGCCGAGGAACTGCTGGAACTCGGCGACCAGCGCGAGCACGAGTTCCTTCTTGCTCGGAAAGTGCCTGTACAGCGCCGTGCGCGTCACGCCCGCGGCTTCACAGATCTCGCCGATGCCCATTTGGGCGTAGCCCGCGCTGGCGAGCTGGCGGGCCGCGGCGACGAGCAGGCGCGCGCGCGTGCGCTCGCCCTTGCCGCCCTTGCCTCTCTCGCCAACTGTGGCGTCCGGACCGCCATCTCGCGCCGCCGCCACGTCGCCATGACGCCGTTCGAGCCAACCTTCGAAGGCCAATACGTTCCCGCGATCCCTCGACGCCGCGCTGGCGCCCCTGCGCTTCGACATGCGACCAGTGTGCCGCGACCGCGACCCTCCAGGAGTCCGGGACGGCACCGTTGCGCAACATCAGGAAGTGACGTAGTGTCACTTTTGTCAGCGCCCCACGCCACGGAGACCGCCATGCGCCACGATGCCTCTCGTACTACACCCCACCATCCTCGCCGTCGTTCGGTGCTGCGCCACGGGGCCGCCGGCACCATCGGCCTCACGCTCTGGATGAACAACGGCCTGCTGCAGGCGCAGGACAAGCGCCTCGTCATCCGCGACCCGGGCGGTCCCTATGCGGAGGGCTTCGGCGCCGCGTTCTACAAGCCCTTCCGCGAGGCGACGGGCATCGAGATCGTGCCGGCCACTGGGCAGCACCAGCCCACCGCGTTCATCAAGACCATGGTCGAGACCAAGTCGTACACGTGGGACATGGCCCATGTCAGCCGCGACGTGCATGACGCGCTGCTCGGCATGGGGTACCTCGAGACGCTGAACCTCGACGCGACCCTGCGCGACCTGCCCGCCCCCTACCGCGCCGCCACCTACGCGGGCGTCGATGTCGTCGGCAGCGTGCTCGCCTACCGCAGCGACCGCATGCCTGCCGGCAAGGCCCCCCGCTCCTTTGCCGACCTGTGGGACCTCACGGGCTTCCCTGGCCGGCGCGCGCTGCGCCGCAACCCGATGGAGACGCTCGAGTACGCGCTGCTGGCTGACGGCGTGTCGCCGGCGCAGCTCTATCCACTGGACGTGGACCGGGCCTTCCGGGCGCTCGAGCGCGTGAAGAAGGAGATCGCCGTCTGGTGGACGAGCGGCGCCCAGACATCGCAACTGCTCAAGTCGGGCGAAGTGGACTTCTGCCCGACATGGAATGCGCGCGCGCAGGTCGTGGCCGACGAGGGCACACCGGTGTCGATCATGTGGAGCCAGCACCTCTTCACCACTGAAGGCTGGATCATCCCCAAGGGTTCGCCAAGGGCCGACCTGTGCCGCGAGTTCATCAAGTTCGCCACCGACGCCAAGCGGCAGGCCGAGTTCACCAAGAACCTCGCCTATGGCCCCACGTTGCCCAAGGCCTACGACTTCGTCGATGCGAAGCGTGCACGCACGTTTCCGGCTTACCCGGAGAACGCGCGCGGCGGCATTGAGTGGGATGTCGGCTACTGGGCGAAGAACCGCGACGCGGTGACCGAGCGCTTCAACGCTTGGGTTACCACCTGATGCCGGGCACCGCGCGGCTGCGCATCGAGGAGGTCGGCCGCCGCTACGGCGACGTGGTGGCGCTGGCACCGACCTCGCTGGACGTCGCCGCCGGCGAGTTTCTAACGCTGTTGGGCCCCTCGGGTTCGGGCAAGACGACCCTGCTGTCCATCGTCGCCGGCCTCGTCGAGCCCGACCACGGCTGCGTGCAACTCGACGGCCGCGACATCACCCGCACTGCGCCGCACGCGCGCGGCCTCGGCATGGTGTTCCAGCACTACGCGTTGTTCCCGCACCTGAGCGTTGCCGAGAACGTGGCCTTCGGCCTGCAGGCGCGCCGGCTGCCGGCGGCCGAGGTGGCGCAGCGCACCCGGCAGGCGCTGGACATGGTGCGGCTGGCTTCGCTTGCCAACCGGCTGCCCCGCGAGGTTTCCGGTGGCCAGCAGCAGCGCGTGGCGCTCGCGCGCGCGCTCGCCTACCAGCCGGCCGTCGTGCTGATGGACGAGCCGCTGGGTGCGCTCGACCGCCACCTGCGCGAGGAGATGAAGGCCGAGATTGCGCGGCTGCACCGCCAGCTCGGCGTGACGGTGCTGTACGTGACGCACGACCAGGAGGAGGCTTTGACGCTGTCGGACCGCATCTGCCTGATGCGCGAGGCGCGCATCGAGCAGCTCGACACGCCCCACGCGCTGTACCTCGCGCCGCGCACGCGCTTCGCGGCCGAGTTCCTCGGCGAGTCCAACCTGCTCGAGGCTCGCTGGGAAGGTGCCGCACTGCGCCTCGCCGGGCTCGGCACGGAGGTGCCAGCGGGGGCCATCGCGCCTGGCACGCCGGCCTTCGCGCTGCTGCGGCCGGAGTCCATCGAGCTGGCGCCGGCCGATGCCGCGCCTGCGGGCGCCTGGCGTGGCCGGGTCGTCGGCTGCAGCTTCCTCGGCGCGTGGACACGCTGGGAGGTTCTCAGTGGGGAGACGTTGTTCGCGGTGTTGCAACCCACGCGGGCATCGACGCGCCGCGATGCGCAGCCGCAGGAGGGCGCCGAGGTCGCGCTGTTCGCCCCACCCGGCGCCTTGCACGCGGTGGCGGCATGAACGCAGCGACATCCCAGGCGACGGTCACGCGATGCGGCCTGCTCACTTCGAGTGGCTTGCGCGGGGCGGCACCCTTCATGCCGCTCGCGATCTTCCTGCTGGCGCTGTTCGTGCTGCCGGTGCTGGCCGTGCTGGCCCTGGCCGTGTGGACACCAGAGTCGGGCTGGCAACTCGCCGCCCTGCAGCGCCTGGCCACGACGCCGGTCTACCGCGCCGTGCTGCTGCGCACGCTGCACATCGCCGTCTTGACCACGTTGCTGTGCGTGCTGGGCGCGCTGCCGGTGGCGCTGCTCGTGCACAGGCTCGCCGGCCGCGCACAGCAGTGGCTCACGCTGCTCGTGCTGCTGCCGCTGTGGACGAGCTTTCTGGTGAAGTCGTTCGCGTGGATGGTGCTGCTCGGCAAGAACGGCGCCGTCAATGCGCTGATCACCGCGCTCACCGGCGAGCCGGCGGCCGCACCGCTGCTCTTCAACCTCGGTGCCGTCATCATCGGCATGGTGCACGGGCTCATGCCATTCGCCGTGCTCACGTTGCTGCCGGTGCTGCAGGCCATCGACGCCCGCCTCGTCCCCGCGGCAGCCACACTCGGGGCCCGGCCCGTGGAGGCATTCGTGCGCGTCACGCTGCCGCTGCTGGCGCCGGGCATCGCGGCGGCCGCACTCATGGTCTTCGTGACCGCGCTCGGCTTCTTCATCGTCCCGGCGCTGCTGGGCGGCCCCCGCCAGACGATGGCCGCCAACATCATCATCGACCTGGTGCAGGAATTGCTGAACTGGCCGCTGGCGGCCGCAGCGTCAGCGGCCATGCTGGCGGTCGTGGCCCTGCTGTTCTGGGTTTACGTGCGCGCCTTCGGCATCGAGACGCTGGTCGGTCGCGCGCGCGTGCAGCGGGCTGACGCGGCCGATGCCGCCGCGCGCTTGGCCGGCCGGCGCGCGCACTGGCGGCGGCGCGCCTGGATCGCCTTCGACGCAGTGGCGCGTACGCTGCCGGCACGGCCGCTCACGCTCGGCCGCGACGGGCTCGCGCTGGCCACGGTGGCCTTCCTGGCCCTGCCGGCGCTCTTCCTCGTGCCGGTGTCGTTCAGCACCTCGGGCATCATCGACTGGCCGCCGCAGCTGTTCTCGACCCGCTGGTACGCGGCGCTGGACACGCCCGCCTGGCGCAGCGCCGCCTGGCGCTCGTTCAGCGTCGCCGCGGTCACCGGCGTGCTCAGCCTGGCGCTGGCCTACCCGGCCGCGGTGTGGTTCGTGCGACGGGCCGGGCGGGCGCGGCTGCCGGTGCTGGTGTTCATGATCTCGCCGATGGTCGTGCCGCGCATCGTCATCGCCATCGGGCTGTTCTATCTCTTCGCGCGCATCGGCCTCGTCGGCTCGTGGCTCGGGCTCGTGCTCGGCCACGTCGTCATCGCGCTGCCGTTCGTGGTGACCGCCCTCATCGCGGTGGTACAGGGCTACGACGAGCGGCTCGACCAGGCGGCCGCGGTGTGCGGCGCGGCGCCGCTGCGGCGACTGGTGCGCATCACGCTGCCGCTGCTCGCGCCGGGCCTGCTCTCGGCGTTCCTGTTCGCCTTCGTCACCTCGCTGGACGAGCTGACGATCGCGCTCTTCGTCACCGGGGGCCTGAGTGCCACGCTGCCCAAGCAGATGTGGGACGAGGCGCTGCTGCGCGTGTCACCCACGCTGGCGGCTGCCTCCACGGTGCTGTTCGTCGTCATGAGCGCAGCCGTGCTGGTCGCCCAGGCCCTGCGCCGGCGCTGAACGAGGGTCACGATGCCTGTCACCTACGAACGACGCGGCCAGGTCGCCGTGTTCACCATCGACAACGGCGAGCTCGGCGTGTTCACGCCGGTGATGCATCGCGAGTTGCACAGCCATCTGACGGCCTTCTTGGTCGATCCGGACGTGCGCGTGGGCGTGCTGACGGGACGCCCCGGCGCCAGCTTCTGCGCCGGCGACGACATCAAGGTCGCTCTGCCCGAACGAACGCGGCAGCAGGAGCTCGAGGGCTACCTGTTCCTGCACCAGAACGAAGGCGAGACCCCTCACCGGCCTGGCTGGGACGTCGACGTCATGAAGCTCGAGCGCTACAAGCCCATCGTCGCCGCCGTGGACCGCTACTGTCTGGGCCAGGGCATGGTCTACCTGCTGCATCTCACCGACCTGCGCGTGGCCAGCACGCGGGCACAGTTCGGCCTGCCCGAGATCGGCTATGGCATGGGTGGGGCGGGCGGCCTCACGCGGCTGGGCCTGCAGATCCCGCACGTCGAAGCGATGCGTCTCGCGCTGACAGGCGAACTCATGTCCGCCGAGCGGGCGCTGGCCTACCACCTCGTCAACGAGGTCGTGCCTGAATCGGCGCTGATGGCCGGGGCCATGGCGCTGGCCGAGCAGGTGGCGGCGCAGCCACCGGTCGCCGTGCGCGTGGAGATGGAGGCGTACTACCGCTCGTTCGACCTCTCGCGCGACGACAACCTTCGCTATGCGCTCAACCTGTACCGCCTGCAACGCATCGGCTACGAAGGCTACGGCGCGGGCACTGGGTTCTTCAAGCGCGGCAAGGACGTTGCGCGCCGCGAAGGCGGCGAGGGCGCCGAGGGTGGCGGGGGCGCCGAGGGTGGCGGGGGCCGGCATGACTGAGGCCTCGCGCCGGCTGCAGCACTGGCGCGCTGAGCTCGACCGCGTGGCGGCCGAGCCGTTGCACCCGCATGTCCCTGCCCTGCTCGCCGAGGCGGCGGCGGCCGATCCTCAGCGCGTGCTGCTCGATCTGTTCGAGCTGGGGTACACGCTCACCTGCGCCGGGCTCGATCGGCACAGCACAGACCTTGCCCGGGCGCTGCACGAGCTCGGCATCGGCCCGGCTTCGCGTGTGGCGGTCATGCTGCCCAACGGCATCGCCTGGCCGATCACGTGGTTCGCGTTGCTCAAGCTGGGCGCGGCCACCGTCCCCGTGAACCCAGGCTACACGGCGCGCGAACTTGCCTACGTGCTCGGCGACGCCGAGGTCGACGCATGGATCGTCGATGCCGAGCGGGCACCGATGGCCGACGACGTGACCCCCTGGCCCGCGAGTCTGCCGCCGGAGCGCGTCATCGCCTGCGGCGGCGTGCCGGGCGACGGTTCGGCCTGGGACGCGCTCATCGCACGGGGCGCTGGGCTGCCAGCCCCCGACCTCCCGCCGCCCACCCAGGGTACGTTGGCCAATCTGCAGTACACCTCGGGCACCACCGGCTTCCCGAAGGGCTGCCGGTTGACGCACGGCTACTGGCTCAATCTCGCGCGCGGAGCGCAGATGCTGCACGTGGCGCCGATGCGCCGCTTCTTCACTGCGCAGCCCTTCTTCTACATGGACCCGTTCTGGCAACTGCTGGTCGCCCTGCGCTGCGGCGGCACGCTGGTGGCCGCGCAGAAGATCAGCGGCTCGCGCTTTTTCGGCTGGCTCGCCGAGCACCGCATCGAGTGGGCCCAGTTGCCCGAGCTGGCGCTGAAGTCGCTCGACACCGTGCGGGGGCGGCCGCTGGCGCTGAAGATGGTGTTCACGTTCGGATGGAGCGCCGAATCCCGCGCGCTGTTCCACGAGCGCCTGGCGCCCGCGGTGGCCGTGGAAGCCTTCGGCATGACCGAGATCGGCCTTGGCACGGCCATGCCGCGCGGCTGGCCCGCCGGCGACCGGCCGGTCTCGGTGGGTGTGGCCGCGCTGCGGCGCGAAGTGCGGGTTGTCGATGCTGACGGTCGCCCGGCACCGCCCGGCCAGGTGGGCGAGCTCCAAGTCCAAGGCCCGCACCTCTTCGAAGGCTACTTCCGGCACCCGGAGACCAATCGGGAGGTCTTCGATGGCGAGTGGTTCCGCACGGGCGACGCCTTCGTGGCCGACGTGGAAGGCTTCCTGCGGCTGGTCGGTCGCTTCAAGGACATGATCCGGCGCAGCGGCGAGAACATCGCCGCGCGCGAGGTGGAGGCCGTGGTGCGGCAGCTGCCGCAGGTGGCCGACTGCGCCGCAGTGCCGGTGCGCGACCTGCGACGCGGCGAGGAGGTGAAGATCATGGTGCAGCTACAGCCTGGCGCCGCGCTGGAGCCCGTGGCGCTGCTGGCGCACTGTCGCACGCAGCTGGCCGCGTTCAAGGTGCCGCGTTACGTGCAGGTGGTGTCGGACTTCCCGCGCACGTCGTCGAACAAGATCGCCAAGGCCATGATCCTGGCCGCACCCGGCGATCCCACGGCAGGGTGCTTCGATCGCGAGCAACCCGTGATCTAACGGCGCCCCACCAGCATCGGTGACCCGCGCATGCACAGCCCGCAGGTCCACATCGACGACGGCGACGGCCTGCCGGCATGGACGCGGGCGGTGCCGGCGTCGAACAAGGAGACACCTCACGGCGCCAGCGGGGCGTCAGGCGGTCTGTCGATCGCAGTTCGACCCAGTGCGCTCGTCAAGCGACGGAGCGCCCGCACCTGCTGCCCCCAGAAGCCGCGGCCGTAGTCGCGTCCACCCATCTCCGGCAGCTGATCCCGAATGCCGGTGGGGCCGGGTCGCAGGTCATGGCGCGCCGTGCCCAGCAGGAAGTCCCACACCGGCAGCAGCACGGCGAAGTTGCAGCCGCCGAGCCGGCCCGTGCGCGCGTCCTCGTGGCCGATGCCGATGCCATGGTGCAGGCGATGAAAGCGCGGGCCGACGAGCAGCCGCTCGCCCAGGCGGCCGAACGGCAGGTCGGCATTGGCATGAGACAGCGATTCCAGCAGCTTGGACAGCGCCACCAGCGCTACGAACTGCGACGGGGCGATGCCGATCACGCGCGCCAACAGCACCACGAGGCTGTCGACGAGGACACTGTCGAGCAGATGGTTGCGGCTGTCGCTCCAGTACGTCATGTTGCGCTGGCTGTGGTGCACCGCATGTAGCGCCCACCACCACGCGTAGCGGTGCTGAGCCCGGTGGATCAGGTAGCCGAAGCCGTCGAGCACGATCAGGTAGGCGACGAACCCGGCCAGCGCCGTGTTGGTGACACCGGGGCAGGCCGGTGCGATCCACTGGTCCAGATGCCAGCCATCCAGGCCCGCGACGGCGAGCCGGCCGAACAGCGCGTTCCACAGCGGGTCGAGCGCGAAGAACAGCAGCAGCCGCTGCAGGCCCAGCCGATCGATCAGCGTGTAGAGCACGTCCACCCGTACGGCCTGGCCTCGCTCACGACGCGCCGATGCGTCGACAGCCGGCACCTCGAAAGGCCGCCAGCGTTCAAGGGCGCCGAACCCGATCAGCATGACCAGCAGCTGCAGCACGCCGACCAGCAGCCACTGCGACGCCAGGTAGCCATCCTCCTGGTACGAGGCCAGGCCGAGCGCCTGCAGGCCAGGCGAGACCAGGTGTACGAACAGGCCGTCCTGCAGGCGGGCAAACCCTTCGGCGACCTGATCGAGTGCGTCCGGCAGGTTCATCGTGGCGCTTTGGAGGCCGCGAACGCAACGCCGTAGGCAGGGTGTTCGCGCAAGGTGGCGAAGCAAAGCCCGCGCGCCTTCAGGCCGCTGATCAAGGGCTCGAGCACGGCCGGTGCCCACGGGTCCTGACGCGACCAGATGCCCAGGTGCGCCAGCAGGATATCGCCGGCGCGGATGTCACGCAGCGCATTCGAGAGCAGCCGCTCGTTCGGCCACCGGTCGCTGGGCAGTTCGTCGCCCAGGAAGCCTGCCGGGCTCCAGGGCACGTGCATCCAGCCGCAGCCGCGCGCGGCCGCCAGCAGCGCCGGCGAGGTCTTGCCGCCCGGGGCACGAAACAAGCGCGGCATGCGCTGCCCGGTCATCGCCTCGAAGCGATCGGCGCTGCGCTGCAGTTCGGCGCAATAGCCGGCGGCAGTCAGCGTCGAGCTGCGGCCCGCCTGTGGGCCGGCGCTCGGCCGCACGGTGAAGCGGCCGTCGGCGCGGTCCGCGCGCCAATACACGTGATCGTAGGTGTGGCTGCCGAAGGCGTGGCCTTCGGCGGCGCGTGCGCGCCACCAGGGCGCCCAGTGGTCGTCGAGGCTGCTGCCACCGTCCCGCGTGGGTTCGTTGGCGAGGAAGAAGGTCGCCTTGACCTGCTGGCGCGCCAGCACCTCGGCCACCAGCGCAGCGATGCCCATGTGGCCGGTGTCGAAGGTCAGGTATACCGGGCGCTCGCAGGCCGCCCGGGCGCCCAGTGCCAGCGCCAGGCCCAGCAGTGCAGCCACCAGCCGGCTACTGGCGCGGCGCATGGTCGAGCGTGAACACGCCATGGGGCGAGGTGCCGACGCGCACCTGGCCGACCACCCGCCGGGTGGCCACGTCCACCAGCGTGAGCTTGCGGATCCAGCGCGAACTCACCAGCAGGGTCTTGCCGTCGGCGGTCAGCTCCATGCAGTCGGGTCCGCCCGGACCGGGCAGTTGCGCGACGACGGCGCGCGCCGCGGTGTCGATCAGGCTGATCGTGTCGGCCGCGCGGTTGCTGACGAAGACGTGCCGCTTGTCGCCCAGGGCGCGGAAGGCATGCGCGCCTTCCCCGGTCTCGATGCGCTGCAGCAGCCGTGCCGGGCCGGAGGACACGTCGTAGGCCTCGACGAAGCGATCACCGGTCAGGGCGACGAACAGCGTGCGGTCGTCGGCCGTGAGGTAAACGTCGGCGGGCAGCTTGCCGGTGGCCACGCGCCAGCGCAGCGTCTGTGTGGCCAGATCGATCGCGACCAGTTCGCTGCTGTCCTGCATCGACGCGTAGACGGTGCGGCTGCCGCTGTCGATCCACTGGTGGCTGGGTGTGCGGCCGGTGGGAAGGCGCCGGGCGAGTTGCAACGGCCGATCGGGATCCTCCGGCATCCAGCGGTAGATGTCGACGTGGTTCAACCGATTCGCCAGCGTGACGAACCAGCGCATGTCGGGCGAGAAGCGCAGCTGGTAGGGGTCGGTGATGCCGGTCAGCTCCCGCTGCACCTGCGCCGTGCGCGGGTCGATGAAGGTGATGGAGTCGCCCACCGCGTTGGCCACCAGCAGCGAGCGGTCGTCCGGCGTCGTGTAGAGGTGGTGCGGCTCCTTGCCGACCGGGATGCGCCGGGTCTCGTGCAGCGTGGCCGGATCGATCACGCTGACGTCGGCGTCGAGCGAATTGAGCACGAAGATCGGCGCCGGCGACAGAGGCGTCGCCGGCCCGACCCTGGGCAGGCAACAGCCGGCCAGCGCCGCCACGCAGGCGCAGCGGCGCGATGGATCGCGGCGCGACGGCTTCGGAGGACGGATCAATGCTTCATGCCTTCGTAGCCGCCCGCCAGGTTCTCCACCGGCGCCTTCCGCCTCGACGCTCTCGGGCTTGCCGTGCTTGCCTTCGACGGCCAGCCGGCCACGCATGAAGCGCTCGGATGTGTTCAAGAAGTCTCCTGTCACCGCGCGGACGTGCGCGGCAGCCGACGTTCACCCGACGGAGCTGGACCCGGCCGGGCACTCCGTCGCTCAGGCGCCTTGCGGAGGCGCGCGCGGCTGGGCGCTCACCCGAGCGCCTTGCGCGTACCGGTCGGATTGGAAGACCCGAAGTCGTTCACGGCGGCCCTCGGCAATCAGCGGCGTGGGCTCCGGAGCCGAAGGCAGCGCCAAGTCCGGCGCGTGGTTCAAGCAGTACGAGCAGTGTTCCAGAACATGGCGCGACGCCGGTGCCGAACCGTCGCTGCCCGCATCGCCTTGCACCCATCGCAAACCCTGCGCAGTGCAGACCACGACCCACGCGGCACCCTTGGTGAGGCCGAAGGCATAGGTCAACGACGGCACGATGGATGCCAGCAGGACCGCCAGCAAGGCGATCCTGCCGATCACCGCAGAGCGGACACGCAGAAGTTGCACGCGCAGGATTCTAAGGAGGTGACCCTCGCGCCACGAGTGCATATTGATCGAGTCCGGTGTGGATCTTTCCGGGCGAGTTGGCCGTCTCCCGCTCGATCCCGCGGTCGAACCTCAGCGACCAGTGACAGACGAGCAAGCCGGCCTGTGGCCGGGCTCACGTCCAGGGGCTCTGGCGACAGACGGATCGACAGTGTCAGACTGTCGGGCGACGCCACCTCCGTGCAACCCGTTGAAGCGCTTGACGATGTCCCTTGACGACGAACTGGCGGATGCCTTCGAGGCGCTGGTGCGCGCGCGCGGCTACGAGAACCGCTCCGAAGCCTTCCGCGATCTGCTGCGGCAGGACCTTGGCAACGCGAGACTGTACGAGCGCCCCGACGAACCTTGCGTCGCCACGCTGACCTACGTCTACAACCATCACCAGCGGCAATTGGCGTCGCGCCTGACCGACCTGCAGCACCACCACCACGAGCTCACGGTGTCGACCACGCACGCGCACCTCGATCACCACCACTGCATCGAGACCGTGATCCTTCACGGCAAGACCTCGGCGGTTCGCGCGTTTGCCGACTCTGTGATCGCGCAGCCCGGGGTCAGCCACGGCCATCTGCATCTGATACCCATGGCGGTGCGGAACGCCCACGGCCATTCGCACCTGGAGCCCGCCACGGTGCATCCCGCCGGTCGGCCCCGGCGCAAGAAGGCCACCGTCCCCGGCGCCTGACGGCCGGCAGCACGATCGGCGCAGCGTGCGCCGCGGCCCCGTCGTCCGCGGTGGTGCGGCCTCGCTCCTCGCGCTGCGGGCCTTGGCATGGTATGTGTATGAAGATTGATGTAATCTTCATACATAGAGCGAGACAGGGCGCGCGTGCAGAACCTTCCGGCCGACTGGGGCGCGCTGTGCAGTGTGGTGTTCCTGCTGGGGATGCGCCACGGGCTCGACGCCGATCATCTGGCGGCTATCGACGGGCTGACCCGCGTGACCGCGCGGCGCGGGCAGTCGCATGCGCGCTACTGCGGCGCCCTGTTCTCGGCCGGCCATGGCGTGGTGGTGCTGTCGATCGCGTTGCTGGCCGGCCTGCTGGGTGCGAAGTGGGTGCCGCCGGGCTGGTTCGAGGCGGTCGGTGGCGCCGTGTCGATCGGCTTTCTGTTGCTGTTGGGTATCGTGAACCTGCATGCCGCGCTGCGCGCCCCGGCGGGCAGCGTCGTGCCGCTGGTGGGTGTGCGTGGCCAGTTGGTCGATCGGCTGCTCGGTCGCACCGCGCGGACGTCCGGTGCCTGGGCCGTGATGGGCGTGGGCTCGCTGTTCGCTCTCTCGTTCGACACCTTGAGTCAGTCGGTGCTGTTCGCGGTCCTGGCCGTGCAGTTTGGTGGTGTCGAGCGCGCGCTGGTGCTCGGTCTCTTGTTCGTGCTCGGCATGCTCGCCAGTGA
>DATJYZ010000001.1:0-15807 GCA_035499355.1 Burkholderiaceae bacterium | reverse complement strand
CCTCGAAGGGCACCACGTGGCTCTCGCCGCCGATGAAGATGCGCACGCCCTCGGCACGGCTGGAGACGTCGAGCAGCCGCAGCAGCTGCGTCTTGTGCTCGAAGACGTCGAACAACTCACGCAGCGTGCGCATGTCGTGGTGCAGGTCCTGCACGCCCAGCAGGTTGCGCTCGCCGGAGACGACCACCTGCTCGCCGCTCTCGGCCAGCGCCTCGCCGCCCACGCGCACGGCGGCGCTCATCAGGTCGGCGATGTCGGCGCGCAGCGCTTCGACCTCGCACTTCAGGCGTTCGCGCACTTCCTCGATCGTGAGCCCGGCGTAGTGGCTGTTGAGGAAGTTGGTGGCCTCGATCAGCTCGGGCTGCGAGTAGTCGGTGGCGGTGATGATCAGGCGGTTCTGCACGTCGCCGTCCGGCGCCACCAGGATCAGCAGCACGCGCTTGTCGCCCAGGCGCAGGAACTCGACGTGGTGGAACACGCTGGCCTTCTTCGGCGCCGTCACCACGCCGACGAAGTGCGACAGGTTCGACAGCAGCTGCGCCGCCTGCGCGATCACGCGCTGCGGCTGGTCGGGCTGCAACTGCTCGCGCACGCTGACCAGCTCGGCGCTCAGCGGCGCGGCCTCCAGCGGCCGCGTGGTCATCATCATGTCGACGAACAGCCGGTAGCCGCGCGCCGTGGGCACACGCCCGGACGACGTGTGCGGGCTGGCGATCAGGCCGAGCTCCTCGAGGTCGGCCATCACGTTGCGGATGGTGGCCGGCGACAGCTCCAGCCCGGACGCTCGCGACAGCGTGCGCGAGCCGATCGGCTGGCCGTCGGCGATGTAGCGCTCGACCAGCGTCTTCAGCAGCGATCGCGCGCGCTCGTCCATGGCGAAATTCATTGTACGGACGCTGCGGCGCAGGCCCGAGTCGAGAAAAACGCTGTGGTGTAATCCGCCGCATGGGCAGCCGTTTCCGTCACGCGGCGCTGGTCGGCCGGCCCCAGGCCGAGGGCATTCGGCCGGTGCTGGAGGAAATCGCAGACTTCCTGGTGCAGCAGGGGCTGAAGGTCTCGCTCGAACGCCAGACGGCCGCCGCCACCGGCATTTCCGCGCTCGGCGCGCTCGACATCGACGAGATCGGCGCGGTCTGCGATCTCACGATCGTGGTAGGCGGCGACGGCACGATGCTCGGCGTGGCGCGCCAGCTCGCGCGCCACGAGGTGCCGCTGGTCGGCATCAACCAGGGCCGGCTCGGATTCATCACCGACGTGCCGGTCGGCCAAGTGCGCGAGACGCTGGAGCCGCTGGTGGCCGGCGACTACGAGGAGGAGCATCGCGCCATGCTCGAGGGCGAGGTGTGGCGGGGCGGCGAGCGCATCTTCGAAGGGCTGTCGATGAACGACGTGGTCGTCAGCCGTGGCGCCGCCGCCGGCATGGTCGAGCTGCGCGTCGACATCGGCGAGGAGTTCGTGGCCAACCTGCGTGCCGACGGCCTGATCATCGCCTCGCCCACCGGCAGCACGGCGTACGCGCTGTCGGCCGGCGGCCCGATCCTGCACCCCGGCATCGCCGGCTGGGTGCTGGTGCCGATCGCGTCGCACACGCTGTCCAACCGCCCGATCGTGCTGCCCGATTCCGGCGAGATCCGCATCGGCATCGTCGCCGGCCGCGACGCGTCGGCCAATTTCGACATGCAGAGCCTGACCAGCCTGCAGCACGGCGACCAGATCCGCGTGCGCCGCTCGCCGCACCGCGTGCGCTTCGTGCATCCGCGCGGCTGGAGCTACTACACCACGCTGCGCCGCAAGCTGCGCTGGTACGAAGGCGTGGTGTGACAACGTCTGCCCCGAAGCTGCCTGGCGGCCGCCCCCCCCCGAGGGGGCTCCGCCAGCGGACTGGCAAAGCCAGGTCCGCGGCTCCCGCCGGGGGATGCGCCGCCGGAACGGCGCCAGAGTGCGCGAGATGCTGAAGCGACTCTCACTGCGCGACTTCGTGATCGTCACCGAGCTCGAGGTCGAATTCGAAGCCGGCTTCTCGGTGCTCACCGGCGAGACCGGTGCCGGCAAGTCGATCCTGGTCGACGCGCTGCAGCTCGCGCTCGGCAGCCGCGGCGATGTCGGCCTGCTGCGCGAGGGCAGCGCGCGGGCCGAGGTGAGCGCCGAGTTCGAGCAGCTGCCCGCCGCGCTGCGGCCCTGGCTCGAGGCGGCGGGCTTCGACGCCGGCGACTCGCTGCTGCTGCGCCGCACGCTTGACGCGCAAGGCAAGAGCCGCGCCTGGGTCAACGGCAGCCCGGCCACCGTGAGTCAGCTGCGCGAGGCCGCCGAGCACCTGGTGGAGATCCACGGCCAACATGCCTGGCAACGCCTGACGCGCGCCGGCGACGCGCGCGCCCTGCTCGACGCACAGGCTGGCGTCGACGCCTCGCGCATCGCGGCGCTGCACGCGCGCTGGAAGGACGCGGGCGTCGCGCTGCAGCGCGCCCGCGACCGGGGCGACGAGATCGAGCGCGAGCGCGAGCGGCTGGCCTGGCAGATCCACGAGCTCGACCGTCTCGCGCCGGGCGTCAGCGAGTGGGACGAGTTGAACGCCGAACACAGTCGCCTGTCGCACGCACAGGCGCTCATCGATGGCGCCCGCTCGGCGCTCGACGGACTGTCGCAGGCGGACGGCAGCGCGGTCGAGCAGACCGATCGCGTGCTGGCCGCGCTGCAGCCGGTGCTGCGCTACGACGCCGCCCTGGCGCCGATCGTCGAGGTGTTGCAGGGTGCGCAGGCCCAACTCGCCGATGCGGCGCACTCGCTGCACGCGTACCTCGACCGCGACCGCGCCGACGCGTCGCGCCTGTCCGAGCTCGACGCCCGCTTGTCCGCCTGGCACGGCCTGGCGCGCCGGCTGCGCCGCCCGCCCGCGGAGCTGCCGGCACTGCTGGCGCAGTGGAAGGCCGAGCTGCAGTCGCTGGAATCCGCACGCGACGTGTCGGCCTTGGAGGCGGCGCTGGCGAAGGCCGAAGCCGACTACCGCCACGACGCCGAGCAGCTCAGCGCGCTGCGGCGCGGCACTGCGGAGGTGCTGGCACGCGCCGTGACGCAGGCGATGCAAGGCCTCGGTATGGGCGGCGGGCGCTTCGACGTCGCCCTGCTGCCGCAGTCCGAGCCGCAGAGCTTCGGCCTCGAGAATGTCGAGTTCCAGGTCGCCGGGCACGCCGGCGCGACGCCGCGCGCGCTCGCCAAGGTGGCCTCCGGCGGCGAGCTGTCGCGGCTGGCGCTGGCGATCGCGGTGACCACGTCGCGCGCACGCCCCGATGCCAACGCCGCGGCCGATTCCGCGGGCGGCGTGACGCTGATCTTCGACGAGATCGACGCTGGCATCGGCGGCACCGTCGGCGACGTGGTCGGTGCGCTGATGAAGCAGCTCGGCCAATCGGCGCAGGTGCTCGCGGTGACCCACCTGGCGCAGGTCGCCGCCTGCGGCGACCAGCACTGGGTGGTGCGCAAGACGCAGGTCGGCGGACGTGCCCACAGCGACCTGCAGCGCGTCAACGGCGAGGCACGGGTCGCGGAGATCGCCCGCATGCTCGGCGGCGAGCGACTGTCGGGCACCGCGCACGCACAGGCGCTGCTGCAGGGCGCGGCGACGCCTGCGCGGCCAGCGCTGCCCGCAAAGAAGCGCTCGCGCACATGAAGCCAGCGACGACACCGTCGCCCACCGACGAGCCGACGCGCGAGGTGGTGCTCGTCACCGGCATCTCCGGGTCGGGCAAGTCGGTGGCGCTGCACGCGCTGGAGGATGCAGGGTACTTCTGCGTCGACAACCTGCCGCCGGAGCTGCTGCCCGAGTTCGTGCGGCTGGAGCACGCCCGCGGCACCTACCGCGTCGCGGTGGCGGTGGACGTGCGCGCGGCGCGCTCGCTGTCGCCGCTGGTGCCGTTGATGGACGAGATGCGCGGCGTCGGCATCCTGGTGCGCGCCATGTTCCTCGACGCCACCACCGACGCGCTGGTGCGCCGCTTCTCCGAGACGCGGCGGCCGCACCCGCTGGCCAACCCACAGGCCAGCGACAACCAGACCGCGCTGGTCGAAGCGATCGAACTCGAGCGGCTGATGCTCGGCGAGCTGCGCGAGGTGTCGACCGTGGTCGACACCAGCCAGCTGCGCCCGGCCGACCTGCGCGCGTGGGTGCGGCGCCTGGTGCAGGCGCGTCCCGCCGCGTTGACGCTGGTGTTCGAGTCGTTCGCGTTCAAGTTCGGCGTGCCGCTCGACGCCGACTTCGTGTTCGACGTGCGCGTGCTGCCGAACCCGTACTACATCCGCGAGCTGCGCTCGCTCACCGGCAGCGACGCGCCGGTGGCCGACTACCTGAGCGCGCAGCCCGAAACGGCGGAAATGCTGTCGCAGATCGAGACCTTCCTGCGGCGCTGGCTGCCGAGCTTCGAGGCCGACCAGCGCAGCTACCTCACCGTGGCGATCGGCTGCACCGGTGGCCAGCATCGATCGGTGTACATCGTCGAGCAGCTGGCCCGGCGGCTGGCCGACAGCGGTGCTGCGCTGGTGCGGCACCGTGAATTGGACGCAAGCGATTGAACGACCCCGAACGCGACCCGCACAGCCTGCCCGACCTGCCGCTGTTCCCTCTGCAGAGCGTGCTGTTTCCCGGCGCGCAGCTGCCGCTGCGGGTGTTCGAGCCACGATACCTCGATTTGGTGAGCCGTTGCTTGCGCGAGCAGCAACCATTCGGCGCGATCTGCCTGCGCCAAGGCTCCGAAGTGCGCGGTGCGAGCGACGAGCCGGTGCTGCTCGAGACCACCGGGGTGCTCGCCCGGATCGAAGAGGTCGACGCCGAACAGGCCGGCGTGTTGCGCGTGCGCTGCCTCGGGACGCAGCGCTTCGAGATCGACGAGCCGGTGCAGCATGCCGATGGCCTGTGGACCGCGCGCGCCTGGCTCATCGACGACGACCCCGTGCTTGCACCGCCGGAGACGCTGATCGCCAGTGTGCGTGCGCTGGCCAACGCCATCGGCGCGCTCGAGCGCAAGGGGGGCTCGCCGTTCCTCAAGCCCTACCGGTTCGACGACGCGGGCTGGGTCGCGAACCGCTGGTGCGAGCTGCTGCCGATCTCGCTGGCGGCCAAGCAGAAGCTGATGGCGCTGGAGGACCCGCAGATGCGCCTGCGGCTGGTCGACGAGTATCTGCGCAGCAAAGGCGTGCTCCCCGCCTGAGCGCAGGCCTCAGACGGTGGCCTCGGTGAGCAGCTTGCGCACCGGCGCGGGCAGGCTCATGCGCAGCGCGTCGCGCGCGTCGACCCAGCGTGCGCCGAGTTGCGCAGCGATCGCCTCGCGCGCGGCATCGCCGGTCCGCGGCGGCAACGCCACCTGGAGCGGCTGCAGGTGCCAGTCGAAGTGGGTCAGCACGTGGTGGATCGGCGGTAGTGCCTTCTCGGTGCCCTTCCAGCGCACGACCGCCGCGCGCGCGGCGCGCAGGTCGCCGAACTCGGGCAGGCTCCACAACCCTGCCCACACGCCGCGTTCGGGCCGGCGCACCAGCAGCACGTCGCCGCGGTGGTGCAGCCACAGCAGCGCGGCGCTGCGTTGCCCGCGCTGCGTGCGACGCGACTTCAGCGGCAGCTCGGCGATGCGGCCGGTGCTGCGCGCGATGCAGAGGTCGGCCAGCGGACAGGCGTCGCAACGCGGTTGACGCGCCAGGCACACGGTGGCGCCGAGGTCCATCAGTCCCTGCGTGTAGTGCGGCATGTCGGCTGCCCGCCCGGGCAACAGCGAATCGGCATAGGCCCAGAGGTCGCGCTGGGCGGGCACGGTCGCCAGGTCGCCCGCGAAGCCGCTCAAGCGAGCCAGCACGCGCTTGACGTTGCCGTCGAGGATCGCCGCGCGCTCGTCGAAGCAGAACGCCGCGATCGCGGCCGCGGTCGAGCGGCCGATGCCAGGCAATTGCGCCAGTTCGCCGCTGGTGCGGGGGAAGTCACCACCGTGCCGCTCGACCACCGTCTGCGCGCAACGGTGCAGGTTGCGCGCACGGCTGTAGTAGCCGAGCCCGCTCCACAGCGCGAGCACGTCGTCGAGGCTGGCGGCCGCGAGGGCGGCCACGTCGGGATAGGCAGCGACGAAGCGCTCGTAGTAGGCCGAAGCCGTGGCCACCTGGGTCTGCTGCAGCATCACTTCGGACAGCCACACGCGATAAGGATCGCGCACCCCTTGCCAGGGCAGGCCGCGACGACCGTGGCGGCGGTGCCAGCCGACCACGCGCGCAGCCACCGACGCGGCGCGCGAAGGAGCGCGGCTCACCGTGCTGTGGCGATCTGGCCCTGGCGCGGCGTCAGGCACCGCCGCCGGCGGCTTCGGCCGGGCTGCTGTGCAGTGCCGGCTTGGCGCGCACCAGCGACAGGTGCGGCGCGCGATCGGCGGCCGCCTCCTGGGCCGACGGCGGCGTGGCCGCGAGCTGGCGCAGCGACTCGGCCAGCGCGTCGACCTTCACCAGCCACCCGGCGAGGCGCTCGTCCTGGGCTTGCACCTCGGTGATGCGACGCTCGAGTTCGCCGGCCGCGCTCTGGATGCGCTCGAGCGCCTCGCGGCGGCGCTTGAAGCCGCGGCGGCGGTCGCGCAGCTGCGACTCCATCTGCGCCGAGGTGGAGCGGCTCCACATCTCGATGTCGCCGGCCGCGTTCTCGAACGCCACGCGCAGCTTGGACACCAGCATGCGCAGGAAGTGCTCGAGGAAGCCGGGTGCCGACAGGCGCCACGCGTTGGCGGCGCCGAGGTAGCGCGTGTAGCTCGATTCGATCAGCGCCAGCTCGCGCTCGTAGCGCTCCATGCTCGGCATCGGCGCCACCGCCAGCGCGAAGCCGTACTCGGCGTTGAGCTGCTTGAAGGTGCCGGTGAGCATCTGCTCGATCTCGCCGACCTTCTGGGTCGACTGGCCCATCATCTCGCGCAGCCGTGCGCACAGCGCGACGAAGGCCTTGCGCGCGCCGAGCTTGAACCAGCTGGCGTCGCTGGTCTTGCGCATCTGCGTGACCTCGTCGCGCACGCGGTCGCTCGACAGCAGCTGCATCACCTGCTTCAGCTGGCGCGAGTGCACGGCCTTGAGCGCGGACAGCCTCACCGTGCAGCGCTCGAACTCGGCCGAGTCGGCCTGTGCGCGCTCGAGCATCAGCTTGACCTTGCTACCGCTCTTGCCCCGCAGGCCGCGCAGTTCGAGCAGTTGCTCGGTCAGCTGGCGCCGCTGGTCGCCGAGGCGCTTGGCCGACTGCGCGCGCAGCGCTTCCATGCCGTCGACGGCGATGCGGCCGATCACGGCGGCACGCTGCGGCATCAGCTGCGCCGACAGCGCCTCTTCCAGCGCCGGCAGCCGGCTGGTCTGCACCGCCGCGTCGTCGCCGGCCACGCGCGCCGCCAACGCATCGCGCGCCGACAGCGGGAACACGCGCGCGAGGTCGACACCGAGCGTCTGCGCCACCACGTCGCACTGGCGGCGCACCTGGTCGTCGACCTCCTGGCGCGAGCTCAACGGATCGGCGAGCGTGTCGATCTTGTTGAGCACCACGAAGCGCTCGAGCGCGCGGCCGTCGAGGTGCTCGCGCCAGATCTCGAGGTCGGACTTGGTGACACCGGTGTCGGCGCCGAGGATGAACACCGTGGCGTGCGCCGACGGCAGCAGGCCCAGCGTCAACTCGGGCTCGGCGCCGATCGCGTTCAAGCCCGGGGTGTCGATCACCACCAGGCCGCGCTTGAGCAGCGGATGCGGGTAGTTGATCAGCGCGTGCCGCCACATCGGCACCTCGACCGTGCCGTCGGCCGCGCGCGGTGGATTGTCCTGCGGGTGCTCGTCGTTCCAGAAGCCGAGCTGACGCGCTTCGTCGAGCGACACCTGCGTCGTGCGCTTGACCTCCGCCAGCGCCTCGGCCAGCTGCGCCGCTTCGAGCACCGGAAGATCGATGCGCCGCCACAGATCGGGCTTCTCGCGCAGTTCGGCCAGCGAGATCGGCTTCAAGCGGGTGTCGATCGGCAGCAGCGACACGCCGGCCGGCTGCTCCGGATCCCACGACAGCTCGACCGGGCACATGGTGGTGCGGCCGGGCGTCGCAGGCAACACGCGGCGACCGGCGTCGGCAAAGAAGATCGCGTTGATCAACTCGGACTTGCCGCGCGAGAACTCGGCCACGAACGCCAGCACCAGGCGGTCGCTGGCCAGACGCTGGCGCAGCGCGTCGATCTGCGCGGTCGCCGCAGCGTCGCGCAACTCGTGATCGGCCAGGAAGCCAGCGTACTGCTCGACCGCGCGGTCGAGCGCACGACGCCAGTCGGCCAGAGCGTCGAGGCGACGCGCGAGGGTGGATGTCATGAGCCGGTCGGATAGCGGGCCGGGCGATCCTAGCGCAGCCACCGACGCCGAACCGGCAGGCGATACAACTGCTGACAGGGCGTGCGCGCAAGCCGTCACAAAGTGGGCTGGGCCGGCGCTCGCCGAGGGGCCGACGAGCGCCACTGCACGACACGCTACCGCGTCTGGCAGTGTGGACAGAAGAACGTCGAACGCTGCGCCTGCACAACCCGCCGCACCGCGGTGCCGCACTGCAGGCAAGCCTGCCCCTCGCGGCCGTAGACCTTCGCGTTGGCCTGGAACTCGCCGGCGCTGCCGTGGGTGTCGCGAAAGTCGCGCAGCGTCGAGCCGCCGAGCGCCAGTGCCTGCGACAACACCTCGCGCAGCGCGCCCAGCAGTCGCTCGCAGCGCGCCAGCGACAGACGATGGCAGCGCGTGCGCGGATCAATCCCGGCGCGAAACAGCGCTTCGCAGGCGTAGATGTTGCCCGCGCCGACCACCACGTCACCGGCCAGCAGCGCCGCCTTGATCGCGCTGCGGCGCCGCTTGAGGCCGGCATGCAGCGCCTGCGCCGTGAGACCCGGATCGAAAGGCTCCGCGCCGAGGCCTGCGAGCAGCTTGCGCGCCGGATCGGCGTCGATGGCGTCGGACCACAACACCGCGCCGAAGCGCCGAGGGTCGGTGAGCCGCAGCGTGCCGGCGCTGCTCACCAACTCGAAGTGATCGTGCCGGCCGCGCGGCGGCGGCGCGCGTTCGTGCAGCATCAGCGAGCCCGACATCCCGAGGTGCCACAGCAGACCGCCGTTGCGGGTGCGCCCGGCCAGCGGCATCCAGATGTATTTTCCGCGGCGCGACAGCTCGCCGATCTCCATGTCGTGCAGCGTGCGCGCGGTCACGCCCAGCGGCCAGCGCAGGGGTGCGCCGAGGTGCACCGTGCGCACCCGTGCGCCGCGCAGACGTTCGGCCAGGCCGATCCGCGTGACCTCCACCTCGGGCAACTCGGGCATGCATCGATTATCGACCCCTCGTTCAGACGGGCGGCCTAGAATGCCCGCGTACTCAGGGAGTTCCTTGTGCCGGCTCACGGTCATCGCAGTCGCAGTTGGACGCTCGGTGGGCTCTTCGCGGCACTGGCATGGGCGTGCCTGCCCGCTCCCGCACAGTCGCCACAGCCCGAGTCGCGGGCATCGGCGCCGGCCAGCGCCGACCCCGACAATTCCTCGCTCGACGCGCCGCTGTTCTACCAACTGCTGATCGGCGAGATCGAGCTGAACGCCGGGCATCCCGGCTCGGCGTACGAGGTGGTGTTCGACGCGGCCAAGCGCACGCGCGACGAATCGCTGTTCAGGCGCGCAGTCGACATCGCGTTGCAGGGGCGCGCGGGCGAGCAGGCGCTCGAGGCCACGAAGGCCTGGCGCCAAGCGGCGCCCAACAGCATCGACGCTCGCCGCTACCAGTTGCAGATCCTGCTGGCGCTCAATCGCGCCGACGAGGCGGGCGAGCCTTACAAGAGCTGGCTGGCGTTGACGCCGCCCGACCAGCGCTCCGCGCTGATCGCGGCATCGCCTCGCCTGCTGCAACGCATGAGCGATCGCAAGCAGGCCGCGTTGCTGCTGGAACAGTGGCTCACGGCCTATCGCGACGATCCCCAGACCCGCACCGCGGCGCGCGTGGCGCAGGGCCGCATGTGGCTGGCCGCGAGCGACCCCGCCAAGGCGCTGCAGTTGGCGCAGCAGGCCGCGGCCGACGACCCGCAGTCTCCGGCGCCGATGCAGCTTGCGATCGAGCTGATGCCGATCAAGCCCGAGGTCGAGTCGATGGTCGTGCAGTATCTGGCGCAGCCGACGACCGATACCGGCGTGCGCCTGTCCTACGTGGCTGCGTTGACGCGCGCACAGCGTTATGCCGAGGCGGCGCAACAGCTCGACCAGTTGACGCAGGCCGAGCCCAACCTGGCCCCGCCGTGGTTGACGCTGGGCGCGCTGCGGCTCGACATGAAGCAGCCGCGCGAGGCCGAGACTGCGCTGAAGCGCTATGTCGAGCTGGTGCAGAAGCAGCCCGCAGCGCCGACGGACACCAGCGACGCCGACGCCGACGCGTCCGATGGCGCCGGCGAGGCCACCGACGACAGGCGACTGACCCAGGCCTGGCTGCTGCTGGCGCAGATCGCCGAGCAACGCGGCGACCTCAAGGCGGCCGAAGCCTGGCTCGCGAAGATCGACGATCCGAAGAGCGCGCTCGACGTGCAGAGCCGGCGGGCTTCGCTGCTGGCACGCCAAGGCCAGATGACGCAGGCGCGCGAGCTGATTCGCCGCGTGCCGGAGCGCAACGACGAGGAGGCACGCGCCAAGGTGCTGGCCGAGGTGCAGCTGCTGCGCGAGTTCAAGCGCTGGCGCGAGGCGGTCGACGTGATGACCGCGGCCAACAAGCGTTTCGCGGACGATGCCGACCTGTTGTACGAGCAGGCGATGCTCGAAGACAAGCTCGATCAGTACGCCGAGATGGAGCGCCTGCTGCAGCGTGTGATCCAGCTCAAGCCCGACAACCCGCATGCGCACAACGCGCTCGGCTACTCGCTGGCCGATCGCAGCGTGCGGCTGCCGGAGGCGAAGGCGTTGATCCAGAAGGCGATGTCGCTGGCGCCCGGCGACCCGTTCATCGTCGACAGCATGGGTTGGGTCGAGTTCCGCATGGGCAACCGCGACGAGGCGCTGCGCTGGCTGCGGCAGGCCTACGCGGCACGGCCCGACACCGAGATCGCCGCCCACCTGGGCGAGGTGCTGTGGGCGACGGGCAAGCGCGACGAAGCGCGACGCGTCTGGCAGGACGCCCGCGGTCGCGACTCCGCCAACGAGGTGCTCAAGGAGACGCTGGCGCGTCTCAAAGTGAACCTGTGAGGCGACGTGCCTCGCTGTGGCTCGCGGCCACGGCGTGGAGTTTGCTGTCGGCCTGCGCCAGTCTGACTCCGCCGCGCGGCGCCGGAGCCGAAGTGCTGAGCGGCCGCCTCAGCCTGCGCGTCGACTCGGACCCGGTGCGTGCGTTGAGCGCCACCTTCGAGCTCAGCGGCGACGCGCAGACCGGCGCGCTGGTGCTGACGTCGCCGCTCGGCTCGACGCTGGCGCAGGCGCACTGGACACCGCGCGAAGCGGTGCTCGAGACCCCGGGCAAGCGCGCGAGCTACCCCGACCTCGACTCGCTGTCCGAGCAGACCCTGGGGGAGCGCGTGCCGCTGGCGGCGCTGTTCGATTGGCTGCGCGGTCGGCCCTGGCCGGGTGCCCCGACCCAGGACCTGCCCGCGGGCGAGCCGGGCTTCGCGCAGATGGGCTGGCGGATTGCGCTGGCGCGTTACGACGACGGCTGGGTGGAGGCCCGGCGCGACGCGGCGCCGGCGGTGACGATGCGCGCGCGACTCGATGCCACTGCGGCAGGCTCGCGGTGAAGGCGCTCTACGACCTGGCCGCGCCGGCCAAGATCAACCTGTTCCTGCACGTCGTCGGTCGCCGAGCCGACGGCTACCACCTGCTGCAGTCGGCATTCGTGCTCATCGACTGGGCCGACACGTTGCACGTCGAGCGGCGCAGCGACGCGATGTTGCGGCGACACGACTTGACGACGACGCTGCCCGAGGACGACTTGTGCCTGCGCGCGGCACGTGCACTGCAGCGCGCCAGCGCCACGCCGTTGGGCGCCGATGTCAGCATCGAGAAGCGGGTGCCGGCCGGCGCCGGCCTGGGCGGCGGCAGCTCCGATGCCGCCACCACGCTGCTGGCTCTGAATCGGCTGTGGGACCTGCGCTGGCCGCTCGAGCGATTGGCCGAACTCGCGCTCACGCTCGGTGCCGATGTGCCGTTCTTCGTGCGCGGCCGGAACGCATTCGTGCAGGGGGTCGGCGAACAGGTGACGCCGATCGAGGCACCGCGGCTGTGGCTGGCGGTCGTGAAGCCATCGGCCTCGCTGGCCACCGCGGCCATCTTCTCCAGCCCGGCCCTCGAGCGCGCGACCCCCCCTGTTATACTCGCCGACTTTCTTGCGGACACCACGCTGAGCGACTGCGCCCACGAGGGATACGGGCGCAACGACCTGCAGCCGGTTGCACAACGCGAATGCGCCGAGGTGGGCCAGGCGGCCCAGTGGCTGCGCCAGCGTTTCGGCAACAGTCGCATGTCGGGTTCGGGCAGTGCGGTGTTCGCGAGAGCCGGCACGGGCGACCGGCCGCTGGCGGGGTGGGATCCACAAGATCTTCCACCACAGTGGGTCGGGCGTCTGTGCCGCAGTCTGGCCGTGCATCCGTTGCTGCACTGGTCGGGCTGAGACAGCTTGCTCTGGGCCGCGGCGACGAGCCGCAGCCCGTGTAGGGGAGTCGCCAAGTTGGTTAAGGCATCGGATTTTGATTCCGACATTCGAGGGTTCGAGTCCTTCCTCCCCTGCCAAACCCCTCGCTGATCCACCAAGGTTCAAGCGCCGTGCTGTTCAACACCGTGCTCTTCTCCGGCAACGCCAACGTGGGCCTGGCGCGCGAGATCGCGCAGACGCTCGGCGTCGAGCTCGGCAAGGCCAAGGTGAGCCGCTTCTCGGACGGCGAGGTCGACGTCGAGATCCAGCAGAACGTGCGCGCGCGCGACGTGTTCGTGGTGCAACCCACCTGCGCGCCGACCAACGAACACCTGATGGAGCTGCTGATCATGGTCGATGCGTTCAAGCGCGCCAGCGCTCGCCGCATCACTGCCGTGATCCCGTACTTCGGCTACGCACGGCAGGACCGGCGGCCGCGCTCGACGCGCGTGCCGATCAGCGCCAAGGTGGTGGCCAACCTGCTGGAGACGGTGGGCGTCGAGCGCCTGCTGACGATGGACCTGCACGCCGATCAGATCCAGGGCTTCTTCGACATTCCGGTGGACAACATCTACGCCTCGCCGGTGCTGCTGTCGGACGTGAAGAGCAAGTCGTATCCGAATCTCGTCGTGGTGTCGCCCGACGTCGGCGGCGTGGTGCGCGCGCGGGCGCTGGCCAAGCAGCTGGGCAGCGACCTGGCGATCATCGACAAGCGCCGCCCGACGGCCAACGTGTCGGAGGTGATGCACGTGATCGGCGACATCGAGGGTCGCCACTGCGTGATCATGGACGACATGATCGATACCGCGGGCACGCTGGTGAAGGCCGCGGAGGTGCTGAAGGAGCGTGGCGCCAAGCGCGTGTACGCCTATTGCACGCATCCGGTGTTCTCGGGGCCGGCGATTGATCGCATCGCCGGCAGCCAGCTCGACGAGGTGGTGATCACCAACACCATCCCCCTGAGCAACGCCGCCAAGGGCAACAAGAAGGTGCGGCAGCTGTCGGTGGCGTTCCTGTTCGCCGAGACGATCCGGCGCATCTCGGATGGCGAGTCGGTGACGTCGCTGTTCGCCGAACAGAACAATAACTTCTAGAGGTAAGGCGGTTCCCCCTGCGGGGAACCCTTTCAGGTTTGGGACTCGACCGAGTCCCTTTGTCGAGGAGCCTGGTCGCGGGCCCTCAATCATTGGAGTGAAGAAATGAAGTTCGTCGCTTTCGAGCGCACATTGCAGGGGACCGGAGCGAGCCGCCGCCTGCGCAACGCCGGCAAGGTGCCCGGCATCGTCTACGGCGCGGGCGAGCCGCGCACGATCGAGGTCGATCACAACGCGCTGTTCCACGCGTTGAAGAAGGAGGCCTTCCACTCGTCGATCCTCGAAATGGATCTCGCCGGCCAGACCCAGAAGGTGCTGCTGCGCGATTTCCAGATGCACCCGTGGAAGCAGCAGGTGCTGCACATCGACTTCCAGCGCGTCGATCCGACTACCAAGCTGCGCATCAAGGTGCCGCTGCACTACAGCGGCGAGGAGAACGCGCCCGCGGTCAAGACCGACAAGTGCCTGATCAGCCACGTCGCCAACGACGTCGAGATCGAGTGCCTGGCCACCCAGCTGCCGGAGTTCATCGGCGTCGACTTGAGCGGCCTGGTCAAGGGCCAGTCGCTGCACGTGTCCGACATCGTGCCGCCGGCCGGCGTGCGCATCGTGCGTCACGGCAAGGTCAATCCGGTGATCGTGGCGGTCACTCTGCCGAAGGTCGAGGAAGAGGAGGTCGCGGCTGGCGCCGAAGCTGTCGCCGCCGCACCCGGCGCCGCTGTGCCAGCGGCCGCAGGGGCTGCTGCGCCCGCCGCACCCGCCGCCGGCGCGGCCGCGGCACCTGCCGCCGCCAAGGCCAAGGCGGCGGCCCCGGCGAAGGACGACAAGAAGAAGAAGTGACCGCTGCGCTCGGCAGCGCTTCCCCCAACAGCGGCCCCCAACGGGGGCCGTTTGTTTTGGCATCGACCTCGATAATCGTCGCCATGATTCGATTGATCGTCGGCTTGGGCAACCCGGGCATGGAGTACGAACGCACCCGCCACAACGTCGGCTTCTGGTGGATCGAGGGTGCGGCGCGCAAGCTCGGCGCCGCGCTGAGGAGCGAGCGCGGCTATCACGGGCTCGTGGCCCGTGTGAATCGCCGCGACGGGCCGCTGTACCTGCTGCAGCCGCAGACCTACATGAACCTGTCGGGCAAGGCCGTGGCCGCGCTCGCACGCTTCTTCAAGATTGCGCCCGAAGAGATGCTCGTGGTGCACGACGAGATCGACCTGCCGCCGGGTCAGGTCAAGCTCAAGCTCGGCGGCGGCGTGGCCGGCCACAACGGCCTGAAGGACATCCAGGCTCAGTTGGGCAGCGCCGATTTCTGGCGTCTGCGCATCGGCGTCGGCCATCCCGGCAATCGGGATGAGGTCGCCGACTGGGTGCTGTGCAAGCCGTCGCCGGAGCAGCGACAGGCGATCGAATCGTGCGTCGAGCGCTCGCTCGACGTGCTGGAGCTGTTGATCGACGGACCGATGGAGCGCGCGATGATGAAGATCCATGCCAAACCGAAAGCCGCTCCGGCGGCCCCCGCGTCATGAACGCGGCCACCCCGTGGGTCGCGGCGCTGTCGCTCGCGGCGGCGGCGCTCGCCGCGCACGCCCAGGACCGCGTCTACCGCTGCGGCAGCAGCTACTCGCAGGAGCCCTGCTCGGGCGGCAGCCTGGTCACCGTCGACGACGCGCGCAGCGCAGGGCAGATGGCGCAGGCCCAGAAGGTGGCGCAGCTCGATGCGCGGCTTGCCGACGCGCTGGCGCGCGAGCGCGTGCAGGCCGAACGGGCGGCGGCCCGCCAGGGGCTGGTCCTGATCGGTACCGCCACACCGAAGGTGCATGGCCAGCGCGCCGAGCGCAGCGTCCATCCGCGTGCCAAGGACGAACGGATCACGTGGTACCGCGCGCCGGGCGCCAACTGACGCTGCGGCGGCAGGCCGACGCCACGAACCGTCACGCGCCGGTCTTGGCGCGGACCAGCACGGTGAACTTGACCCACAGCTGTTCGCGCGTCTCGACGCGCTGCGGATCCTTCGGGATGCAGGCGACCGGGCACACCTGCACGCATTGCGGCTCGTCGTAGTGACCGA